>MHEA01000196.1:899-13184 GCA_001805085.1 Nitrospirae bacterium GWC2_57_9
TGGGGCAGTCAGTGGTATGGATCGAAACGCCCCTCCCCCGGGTGATGAAACCGACCACTTTATCTCCGGGAACGGGATTACAGCACTTCGAAAGGTGTATGAGCATGTTATCCATGCCGCTGATCTTCATGCCCCCGCCGGCCGGTTTGGCGGGCTTATGGGGCGCCTTTTTCGCGACTGGCTCGGGATGGGCCTTTTCGGGAGCAAGCTTGTTGGCTACCATATGCGCCGAGACCTTGCCGTACCCGATGGCCGCCAGGAGGTCGTCCAGGGTGTTCTGGGACATGTCATGCGCGACTTTCAGAAGCTCATCGGACTTGAACAGCTTGGACGGGCTCAGATCATGCTTCCGGAGGTCCTTTTCGAGCAGTTCCTTGCCGAGCAGAATGCTGCGCCTGCGCTCTTCGGTCTTGAGCCACGCTTTGATCCTGGTCCTGGCCTTGGAGGTCTTGACGAACTTGAGCCAGTCCCGGCTGGGCGTATGGCCCGTTTGGGTCACGACCTCGATCTTGTCCCCATTGTGCAGCACGTGTTTCAAAGGGACTATCTTCCCGTTCACCTTCGCGCCCACGCACTGGTGGCCGATGTCGGTATGCACGCTGTAGGCGAAATCCACGGGCGTGGACCCCAGGGGAAGCTCCTTCACGTCGCCGCGGGGCGTAAAGACGTAGACCACGTCCGGGAACAGGTCGCCCTTGACCGTCTCCATGAACTCCCGGGCATCGGGCAGGTCGCGCTGCCATTCCAGAAGCTGGCGGAGCCAGGCGAACTGCTGCTCCTCGCGCTGGCTGACGGCCGACTTTTCCTTGTACCGCCAGTGGGCGGCGATGCCTTCCTCGGCGATCCGGTGCATCTCCTCGGTCCGGATCTGGAACTCCACGCGCTCGCCTTTCGGGCCGATCACGGTGGTATGGAGGGACTGGTAGAGGTTCGACTTGGGCACGCCGATGAAGTCCTTGAACCGCCCGGGCACCGGGGTCCAGAGCGAATGGATCAGGCCCATGATGGCGTAGCAGTTGACCTTGCTGTCGGTGATGATGCGGATCGCGATGAGGTCGTATACGTCCTCGAAGGCGATGCCCTGCTTCAGCATCTTCTGGTAGATGCTGTAAAAATGCTTGGGCCTCCCCTTCACTTCTCCCTTGTACCCGTGCTCCGCGAGCTGCCGCTTCATGGTCTCGATCAGCTCGTTGATGTAGGACTCCCGTTCGATGCGGCGCTGGTTCACCTTATGAATGAGGTCGTTGTAGGCCTCGGGGTTCAGGTAGGAGAACGAAAGGTCTTCGAGCTCGGTCTTGATCTTCGAGATGCCGAGCCGGTTGGCCAGGGGGGCATAGATATCGAGCGTCTCCTGGGCGATCCGTTTCTGCTTGTCCGGGGGGAGGGATCTGAGGGTGCGCATGTTATGGAGGCGGTCGGCGAGCTTGATCAGGATCACCCTGATGTCCTTCGCCATGGCCACGATCATCTTCCGGAAGTTGTCGGCCTCCCGCTGCTCCCTGCTCTGGAGTTCCATGCGCGACAGCTTGGTCATACCGTCCACGAGCATGCCCACTTCGTCCCCGAAGAGCGCGGTGATCTCTTCCTGGGTCACGGTCGTGTCCTCTATGGTGTCGTGCAGCAGGCCGGCTGCAACAGTGGCGGCATCCAGCTTCAAACTTGCCAGAACAGCAGCGACCTCGATGGGGTGCACCAGGTAGGCCTCGCCGGAGAGACGGGTCTGGCCCTGGTGCGCTTTGGCGGAAAAGATATAGGCGCGCCGGAGCATGTCCACGTCCGCTTCCGGGTGGTAGCTCTGGATCCGTTCAACGATATCTTCGAGACGAACTGGGGGCATAACCACCTTCAATTTCGAAATTCGAATTTCGAGATTCGAAATTATTTGTCCGGCTTCAGGTCCTTTATCTCCAGTTCCACGGACATGCTCCCGTTCCAGGCATTCACGCGGGGCGTGAACACGACGGCCACGCGGGCGCCGTCGCGCACGATGCGGCCGAGGAGATCGCCGCGTTTGAAAGCAATGGCGTCGAGCGACGTCCCGCTCTCGTGCTTCAGCCTCAGCTTGAGATGATTGCCGCCCACGATCCGCGACGAGATCACCTGGAGCCCGCGAGCGCCCAGCCTCGGTTCGGGGTTGCCCTGACCGAAGGGCGCCAGTTTCTCGATCTCGGACAGCAGGTCAAGCGTAAGCTCGTCCAGCGGCACCGCCACGTCAACCGTCTGGGTGCGGAAGAAACCTTCCTTGCCAAGAGTTTCGAGAACGAGCGCATTAAGCCGCTCCCGGAACGGGACGATCTTGTCCTCGGACAGGCTGAACCCGGCCGCGTATTTATGGCCGCCGAAGCCGAGAAGCAGGTCTCTGCACTGCAACAGGCCGTGGTACAGGTCGAACCCGGGAATGCTCCTGGCCGACCCTTTGCCGATGCCGTCCTTGACGCAGATAAGCGCCGTGGGCCGGTAGAACTCCTCGACGATGCGCGAGGCCACGATTCCGATCACTCCGGGATGCCAGTCCCGGGAGGCAAGAACGAAAGCACCTGTCCCGGCCGGGTCCTGCTTGAGGCAGAGCTTCCGCGCCTCCTCCTGGATGCGCTCTTCGACATCCTGGCGCTCCCTGTTCACCCCGTCCAGCGCTTCGGCCAGTTCCCGCGCCTCGTCCCCGGACGCCGTGGTCAGGAGCCGGAATGCCATGTCCGCCCGCTCCAGCCTGCCGCTCGCGTTTATGCGGGGTCCCAGCGTAAACCCCACGGTCCCGGCGCTGATCTTCTTCCCGTTCAGCCCCGTCACCTGCTTCAGGGCCGCGATGCCCGGCCGCAGGGACCCGTCCTGCCGCGACAGCAGCTCCAGCCCGTGCCTGACGAGCACCCGGTTCTCGCCCATGATCCTGCCCACGTCGGCAACGGTGCCCAGGGTCACGAGGTCCAGGTAGGGCCGCATCCCTGCATCGCAGGCATCGAGCCCGAGCAGCGCCTGCGCCAGCTTGAAAGCGACGCCGACTCCCGTCAGTCCAGACACCTGGTCTCGGACCTCGGGAGATACCTCGGGCAGCAGCAGCCAGGGATGAAGGATTGATAATGCGTCAGGGAGGATAAGACCGCTCGAGCCGTTTGGGCCGTTCTCTTTGTTTGACCGACTCGAACTGCCTATCTCGTGATGATCGGTTATGATGAGGTCCAGCCCGAGGGAGCGGGCCGTTTCAGCCTCGTCGACCGCGCTGATGCCGCAATCAACGGTAATGACCAGACCGGCGCCGGAAGTTTTGAGCCGCTCCAGGGCGCCCCGGTTGAGGCCGTACCCTTCGGTCATCCGGTCCGGGATATAACTATCTACGCCGGCGTTCAGGCGCTTCAACACCAGGTACAGGAGTGCCGAGCCTGTCACGCCATCCACGTCGTAATCCCCGTAGACAACGATCTGTTCGCGGCCCTCTACGGCTTTCCTGATGCGGGCCGTTGCGCGTTCCATGCCGGCAAATACGGCCGGGGAAGACAAAAGGGAAAGATCGCAGTTCAGAAAGCTGCGTGCTGCGGCGGGGTCGACGACCCCGCGGTTCACCAGCAGCCTGGCAATAAGGGGATGGACCCCTGCATCCCGCGTGAGCACTGCAGCCGCTTTTTCATCACACTCCGCAAGCACCCACTTCATACGGGAGGGCTAGCTCTTGTTCTCTTTCTTGCCGGCCTCTTCGTTAGAATCGGGCGAGATGCCCTTCTTGAAGCCTTTAATGGCCTTTCCCAGGCCCTCGCCCAGCTGCGGCAGGCGGGTCGCGCCGAAAATGACCAGCACAATGATCAGAACGACGATCAGTTCCGGCATTCCAAGTCCGAACATGTTACCTCCTCGTACTCCTTGACTGTATTCAGGTTGACGAAGGACCGCCGCCCGGGGTCGAAGCGGTCCACTTCCTTTTCCGTGACATAGCGTACGCGCCGCCCCGTGAATGCGCTCATGATCCGCTTGTGACCGTTCCTGATGCGTTCCTCGAACACCGGCAGCAATCCCCTCCCGTAGACGGCGTGGAGCGGTTCCACGAACTCCCCGATCTTCGGAAGGACCACATCGTATTCTGCTGTTGCCAGGCCGCTCATATACCGGATAAGACCGGAATTCAGGAACGGCATGTCGCAGGCGACCACGATATTATATTCGTCGCGGGACCGGAGCAGGCCGGAATAGACGCCCACGATGGAGCCGCGCTGTCCGAAAGCATCCGTCGTGATCTCCACATCGTGGCCCGCATAGGCCTCCGGCGTGTTGGTGACCACGATGATGTGCTCCGTTACTTCGCGCAGGACGCTGATCACGCACTCGATCATGGGCCTGCCGTTGATGGTCAGGAACGCCTTGTCCCTGCCCATGCGCCGGCTTTCGCCGCCAGCAAGCACGATCCCGGTCATGTTTAAAATTACAGCATTTACCGGTGAGTGTCAACTAAGAACTTACCCGTTTCATCAGCAGAATCCGGAAATTAGGGGAAGAACGGCTCGTGAACGGCCTGTCCCGCGGGCCGATCCGCGTCCTGTGGCAGGATTCGTAAGAATACCTTGTTTTCAATGTAAAATTCAAATTTTACGTTGACAAGGTTCGGGCAATTGGAGAAGAATGCTCCAGGAGAGCAAGGTATGACCAATGGCCCCGGTACCCTCTTGCCGAACATCGCCTACCGTCTCGATCATCCTGATGAAAAACTGAACCAGATCAAGAAGAAGATGTACTGGTTCGCCCTCGCTCTCATGGGGCTCGTATCCTTCCTGTCCATTGCGGGCCAATTCGTGCAGGTGCACGAGATCCTGAGCTTTGTCTGGATCAACACCTTCACCCACTCCCTGTTCGAATCCTACTGCGGTCTGATCTCCCTCACCATCGCCTACATCGTTTATAAGGAATACCGGGCGTCGGGCAGGAGAAGCACTTTTTATCTGCTCATGGCCTTCCTGTCCATGGCAGTGTTCGATTTTGCCCATGCCTATTCCAATCATTGCATCTCGCTCTTTGTCTGGTTCCATACCCTCAGCGCGTTCGCCGGCGGCGCCTTTTTCCTCTGGACCGCGCTGTCGCTGAAAAAAAACGTTCGTGATGCGCCCTGGCGCCAGCGGCTGCTCCTGGCCTCCGGGGTCCTTGCCCTGGCAGGCGCGGTCGTGGAAGTGACGCACCTGGTGCCGATCCTTCCCGATGCGGTCACGGGTGAAACAAGACACCACGTGCCCGTGACCATCCCCTTTGTCTGGGATTTCAGCCCGAAGCTGATCGTGATCAACGTGCTGGCCACTTTCTGTTTTCTGTCCGCAGGGATCATTTTTTTCCGGCATTTCCGGGCCACCAATGACATTCTCTACTTCGTCTTCTCGCTGGCAGCGCTCCTTTTTTTCGAAAGCGAGATCCTTTTTGCCTTGTCGAACATCTGGAACATGACCTGGTGGTACTGGCATCTCATCAAGCTGATGATCTTCGTGGGGCTCAGCATCGGCCTCGCCCACGGGCTGGTCAGGACCTTTCGTGAGCTGTATGAATCGCGCAAACAGTTGAGCGCCACCGTAGACGAATTGAAGCAGGCCTACGACCATCTCAAGTGCACGCAGGAGGAGCTGCTGGAATCGGAGAAGCTCGCCTCCGTCGGCAAAATGGCGGCCGTCATATCCCACGAGATCCGGAACCCGCTCGCGGCCATCAAGAATTCCGCCGGTATCTTCAAGCGCCACGCGCTCCTTTCCCCGGAGGACAGGGAATTGCTCTCCATCATCGGCAAGGAGATAAACAGGCTGGACGGGTTCATCACGGACTTCCTGGAATTCGCGAAGCCTCATCCCCTGCAAATGGCGAAGACGGACCTGAACGGCGTGATCGAGGAAACGGCCGCGCTGCTTGCCCATCACGACCTGACCGGCGGGTCCATACAAATAGTCCGGTCCCTCGATCCCCTGATGCCTGACCTCCTGGCCGACCGGAACGCCCTGAAACAGGTCCTGTGGAACATCCTGATCAATGCCGTGCAGGCCATGCGGGAGGGGGGCACGCTCACGATCACGACCGCCCGGAGACCGCACGTGCCGGACGGATCGCGCGGCGAGGCAGTGATCGCGGTCTCCGACACCGGCAAGGGCATGTCGCCGGAAACGATAAAAAGGGCGTTCCAGCCCTTTTTCTCGACCAAGACGAAGGGGACCGGGCTCGGCCTTTCCATCGTCGAACGCATCATCAGGCAGCACGGGGGCCGTGTTGCCGTTGATAGCACGCTCGATCGGGGCACGACGGTATCCATCAGCATGCCCTTGCAAGCCCGACAATCTGTGATAGCGGAGGCTGAGAACGATGTCGTCCATCTTGATAGTCGATGATGAAGAAGGCATGAGAAAAAGCCTGGCGATCCTCTTTCAGAAAGAGGGCCACCAGGTTTGCCCGGCCATGAACGGCCTGGAAGCGATGCGCCGGTTCGGGACGCAGGCCTTCGATCTCGTGATCACGGACCTGCGCATGGACGGCATGAACGGGATCGAGCTTTTGAACCGGATGCGGGAACAGAACCTTCAGGTCCCGGTCATCATTATGACCGCCTTCGGCACGATCGATTCCGCCGTGGAAGCAATGCGGCTCGGCGCCACGGACTATGTTGCCAAGCCCTTCGAGTATGACGAGATCGTCCACCGGGCGAGCAGGGCGATAGAAAGGAGCGCCACCGCGCGGGACCTGCATGCCATGCTCCTCAACCGGTCATCGGCCGGGGACGGGTTCCCCCTGATCAGCGGCAAGAGCCAGGCCATGAACGCGGTCAGGAACCAGTTGAAGAAGATCTCCCACACCAGCTTCCCGGTCCTGATCACCGGCGAAACCGGCACCGGAAAGAACCTGACGGCAAAGGCCATTCATCTGAACAGCGCACGAGCACGGGAGCCCTTCATTTCGGTGAACTGCGCATCCATCCCGGAGCAGCTTCTCGAGAGCGAGCTGTTCGGCCATGCCAAGGGCGCTTTCACGGGCGCGCTCATGGAGCGCAAGGGCCTGTTCGAGGCAGCTAATCGGGGCACGATCCTGCTGGACGAGATCGGTTCCATTCCCACGGCGCTGCAGGCAAAACTGCTGGGCGTGCTGCAGGACAAGACGATCAGGAAGGTGGGCAGCAACGAGGAGACACCCGTGGATGCGCGGGTGATAGCTGCGACCAATACCGACCTTCCCGCGGCGATCAAAAGAGGCGGCTTCCGGGAAGACCTCTATTACCGGATCAACGTGCTCCCCCTCCGCCTGCCGCCGCTTCGCGAGCACCGCGAGGACATCCCCCTGCTTGCAGAACAGTTCCTGGCGCAGTGCGTCGAGGACCAGAAAAGAACGGGGCTGACGGGGTTCGCGCCGCAGTGCATGGCAAAGCTCATTGTTCATGATTACCCGGGAAACATCAGGGAACTCCAGAACCTCGTCTGCCGCGCCGTGGCAATCTCGGAAGGCAGCCTCGTTCAGTGCGACGACCTCTTTGACGACGCAGCGGACACGCCCTGCCTTTCCGGGCAGGAAGCGGATGAGTCGGCGCCCCTGGATATCAAAGAGGGTGAGAAGAAACTGATCCTCCTGGCCATTGCGCGCCACCCCAACAACCTGGCCGAAGCATGCAAGGAATTGAAGATCGGCAGGACCACGCTCTGGAGAAAGATGAAACAGTACAAGATCGAGATGAACGAAGAATAATACACCCCCCTTCCTGCCGAACCTGCCCCTCCGGAAAGCACCCTTTTCCCTGGCATTGAACTTGCTGAAGTACAAGAAGACTGAGAACAACAATCATGCCGACAAAGCGACGATACCTGCAGTTTTTCATCCTTGCGGGCCTGCTTCTCCTTCCGGGCAGCGGCTGTTCTCGAACGTTCTACGACAGGAACAGCATCTGCTCAACATGCCACCTCACGTCCATCTCCTGCCACCTGGATAAGCAGATCGACATCCAGGCGCTCCGCGCAGCCTGGAGGAACTCCTTTCATAACAGCCTTCAGGAGGAAACCTTCGACAGCTGTCCTCATCTCACCTGCAGCCGCTGTCATCCCCGGCTCAGGGATCTGGAGATCAGGGAGCGCGATATGAGATCTTTATAATGTTTCATCTTGAACAGCCCATTCTGTTTCAAAAAGAAATATTGGAACATGCCTGCCTTTTTATCCTGCATTCACAATTAGCGATGTTGTCCATCTCGAAGATAGTTTAAGACCCTCCTCTTTCACAAGCGCCTGTTTTACAGCGCATATGGCCGGTTCACCTTCCTGACCGGTGCCTCATTGATAGGTAGTTCCAAAGATGGGCATAGTGTTTGCACTTACTCGTGCGAAAAGTCAAACATTAAAAATCAATCAAAGGAGGTGATCGTCGGTTTCAAAGGTTCGAAAGTTCTTTTGTTCAACCAATCAAGGAGGAGGGTATGATGAAGAAGTGGAGAAAGACAATTTTGTTAATGACGCTGCTGCTCCTGGCAACGGCGCTGCCCCTGACATCCCATGCCGGGATATTCAGCGGCCCGAACTTCGATGACGTTTACAAGACGCTCGGGAAATATATTTTCCTGACACCGGGCAAGTTCGCGGGTACCGTTGCCGCCCACGACATGTCCACGGGCAAGACGCTCGCCTGGATCTCCCTCGTGAACTACGGCGATACGAACCCGATCATCCATCACATTGCCGCATTCCCGTCGGAGGACCCCTACAAGGGTTTCGAATACATCGTGAACTCCCAGGGCGGAAAGAACCTTTACATTTACGGGCTTCCGACCAAAGTCAAGAACCCGGCCGAAGGGTTCCACATCTACAAGATCAGGTATGACGGCGTCAAGATGAACCTCGTTGAAGACGTAGCGGAAACGACCGGGCTCGGCCTGGGCGTGCATGTGACCGTGGCGCCCGATGCGGACAAGTACGCCATCGGCGACGGGCAGAAGGACATCCTCGGCATCTACCAGCGGGAGCCTTCCAAGGTGATCCAGGCAATCTCCTTCGACTGGATCCCGAACATCAAGACCAATAAAGAAGCCTGGACCGGCGGCGGCAAGCTCGTCATCAGGAAAATGAAGGCGGGTCCCGACGGCAGATATGATCTGGAAGGCACCAAGGGCGCAAAGATCGACTGGGAACTGGTTCCCGGCGGCGAGCTGTATATCGAGGACGGCAAGGTGAGCGGCCCCCGTCAGCAGAATGTCTGCGCTCTCGACGCCCTGGTATGGCATCCCAACGGCAAGTACGGCGTGGCTTCCCTCAGGACGATCGGCGCGGGCGTTGTGTTTGACACGACCACGTGGAACCCGGTGTCCATTATTCTCTCACCGAACAAGGTGGCGGGATCGTACAAGCTGAAACAGGTGGATAAGGACACCTGGGAATATACGATCGACCATGTGCTCTCCCCTGCACACCAGGCAGGCTTCTCTCCGGACGGAAAGCATTTCCTTCTGATGAACGGCGTGAGAGAGAACAACATCATGGTCTTCGATTCGACGAATCCCGATCCCTTGAAGTGGACCAAAAAGACCATGGTTACTCAGCCCCACTGGAGAGGCGCCTACCCGAATACGTTCCACATGGGCTTCACTCCTGATGCGAAAAAAGTGTACGTGACCCTGTGGTGGCCGTCACCCACGCCGAACGGAGTGGCCGTGGTCGACGCGGTCAACTGGAAGGTGATCAAGGAGATCGAGGTCGGTCCCGATGCCCACACCCTGGGGGTGACCGGGGACGGCAAGCATGTCTTCGGCGTTATCAGCGGATACCAGAAGACAACGTCAGGCCTTTACATTATCGATGTGGAAACAGATACGCTCAAAGGATTCCTGCCGAGCGGCCAGGGACATCACGACTGCGTGATCATTCCAAGGAACAAACAGGAACTGTTGATCAGCAGGTGTCCGACAACGTAGCGGACCCAAATGCTCTCTGTCTCCTGCTTTCCGGTAGACGGCAGGAGGCAGGGAGCAGTTTTACTCAAGGTTTAAAAACAGGAAACAAAAAATATTATCATACAAAGCCACGAAGGCACGAGGAAGGGCAAAATGATTTCAAAAAGAAATAATCCGAAGATGCGGACAATTCCGGCAGTTTTGTCCTCAAGCAACTCAGTTTCTAAAAGAAGTTAATCTTTTCTTCGTGGCTTCGTGGCTTCGTGTGAGACAAGGCAGTAAAGGTTAAAAAAAATGAACATATCCCAGACATCCCTTGCCCTTCAGAACCTGGCCCGCAGGACCTTCAGGACCTATGCCCTGCTCCTTGCCATCGCCATCGTGAGCGGCGCCATCTTCTCCACGAGCACGCTCATGTGGGGCGTGAACAGCAGCCTGAACAAGGGGCTCTCCAAGTTCGGCGCCGACCTCCTGGTCGTTCCGAAGGGGTCCATGATAAGCATGAAGTCCGCGTTGCTGACCGGCGAACCTTCCCTCTTCTACATGGAGGGCGGGATCATGGAAAAGATCGCCTCGATCAAGGGGGTCAAGAGCGTTTCCCCGCAGCTCTTCCTGACGAGCGTGGACGGCGACTGCTGCGTCATGGGCAACGCCTTCATCATCGGCTTCAATCCGAAAACCGACTTTACCGTCCTGCCCTGGCTCGAAGAGAAAAAGGAGCGGCCCTTTCAAATGGATGACGTGATCGTCGGCGCTTCGAACTCCTACAATGTCGGCGATACCCTCTTCTTCTACGGCCAGAACCTTACGGTCTACGGGAAACTGGGCAGGACCGGTGTGGGACTGTACGACAACGCTATTTTCATGAACATCGAACGGGCCTATGTCATGGCCGAACAGTCCCATAACACGCCGAACGTCAAGCCTTTGAAACTGGTGCGCGGCCAGGTATCGGCTGTCCTGGTCCAGACCGAGGTGGGCGCCAAGATCCCCTTCATCTCCTTTACCATCAGCAAGGATCCCGACGTCAAGGTGATCACGGCCGGAAACATCATCACTTCCGTGAGGCAGAACCTGGTCACCCTCTTCGGCAGCACCCTGGTGCTGAGCTTCGTCCTGATCCTGGCCAATGCGCTCATGATCAGCGCGATCTTTTCGACCATTGTGAACGAACGCAAACGGGAGCTGGGAATACTCCGCGCCATCGGTGCGAGCAAGATCTCGATCTTCAAGCTTATCGTCTCGGAAGCCGCCATGCTGACCAGCATGGGAGGGGCGCTGGGCGTCTTCCTGGGCATCGTCATCATGCGCGTCTACCAGAGGACCATCATCTTCAACCTCAAGGCGCTGAACATGCCCTATCTCTGGCCGCCTGTCGAATCGATAATAATGCTGGCATCCATCGCAATCGCAGCGGCCGTGGTGGTCGGCGTGGCCGGGGCCTTCTACCCCGCGCTCCAGGGCAGCAGGCTGCAGCCTTATGATGCCATACGGGCGGGTGAGTAAATGGCGAACATGATCGATATCAACGATGTCTGGAAGATCTACGATGTGGGCGGAGAGAAGATCGAAGCGTTGAAGTCCGTCAACCTGCAGATCGAGATCGGAAGCTTCATCTCCATCGTCGGCCACTCCGGCTCGGGCAAGACCACGCTGCTCAGCATCCTGGGAGGCCTCACGAAGCCGTCCCGGGGCAGCGTCAAGATCGACGGGACCGAGATCTGGAACCTGAACGACCGCCAGCTGTCGGCCATGCGCAACAGGAAGATCGGCTTCATTTTCCAGTTCTCCAGCCTGATCCCGACCCTGCGGGCGATCGACAACGTGGCCCTTCCCGTTATTTACGCGAACGGCCACGGGAAGACAAGCAGGAAGGAAACCTACGAGTACGCAGCGGAGCTGCTCTCGACCCTGGGCCTCGGCCGCAAGCTGCAGTCCTTCCCGTCCGAGCTGTCCGGCGGGCAGCAGCGCAGGGTCTCCATAGCCCGGGCCTTCATCAACCGGCCCACGATCATCGTCGCGGACGAGCCGACGGGAGACCTGGACGCGCAGAGCGAAGGCGAGGTCATGGAGTTCTTCTCCCGGATCAACGAACAGGACAAGACCACGTTCCTGCTGGTGACGCATAACCTGGCCCTGGCACGGATGACCGACAAGGTGCACAGCATGAAGGATGGCATGCTTACGCACTCTTGATGAAACCGAAGAAAAGGACAGTTTTCACACGAAGACACGAAGAAATCTTTATAAATCGAAAAAAATCAGTTCTCATATGAAGTCACGGCCTACACTCGCGAAATGACCCATCCTCACCCCATCCCTCTCCTTGAAGGAGAGGGGGGTTAGGACAAAGATATTTCTACCCGCGGGGCGCAGGCAAGGATCACAAAGAAAGCTTAAAAAAGTTTTTAGTTTTTCCT
>MHEA01000196.1:13238-13380 GCA_001805085.1 Nitrospirae bacterium GWC2_57_9
TGGTAACGGACAGACAGACTACAAATAATGGAGGACCCGCGTGAAGATCTATCAGGTAGCACTCAAGGAGATCGGCAAACGGAAAATGCGCACCCTCTATACGTCCTTCGGCATTGCCGTGGCCGTTTCTATGCTTATCTCC
>MHEA01000197.1:0-3032 GCA_001805085.1 Nitrospirae bacterium GWC2_57_9
GGAGCGCATAAAAGGCGAGGATCAGGCAAATAGCCCCCGCGACGCCGGGGAAAATAGCGCCTGGATTGGAAAGCTCGAAATAAATGCCGTAGAAGCCGAGGATCATGAGGATGTAAGCGATGTTGGGGTTGCTGATGACGTTCAGAAACTTATACCGAAAACTCATCTCGATCGTTTTAACCTCGGCATGTTGCGTTTGAAGCGTTCTTTTGCCGACGGCCATCGCAACGGTTCTTCCCTGGACGGCTTTAAGAAGAGAAGGGATGTCCGGCGAGACAAGATCAATGACGTTCAACTTCAATGCTTCTGTCTCGGTGACGGAAACGCTTTTCCGAACAGCCTCTTCGGCCCACTGAGCGTTCTTCCCGCGTTTTTCTGCGATTCCTCTTGCCATGGCAGCCAGATCGTTGACCACCTTTGCCTCCATGGTCTCATCCATTTTGCCCTGCATGGTGACCGGATGCGCGGCGCCGATGTGCGTGCCAGGGGCCATGGCTGCGATGTCGGCGGCCATGGTGATGAAAACGCCGGCCGACGCAGCACGGGCACCCGATGGTCCGACGTAGACAATCACGGGTATATCAGCAACCATCATCCTCTTAACGATCTCCCGCATGGAATCCACGAGGCCGCCGGGAGTATCAAGTTGGATAATGATGGCTTCTGCCCCCGCTTCCGCGGCTTTTTCGATCGACCTGGTGATGAATTCCGTTATGCCGGGCGCGATCACGGCATCGACCGTGATGACATGGACTTGCTTGGCCGGTGGAGGCGACGCTCCCGGCGAGGCATTTTCTTTCTTCGGTTCAGCTGAAAATAGAGCGCCGAATTCAGGGATGAAGACGAGCAATAAAGAGAATAGTACTATCAGCGAGATCTTCGTTTTTTTCTTCTGCATTCTTCCCTCTCCTTGAATGTCAAAAGTATATACGCTCTGTCCGGCAGTGTCAAGAATCCCTTGACTTAAAAGGGATTTTTCTGTAGCATCGAAAAATTAATGAGGATCACCGGTGGTACAGGCAAGGGCAGAACGCTCAAGGTTCCCGCTGGTTCGCGCATACGGCCGACAGCGGACAAAGTAAAGCAGGCGCTTTTCAACATCCTGGGTGACAAAGTGCAGGATGCGCTGTTTCTCGATCTCTATTGCGGGACGGGCGGCGTCGGCATCGAGGCGATCAGCCGGGGAGCGGAACGGGCTTTTTTCGTGGATGACGCGCGCCAGTCCTTGCAGGTGACGCGGCAGAACATCGAGCAATGCGGCTTCGAAGCCCGGGCCACGATTGTTCCCGCCAAAGCAGGATCCTTTCTGAAGAAAGCACCCCGGGAATTCGATATCGTCTTTCTCGATCCGCCCTACTCGCTCGATCAGGACCAGTTGCTGACCATGGTGGCGGAATCGGAAATTTTAAAGCAGAATTCCGTGATCGTGTCGGAGCACTTCAAGAAGCAGAAGTCTCCGGAGCGGGCGGGAAGACTATCATTATACCGTGAGGCGGTGTATGGCGATACCGTGCTGGCGTTTTATAAAATAGGTTTAGCCGCCCCGGGGGGCGAGGGCGGGAATTCTGATGTTTCAAGCTATCCCGGTCATGCAGGAAATTCTTTACAGCGGAAGGAGATCGTATGAAACATGTGGCCGTGTATCCCGGCACATTCGATCCCGTCACAAACGGGCATCTCGATCTAGTGGAGCGGAGCCTCACGATCTTCGATGAAGTGATCATCGCCGTTGCGGAGAATCCGAAAAAAGCACCGCTTTTTTCGCTCCAGGACCGGCTGTCCCTGTTCAGGGCCGTGACGTCGCATTACAACAATATCGTCATCGAAGGATTTGACGGTCTGCTCGTTGATTACGTCAGAAAAAAGAACGCCGTCGCCATCATCCGGGGGTTGCGGGCCGTTTCGGATTTCGAGTACGAGATGCAGATGGCCCTCATGAACCGCAGGCTGGACAACAAGATCGAAACGGTCTTTCTGATGCCGAACGAGGAGTATTCCTTCATCACGTCTACGATCGTGAAGGAAGCGGCGAGCTACGGCGGGGACGTATCCAGCCTGGTGCCCGGGGTGGTTGTGAAGAAGTTGAGGGAAAAGTTCGGGAGATAGAATTCAGTCGTTCATTGCGTACGCTGCCCGCTTGTCTCAGTGGAGCATCAGCCACCCTTCTCGGTCTTCTGCAGGCTCTTCCTCTGCCTCAGCACCTCATACAGAATAACTGCTGCTGCAGTTGCAACGTTCAGCGATTCGACCGTTTCAGCCATGGGTATGCGGATCTGAAGGTCGATCGCGTTTACGACGTCCCCCGGCAGACCTCCGCCTTCCTGACCGAGGATCACGACAGAAGGTCTCCCGAAATCGGCCTCGAAATGAGTTCTTCCTGCCCCGAGGACCGTTGCCGCGATCTGAAAGCCCTCCCGCTTGCACTGCCCGATGAATTTCATGATATCGGGGACAGGGACTACGGGCAGGCGGAGTACACTGCCCATTGAGGCCCGCACCGCTTTTGCATTGAACGGATCGGCCGTAGCCGCGGTCACGACAACTCCTGAAGCGCCGGCTGCTTCCGCCGTCCTGATGATTGTTCCCAGGTTGCCCGGGTCCTGCAGTTGATGGGCGATGAGTATCAATTTCGCGCTGTTCGCCAGCACCTGCTGCTCGCTGTGGTCCCGCATGGTCACCACAGCCATCACCGGCTGCGGACTTTTGCTCTCTGAAAGCGCGTCCATCAGCCGTTCCGATATCCAGACAACATCGACCTGCCTGCTCTCGGCCAGTTTCAGAACTCCCTTGCCGTGATGTTGAAGCAGGGACGGGGCGGCAATGACCATCCTGACACCCGGATCATCCCGCAATGCTTCCTCCACCATCTTGACGCCTTCGATCAGAAATGCGCGTTCTTTTTTCCGGGATTTCGGTTCGGCGAGAGAGCGTAAATACTTTATGGTGCTGTTGTCTTTGCTGCTGAGCGGGGTGTGCGGCGAGGTCTTGTGCATGACCGGAGTATAACATAACAGGCCGGCCTCGCGAAATGG
>MHEA01000197.1:3080-5443 GCA_001805085.1 Nitrospirae bacterium GWC2_57_9
ATGCATAGCTGCTTGTCCACGCTTCGTAATCTTCCTTGAACGCGGGGTCGGGAGAAAAGCCTTTTTGGAGCTCTTCCATGACGGTCTTCGTCTTCTTTTTATGCTTTTGTTCCAGCAATTCGAGGGTTTTTCTGATCCGCTGGATCGTGTTTCTGCAGACGGCCAGCTCCCGGGACAAGGGAAGTTCATAATCGTCAATACTTAATTTTTGCTTCCACATGTTGTTTACATTATTACAGCGGTTCAGAAAAAACAAGGGCAAAATATACTTGACAAAAATAGTCAGCTTTGTTATTGTTCAAATAATACGGACTAAAGATAGAAACTGTCCGGTTTTCAGCAGGCGCGGGGAACAATCCTATGAAACTGTCCACCAAAGGCAAATATGGCGTTCGGGCAGTGTATGAGATAGCCCGCCACTTCGGACGGGGGCCGATCACGATCAAGGAGATCGCGGATCGTCAAGGCATATCATTCTCCTATCTCGAACAGATCCTGCATAAACTGGGAAAGGCCGGGCTGATCGAGAGCGTGCGGGGACCTGCCGGCGGCTATCTCCTGGCCAGAAAACCGGCAGAGTTGACGATCGGGGACATTGTTCGCACGCTGGAGGGGCCCATCGCACTGTCCCATTGCCTCGAGCCGGGCGAGGCCGGCGACTGCTACCAGGCCGACGACTGCGTTGCCCGGATGGTCTGGACGAAGGTTGGGGCGAAAATAGAGGAAGCCCTGGACAGCATCAGTTTTGAAGACCTGCTGACGCAACAACAGGTGCAGCAGAAGGAGATCATTCTGAAGCCCAAAAAGAAAGCGGCCCTGGCAGGGAAGGGGGTATGTTGACATGAGAAAAGTCTACCTTGATCACGCGGCGACCACGCCCGTTCACCCGAAAGTGCTGGAAGCCATGCTCCCCTATTTTTCCGGTAAATTCGGCAATCCTTCGAACCTGCATGATATGGGCAGGGAGGCCAAGAACGCGATCGACGAAGCGCGCGGAAAAACAGCCGCTCTTATCAATGCGAAACCGGAAGAGATCCATTTTACGTCGAGCGGATCGGAAGCGAACAATTTCGCGCTCAAAGGTCTTGCCCAGGCTTACAGTCAGAAGGGGAAGCATATCATCGTTTCCCAGATCGAGCATTTTTCTATACTGCACCCAGCTAAAACCCTTGAAAAATCAGGGTTTACCGTAACGGCGGTCCCGACCGACAAGACAGGCTTGGTTGACCCCCGGGATGTAGCGAAGGCAATCACCAAAGATACCATCTTTGTTTCGATCATGCATGCGAACAACGAGATCGGCACCATCCAGCAGATCGAGGAGATCGCAAAGATCACCAAGGAAAAGGGAGTGCTGTTCCATACCGATGCGGTCGCTTCTGTCGGCTGGGTGCCGGTAGATGTGCAGGCGCTGGGCGTGGACGCACTGTCCCTTTCCGGGCATCAGTTCTATGGACCGAAAGGTTCAGCCGCGCTTTTCCTCAGGAAGGGTGTACGGATCAAGCCGCAGATCGAAGGCGGCGTCCAGGAAGAAGGACGCCGGGCGGGTACGGAGAATGTGCCGGCCATTGTGGGCCTCGGGAAGGCGGCGGAACTTGCTGCAGCCGAGGTCCGGAACCGGGTGAGCTATTTGACCGCGCTTCGCGACCGGCTCCAGAAGGGTCTTGCTGAGAAGATAGATCATATCGTGATCAACGGGCATCCGTCGCGGAGACTGCCGAACAACCTGAACGTCTCGATGTGGTTCGTGGAAGGCGAGTCAATGCTCCTTTTCCTCAACATGGCAGGCATTTCCGTTTCGAGCGGCTCGGCGTGCACCTCCCGTTCCCTCAAATCCTCGCACGTGCTCACCTGTATCGGAACGGATGCGGCGGTCGCAAATGGAACCCTGCTGATGACCCTCGGGATGGGGAACACGGACGAAGACATCGATTACGTGATAGAAAAACTTCCTCCTATCGTCAAACGGTTGAGGGAGATGTCACCGCTCTATGAAGATATGATCAAGCAGGAACAAGTTCGCTGAGGAGGAATGTATGGAACAGTACAGCTCAAAAGTGATGGAACATTTCGCGCAGCCCCATAATGTCGGAGAGATCGAGAATGCCGACGGCGTGGGCACTGTCGGGAACCCGGTTTGCGGCGACGTCATGCGGCTCTACATCAAGGTCGACAACAACAGAATAACGGACGCAAAGTTCAAGACTTTCGGCTGCGGCGCGGCCATCGCCACGAGCAGCATGGTGACCGACCTCGTGAAAGGGAAGACCATCGACGAGGCGCTCAAGATATCGAATGCCGCTGTTGCCGAGGCGCTCGGCGGGCTGCCCAAGGTGAAGATGCACTGCTCGGTGCTGGCCGAG
>MHEA01000198.1:0-147 GCA_001805085.1 Nitrospirae bacterium GWC2_57_9
TCTCCCGAATATCTTCCAGGGCTGTTTCAAAGCGTTCCGCAGGTCTCTGTTTTTTCGCAGGCTGAGGCCTGCGGCTGCCATCTGCGGTTGCCTGTTCTTTCTGATCTCCACTCCCCACTCCGAACTCAGAACTCCGAACTTCAGCAG
>MHEA01000198.1:250-409 GCA_001805085.1 Nitrospirae bacterium GWC2_57_9
CCGATTAATAGTCCTCATGCGCTCTCCAATCCGTCCAGGATAAATATAATGAACGTCGAGTTTATACAAAAGTAAGAGGAATGTAAATACTCTGGACGGGGTATTTTTGGGGGATGATAATCGGAATTAGAGCTTGAGATAGCCTATTTTACGAATATT
>MHEA01000198.1:455-1005 GCA_001805085.1 Nitrospirae bacterium GWC2_57_9
GTAATAGTGCACCAGTTCCGCTCTGAAATTCAGTACAGCAAAAACAAATTGACCTGTCTCGATGGGCTATGTTAAGGTAGGTTCATGGCGATGAACAAGATAAAACCGAGGCTCAGTTACACCCTGCTCTGCGACGACGTCAGGCAGGAACTGGGCGGCAAGTTCAGTTTGATGGGGCTGTTCGAGAGCATCTATGCCAACAGCTTCCCTGCTGTCCATCCCCGCTTTGCCATCGTGAACGAATGGACCGGCGGGAAAGGCGACTTCAAGCTCAAGATCCGGCTTCTGGCCGTGAACAAGCAGGACGTCCTTTCCGAATCAGAGGCTACGCTCAGTCTTTTCAATGAAACTCAGAAGCACCGGGACATATCAGTCCGCTTCAATACGACCTTTGCCGTGCCCGGAACCTACTGGGTCGAGATGCTGCTGGACGGCGAACGGGCCGCTCTCGTGCCACTGCCGGTACAGATGATCTCGGATAAGCACGTCCATTAACCAAAAATCGGACAAGTCGGAATCCACAAAAACAATTCAAAACCTTTGACACTGA
>MHEA01000198.1:1063-3383 GCA_001805085.1 Nitrospirae bacterium GWC2_57_9
CCTGCGTAATGAACGGTGCAAGGCCTGCCTTGGCATGCAGTTCCTTCTGAAGTTTTTCCGCCGAAGCTCTGTTCGTAAAACTGCCCAGCCGGACCCGGTACCAGGTGCCCATCCCCTCAAGCTTTGACGAAACAATAAAGGCTGCATATCCCTTCTGCTTCATCTTTTTGACTTCCGCTTCAGCCATCTCTTTTTCCTGGTACGCTGCGACCTGCAGCGTATACCGAACTTTCGTATCAGGGCTGCGCGTTATTTCCGGTTCCTTCTTTGCGGCCTGTACTTTCGTTTCTGATCCCCCGGTCAAAGCTTTCGCCGGTTTTATCGCGGGCTTGCTCTCCTTTTTCGGCTGGACGGCCTGTGCTTTCTGCTGCTCCGGCTCGGCCGTCTTCTTTGGGGATTGCGTTTCTTCGCTCTGCCTCGGCTTCAGATCGATGGAAACCGTCTTGTTGTCTCTGTCCGTAAGCGTCTTGAAAAAAGTGAACTCTTCTTTTTTCGGTAGATTTTCTGAAACGATCTCGGGCATGGGCGGCAAAACATCGTTCCCCTGCGCGTCCTTGCTCTTGTACTTCCCGACGTAATAACCGAGGAAGAAGATGCCTATCATCAAAACCATGCCGATGGGAATGACAAAGATGGATGAAATGATGCCGCCGCGCTGATTGTTCATGAGCCTCCCTGACTTGGACAAGTCCCGGAATAGGGACAAGCCTATAACTCGACTAATTTAACAACTTCAAAATTAAGACTCAAATCTGTCTCACAGGAAGACACTAAGCCACAAGGAAAACGTTAAAATCTTTTTTAACTTGGCATCCCTTCGTGTCTTTGCGGCTCCCTGTGAAGATAAAGCGGTCCGAAGTCTTCCTGTTTCGTCATAGTATCAACATCGCATCCCCATAACTGTAAAAACGATACCGTTCGGCAACCGCGGTCCTGTACGCCGCGAGCACCTGTTCCCTGCCGGCAAAGGCCGAAACAAGCATGAGCAGGGTCGATTTGGGAAGATGGAAATTGGTGATGAGGCCGCCGGTGATCCTGAACCGGTAACCGGGATGAATGAAAAGCCGGGAGCTGTCCTTGCCGGCCCGTACAAAGCCGTCTTCGGAAGCCGCGCTTTCCATGGTTCTGACGCTTGTGGTTCCCACCGCGACCACGCGCCTACCCTCTGCTCTCGCGCGGTTGATACGGTCAGCGGCAGTGTCCGATATCTGATAGAACTCGGGGAGCATCCGGTGTTCGGTGATGATTTCGGCCCTGACGGGCTGGAACGTGCCGGGACCTACATGAAGAGTAATTGCCGTCGACTCAATTCCCTTCGCCTGAAGCTTTGACAGAAGTTCCTGAGTGAAGTGCAATCCCGCTGTCGGAGCCGCTACAGCTCCTTCCTCTTCCGCGTATACGGTCTGATACCGGTCCAGGTCCTCCCGGGAAGCTTCCCGCCTGATGTAGGGGGGAAGCGGCGTCTTGCCGATCTCCGAAAGGACAGGTCTGATGTCGGGGACGTTCCGGAAGAGGACGTCCTTGGTGCCGTCATCACGATCCGCGATGATATCCGCCTCGATGCCGCTGTCGAGAATGACCGTTTTCCCCGCGTGCAGGCTTCCCTTGACGAGCGCGTTCCAGCGGTTCGGGCCGAGTTCGGCCAGGAGAAAGATCTCCGATCTGCCGCCGCCCGGTTTCCTTGCCGACAATCTGCAAGGAAAAACCCTGGTATTGTTCAGCACGAGCAGATCGCCGGGAACCAGATAGCGTTGGAGTTCGGAGAAGATACGATGATCGACGCTTCCTGTTTTCCGGTCCAGGAGCAACAACCGTGATCGGTCCCGCACGATAGCGGGCTCCTGCGCAATGAGGGATTCCGGGAGGTCGTAATCGTAGTCAGCGAGCCTGAGGGACTCTGTGGGGGACGGCAGCATGAAAGGATATTACCATAATGCACGAGCAGGATAAAGCGGAAATACTTTAAAACTGATTTCTCTCTGGCCAGGGATCGAATTTATTAGTGGAGCCCCAAGCTTACCCCATCCCCCTCTCTCGTCTCCCCCTTGAAGGGGGAGAATATAATTTCTCCCTCCCTTTCAAGGGGAGGGCGGGGTGGGGAGGGGGTTTGGACCCGATCAACAGAAATACTGACTCTCTTACTCCAGTGACCGTTTCCAGCCGCGGTCGAGGTCCTCATAGGATATCAATATTCCCCGGTCTATGGCCTTGCCCGCATCTGCGCCGGAGCCCAGTTCATCGAGCACGCTTTTGATCCGGTACATCCCGAAGTTATCGATCATATAACGCACCGATGAAAGGCTGAACAGGTAGGCAAGCA
>MHEA01000198.1:3517-4334 GCA_001805085.1 Nitrospirae bacterium GWC2_57_9
GGGCAGCGGGGCGAAAGTGCGCGCACTACAGCATGGGTGTATTCGTGGACCAGGAGCCGGCGCAAGCCGGGCGTTTCTTTTTCGATCCCGCCGATGGGGATGCGGATCTTCCCGTCATAGATGCCGCCGCTCCAGCCGGGGGCATCGGTCACTTCCTGAAACTGCCGGGATGAATAGAGGATGACCTGTATCTCGCGGTCGGGATAGTAGGACAGAGCCCGGCCGACCTGTCCATAGGCGTCTTCCAGGATCCGGAGAATGATCCTGCCTGCCTCGATCTTTTCACGGCCTTCATACTTGATCTGAAAATGACCGGTTACATCGCGATTGAAGTCCTTTTCGGCGTGGTGCTCCCTGCGGATCCTTTCCAAGCGTGCACGAAGGTCGGCGGCGTTCGGATTCAAGGCCACGGCCTTTTCCCAGTTCAGGGCCGCCTGCTCGAGATCGTCCTTGCGGTAATACAGTTCGCCCAGCAGCTGGTAGACCATGGATGACTTCGGATCGAGCTCCCCTGCCCTGGACAGTTCCCGTTCCGCATACTGGTCCTCATGGAGATGAAAATAGACCAGGCCCAGGCCAAGATGCGCCGCGGCATCCTTGTCATGGTAGCGGAGCGCTTCATTGAAGGAATCCCGGGCAGCCGGATAATTGCGCGCATTAATCTGCTCGGTGCCTGATTTCACATACCGGGTGTAGGTGTTGAGATCGGTCGAGGTTTGCGCAAGAGCATAACCGGACAGGAAGAACAGAACGAACTGGACAAGAAACAAGCTACGTGCAGATTTCATTGTGCCCCTCCTGAGCTTGAACGACAATA
>MHEA01000198.1:4406-10365 GCA_001805085.1 Nitrospirae bacterium GWC2_57_9
TTGGTGCTTATTTAGGATTTGCTTGCACCCGGCCGGTAACGAGTGCTTGCCGCGAGTGCAGGGCGGTGCTTAGGATTTGATATTTGTCTTTAAGCTAGTCTTTCATCACCTTGACCATCACTCTCCGGTCGCGCGGCCCGTCGAACTCGCAGAAGAAGATGGCCTGCCAGGTACCGAGCGCCAGCCGCCCTTCCTCGACCACAATCGCCTTGGAAACGCCTATGACGCTTGATTTAATATGAGCGGCCGAATTGCCTTCCGTATGGCCGTAATCATCGTCGAAGGGGATCACCTTGTTCAATTCCTTCAGAATGTCGCGGCCGACATTGGGATCGGAATTCTCGTTAATCGTAACCGCCGACGTGGTATGAGGAACATATACGTAGCAGATCCCGGACCGGATGCCGCTTTCGGAAACCATTCTCTGGACAGCCTGGGTAATATCCACCAACTCGGTCCGGGAATTCGTCTTTACCCGCAGTTGCCTGATCATGAGAGCCCTCCGGAATTTGGCGTTAAGATTTGGTGTACTCCGTTATCTTCGGGTAGACAGGGTCCGACGTCTCCAACTGGATACAATATATCATAACGAGGAGACAAACGAAAGCCGTCATGCCTCGATGCCCACATCCTCCCGCCCCCTGCCCCGCTTTTCCTCTGCAACGGGATAGATGAAATGGGCCACCAGGGAATTGATCCGGGCAAGATTACCGATGACGTCGAGATGGATATGACTGGTCTCGATGGACTCGCGAAAACCGCGTCTCAGACGGTCCAGATGGGCCTGCACGAGTTCCCGTTCGAGACCGCTCAGTTCCTCCTTGTTCCGCAGTACCCGGTCCGCCAGGTCGCGGTCGTTCGTCGTAAAGGCGGATATGGCAATATCGAAATTTTCGAGAGCCTTTCGGTGAAATGCATGGATCTCGACGAGGCCTTCCGGGGAGAAGGTAATTCCCTTTTTGATGCGCTTGAACGCAAGCGGCATGATATTTCGGTCGATGATGTCGCCGATGCTCTCCAGGTCCCGGGACACTTCCAGAACGGTCATTGCCCGCCGGGTCTGCGACTCGGTCAGGGGGGCCACGGACAGCCTGGTGATGTAGAGGCGGATATGCCGGTCGAGGAGGTCTATAAGATTGTCCCTGTCCTTGAGCTCGTTTATCTTTGAGCTGTCGTCCGATTCGAACACCTTGATCGCGTCGATGAACATCGACCGGACGATGTCCGAGGCCCGCAGCACCTCCCGTGTCGCCTGACCCAGGGCGAGCGCCGGGGTGCCGAGCACATGGTCGTCCAGATACATGGGGCCGAACTTCTTCTCCTCGGCCTTTTCCGGGACCATTTTCACGATGAGCTTCGCGAACAAGGGGGTAAAGGGCAGGAACACAACGGCCATGATAAGATTGAACAGCGTGTGAGCATTCGCGAGCTGGCGGGAAATGTCGGAGCTTGATACAGTGACAAGCTGCTCGTACGGACCGAGGAAGGGCAGGAACAGGAGCACGCCGAAAAGCTTGAAAAGCACGTGGGACCACGCCACGCGTCGGGCTTCTACCGGGCTGTGGAGGCTGGCGATCAGGGCGGTTGCAGACGTCCCGATGTTCGCTCCCAGAACGATAAAGAGCGCGGAATGGATCGGGATCAGACCGCTTTCGGCCAGAACAATGGCAATGCCCATGGTGGCGGCGCTGCTGTGAACCAGGGCTGTCAGAGCGACGGAAAGCAGGATGCCTGCCAAGGGAGTGCCCGAGAGGGCGATGAAGACCTGGCGGAACAACTCATTATCCTGAAGAGGCGACATCGCGTCGATCATGATCTTGAGCGAGAGGAAGACGAAGCCGAAACCAAGGACGGCATCTCCAATGCTTTTATAAAGCCTGTTGGCGGCGAATAAAACAAGGGCAAGACCGGCGCCGATAAAGAGCAGCGAATAATCGTAGATATGGAAGGCGAGCAACTGGACCGTCAGGGTGGCGCCGATGTCCGCTCCCAGGATCACGGCCAGGGTCTGGCGGAAGGTCATGAGACCGGCGCTGACGAAGCCTACGAGCATGACCGAGGTGGCGCTGCTGGACTGGATGAGGCCGGTGATGAAGGCGCCCGCCCCGACTGCGGCAAGACGGTTGCTCGTGAGGGACCGAAGGAGCGATTTGATCCTGGACCCGGCCGCGTTCTGGAGGCCGTCGTTCAGGAGACGAATGCCGTAGAGGAGCAGGAGAACGCCGCCGAAGAGAGTGATGAATATCATAAAATAACTATGCCCATTTTTTTTCTTTTCGTCAAGGCATTCCTGCCTTCAGGCCTTTTTCCTGATGTACTCGACCTCTTCCTCGCGGTTCCGGACGATGCCGTCGAGCTTCGCATCCAGCAGTTCGGCCAGCAGCCTCCGGTAACGCGGGCCGGGCGGAATCCCGAGCCGCATCAGATCATCCCCGTTCAAGGTTACCTTGACCTCGCGCAGGTGGGTGAGATAGAGAGATATGTATTTCTTAGCCGCATCCTGCTTCGCTTTCGCCATCATCAGGAGGAGCGCCTCGATCTCAAGGGGAGCGAGAAGATCGTAGATGGCGCTGGGTTTGAGCTGATGTTCCTTGTAGAATACATAGAGTACGTCCCTGTATTTTTCCCTTGCCGCGAGGACCCGTTTTCGGATCCGGGCCGGCGCCGATAAGCGCTCCAGGACCTCTTCAGCCACCGTGTCCTTGACCCGGTCCAAGAGCCCGAGAAAGTAGACGAACCACCATTCCGGTTTGACTTCCTCGATATAGAGCAGCCTGAACCAGGTAAACACCTCGCCGATCCCGGCGAAGAGGCGCTCGGTCTCGGCCGATCCTTTGAGGCCGGGATGAATGAATTTCAGGAGATCGAATTCCCTCATGCGCCTCAGCACTTTCTCAGGATCGGCCTCGGAGAACATAAGGACCAGTTCGTTGAAGAAGCGCTCCCCCGACAAATGATCAAAGACCTTCATTTCCACGGCGTGCTTGATGAGGTTCTGCGTATGTTTGCTGATACGGAAATCGAACCGCTGTTCAAAGCGGATTGCCCGGAGAACGCGGGTGGGGTCTTCTACAAAGGAGAGGCTGTGAAGGACGCGGATGGCCTTGTCCTTGATATCGCGCAGACCATTGAAAAAATCAATGAGAGCGCCATGGTCCCTGCTGTTCAGCCGCACGGCAAGAGTGTTGATGGTAAAATCGCGTCGATAGAGGTCCTTCTTTATGGAGGAGAGCTCGACGGTGGGAAGGGCGGCCGGTGAATCGTAATATTCCAGTCGCGCCGTGGCAATATCCAGCTTCAGACCGCCCGGCAGCACGACGACCGCGGTTCCGAACTTGAGATGGGTCTTCATCCTGCCGCCGGTCTTCTTGAGAAGCATTCCGGCGAAAGTGATCGCATCGCCTTCCACAACGATATCGACGTCCAGGTTGGCAAGGTGCAGGAACAGGTCGCGCACGATTCCGCCCACGAGATACACGGGAAACCCTGCTTCATCCCCCACTTCTCCGACGATCCTGAGGACCCTGATCACGTCCTGGGGCAGTCGCTCCTCGATCAGGTTCCTGATGTTCCGGACGGCCCTTGCGGCGGACGTATCTGCTTCGCGGAGAGCGGACAGGCGCTCCTCATGCAGGGACCGGAGCAGGTCCGTGCGGGTGACCGCGCCGGCAAGCATGCCGCTGCTGTCCAGGACCGGAAGGAAACGCTGGTGCTCTTCGATCATCAAGTGTTCCACCTGGTCCACCGGCATATCCGCCGGCGCCACCGGCCCCCCGGTCATCATGAAGGCATCCGCTTTCTGCTTTCCCAGTCCGTGAAAGAGCGCTTTTTGCACCACTTCCCGCGTGATCAGCCCCTGATATCGCTCTCCCCGCATGACGGGCAGGACGTTCACGCTGAAACGCGTCATTGCTTCGCCGGCTTCTGCGATGGAGCTTCCCGCCGGTATTGTTTTGACCGGCGTCGTCATGATATCCTTGACGGTTCTGCCCGGCCGGACCTGGTGCTTCAGGATATCGATGAGCCGCTCCTTTGCCTGGAGATAGGTGATGTCCTTGACCACTGCCGAGGCAGCCGTCGCATGTCCTCCCCCCCCGAACGCTTCGAGCACCCGCCCCACGTTGACGGCTGCCAGCCTCGAGCGCGCAATGAGCTGGGTCTTATCGCTCATCTGCACGACAAGGAAGAGAACTTCCAGGTTTTCCTTGTCACGCATTTTATGGGCGATGTTTGCCAGGTCGGGAATATACTGGGAAACAGGCAGCGCCGAGATAACAACGCGTACACCGCCGATATCGTAACTTGCGGCAGCAGTCGTCAATTCCTTGAGTACCGCAGTTTGTTCCGCGGAGAGTTCCCTGCTCAGGAAATCCGAAACGACCGTAAGTTGTGCGCCAAGGGAGATCAGGTCCGCAACGGCCCGGGCATCCCGTTCGGTCGTGGACACATAGGTAAGGGAACCGGTTTCCTCGTAGATACCGAGTGCAAAAACGGTAGCTTCGAGAGGTGAGATGGGGAGTCCTCTTTTTTTCAGCAGCTCGACCATGACCGTCGTCGTGGCCCCGACTTGTTCCACGACCTCCAGGTCCCCCCTCGCATCGGTTTCTGCAGCGGGATGGTGGTCGTAGATATGGATGGACATGCCGGGCCGGCGCAGGGCTTCCGCCAGCTTGCCCAGACGCGCAGGATTGCGGTTATCGACAATGATGAGCCTCGTGATCTTTTCCACATCTATGTTCCGGAGCCGTTCCGTTTCCAGAGCGTAGAAAGCGGATTCCAGGAAAAAGTCCCGCATGCTCTTTTCCTGGGAGCCGGGAAACACGAGAACAGCTTCAGGATAGAGCTTTTTTGCGGCGACCATCGAGGCCATCGCGTCAAAATCGGCATTCGTATGACTAGTGATTATTTCCATAATCTTTAAAACAAGCACCAAATCCCAAACACGAAATCACAAACAACAAACAAGCTCCAAACATCAAATATCAAATAAAAACAGCTCCGGGCTGAAACCGGCCAAGTTTTTAATTTGGATTTTGCCGTTTCACTCCGCACTCCGAACCCCGAGCTCCGAACTCGCATTGAGGGTGTTCACCCTCTCGGGTGGTATTTCTCGTGTATCTTCTTAAGCCGCTCCCGGGACACATGAGTATAGATCTGCGTGGTGGAAATATCGGAGTGCCCCAGCATGGCCTGGACCGCGCGGAGATCGGCTCCGTTATCGAGCAGATGGGTTGCGAAGGAATGGCGAAGGGTGTGGGGAGAGACGGCTTTCGCGATGCCCGCCTGGACCGTATAGAGCTTGATACGCGCCCAGAACATCTGCCTGGTTATTCCCCGCCTTTTGGAACTGATGAAAAGCATGTCCGATTGCCTGCCCTTGAGCAGGTCCGGCCGTGCCCGGTCAAGGTAATCCCCTACGGCGGCGATTGCCGCCTCTCCGATGGGAACTGCCCGCTCCTTGGAGCCCTTGCCCATGACGATCAGGAAACCCCGTTCCGTGTTGATGTCACCTGTTTTCAATCCCACCAGTTCGCTCGCACGCAATCCGGTGGCATAGAGCAGCTCGAGCATCGCCTTGTCACGCATCCCGAGAGCGGTCGAGGGGTCAGGCTGCTTCAGCAGACGATCGACGTCGGCCGAAGACAGAGAGCGGGGAAGGCGTTTCCAGCCGCGCGGCGTTTCCAGGTTGACCGTCGGATCGCTGCCGCACATCCCCTCGGTGATCAGAAATCGATGGAGCCCTCTGATCGCCGCCATGCTCCTGGCTGCCGACGGACGGGAGATTCCGATCGAAGACAAATAGGCAAGGAAGGAAATGATGTCGGATTGTCCGATGTCCCCCGGCGCTTTCCCGTGCATCTTTCCCAGATAGCGGCTTAAGTCCCGCTCATAGGCCACGACCGTATTCCGGGATAGCCCCTTTTCCACGGCGCAATAACTGAGAAATCTCTGGAGTATC
>MHEA01000198.1:10404-13645 GCA_001805085.1 Nitrospirae bacterium GWC2_57_9
GATTGTATGTGAATATGAGGGGAAAAGCAAGCCGGCGGAAGGCAACGGGCGGGGAGAAGACGGATTAAGAGCGAGGAATCCCGGAGCGCAGTAGAGAACCGCTGACAGCTTCCGGGTACAAACAGTCTCAACGGGGTGCTGTGATCTGCGTTGAGTCACCCCTGCTCTCAGCGAGAGATGCCCTTGAGGGTCCGGCCTGTCCCGCTCGGGCAGATGTCCGGGTCGGAAGAACCGCTGCTACCGCTCCTTCAGGTATTGAAATACCTGCACCCTGCTGTTCAACTGATCGGCAATGTAGATATAATCGTTCTCGTCTATGGCAATGCCGGCAGGAAGATAAAGCTGTCCGGGATCGGGCCCCAGTTTCCCGACATAAAGCAGCACGCTCCCGGACTGCTCGAAGATCTGAAAATTGCTGAAGGCGGCATCGGTCACATATATATGACCTTCGGAATCAAGAGCAAGGCCCTTGGGGTTGGAAAAAAAACCGGGGCGGTCCCCGACCGAGCCGAAGGTTCTGAGGAATTTTCCATCGGGATCGAAGGTCTGTACCCTGAAGTTCCTGTTGTCAAGGACATGGACGTTCCCGCCTTTATCAAGGTCGACAGCCAGAGGCATGTTGAACCTGCCTTCCTCCACTCCCTGTCCGCCGAACTCGAAGAGCATCTTGCCGGCGGTGTCCAGAACCACGATTTTATGACCTATCCGGTCAACGACATATAAACGGCGCAATGCTTCATTGAATGCAAGCGCAACAGGTTTCACGTTTTCCAGGATGAAGGCGGTACTATAGCGCCCGTCCCTGTCATACACCGCGATCTTCGATTTCGCCGCGTCGGCTACATATACGTTCCCGTCCGCGTCAGCAGTTATCGCTGAGGGCAGCTGGATCGCCCCCTCCTCGCCCAGGACCCTCAGCCGCTTCTCTATAAGATCGTAGATCCAGACACGCATGGCGCCGATATCGGTGACATAGACCTTGCCCCGGCGCGCAAAGATCCCGTAGGGACGTCCCAGTTGGTCCGTATAGGATTTGCCGAAAAGCTTTTCCCGGAGGGAATACTCCCGGCCGATGTCATCTTCGGAATAGATCGATTTTACATATTTGATCCTCGGTGTTTGCGGCGGAAGAGGCCAGAAAAGGTTATCAGGCTCTGTACGAGACGGGGCTGAACTGCAGGCCGAGTTGAGCAGAAAAGACCCGGCAAGAACGATCATGAAAAAAGAACGCATGGCACCTCTTCCCTGCATTTCGTGATAGGGCACTATAACGTAATCACGCTTTCCTTGTCAATAAATTCATAGACTCGCCGTCATGCCGCATCAGGAAAAAGACCCTCTGCCTGCGGTCAAAAGCTCCTTGATTTGCCTGCTTATCCATGCTATCTTTGCACCAGTTTCAATGGTAGTTCCGTGATCAAGCGCATGAGGAGGAATGCAATCATGGGGTATGCAATTGTTATGAACAGGTATCTTCTGCCTGCGGCGGTCCTGATTTCTACGGTGCTCTCTACCGGAACGGCCGCATCTGCAGCCGACGTTGACTGCCTCATGTGCCATGCCGAGTTGGCGGGCAAAAAGGTGAAGCATGCGGCTGTGGATATGGGCTGCCCCGGCTGCCACGGAGCAGTGGATGCCGCGGATGTTCCTCATAAAATGACGAACAAGAGCAAAAAAGGCCTTTCCTCGGAGCAGCCCGATCTCTGCTTCGGATGTCATGACAAATCGGCCTTCTCGAAAAAGACGGTACATGCTGCCCTCGGCATGGGATGCACCGGATGCCATGATCCCCATTCTTCGGACCGCAAAAAACTTCTGGCGGCCGATCTGCCTGGTCTGTGTTTTAACTGTCATGACAAGGCGGAATTCGGCAAAAAGAACGTCCATGCGCCGGTAGCAGCAGGAGATTGCCTGGCCTGCCACAATCCCCACTCCTCGGATGCTGTCGCCCTGCTTCTGAAAGAACCCCTGAACGTCTGCCTTGATTGCCATTCCGCTGTCGAGGGCAAGCCTCATGCCATCAAGGGGTTCTCGAACGCGGGACACCCGATCGGTAAGAACGATAAAAAGGACCCGAAACGTCCTGACAGAAGATTTTACTGCGGCAGCTGCCATGATCCTCACAGCTCCGATTCCCGGAAGCTGTTCCGGTATGAAGCGAAGTCCACGATCGGCATCTGCAAAAATTGCCACAAATATGATTGATTGATAATGTCTAAAAAAGTCCCGCCTCACACAAGACCACGAAGCCACGACGGGCAGAACAGTCCATTCAAAAGGGCATGGTAAGAAGCAGAATCTGCCATTTCGAGGAGAACAAAATCGAAAGGAAAGACCGTGTTGAAGTGGTGCGGAGCGGGGTAAGCGCGGATGGATGGGACAGGAACGGGATATTCTACTGTCGCGTGTACTGGAACGTCTGGACCCTGCTGTTCGTCTGGTCCGCAATGTAAATATAATTTTGGCTGTCGATAAAAATGGCCGTGGGCGTCCAGAAATCTCCCGAAAGCCTGCCGGTCCTCCCCCAGGTGAGGACCAATGAACCATCAGGATTGAAGATAAGAATATTGCTGTTCACCTCATCGGTAACGTAGATATGGCCGTCGGAATCGACCCCAAGGCCTGACGGTCTGATCGATTGTCCCGGAACGGCGCCCTTCAGGCTGAAGTTTCTGTTGTATTTACCCTGCTCATTGAAAATAAAAACGCGCAGACGGAAACTGTCCAGAACATAGACATTGCCGTTGCGGTCCACAGCGAGCCCGGCCGGAAATTTGAAGTCCTCTTCGGACCTGCCTGAATTCCCCAGATCGAAAAGATGCGCGCCCAAACTGTTAAATGCCTTCACCTGGTGAGCACGCGTATCGGCTACGTATAGAATATTTCTCGCATTATCGAATGCAAGACTTCCCGGGGCAGAAAGATCTGCCAGCCCCACGCGGGAGGTCAGGGGAGATTGGGGTCGCCCCAGAACGGTCACCAGCGCCCCGTTCCGGTCAAAACCGACCACCCTTCCCTGTTGCTTGTCTGAGAGGTAGATTACGCCAGAAGCGTCCACAGCAATTCCTGCCGGCGCCAGCAACGGCCCATCCGGAGAGGGGGATATGTTGACAAGAGTAGCAGTCAGTGAGCCACGTTCAAAAACGAAGACCCGGGCCGAGGAGACTGCGGGGGGCTGCAGAAAGCTATCGGCCACGTAAACCCGATATTGATCGGCATACACGGCGGACGGCCTTTGAAG
>MHEA01000198.1:13655-15293 GCA_001805085.1 Nitrospirae bacterium GWC2_57_9
GAAACCGAACCTCTCGGTATTTCCTGAAAAGATTCCCCCCTTAAGCTCTCCTGGTTCCTGAGTGTTTCGATATAGTTCAACTGGAAGGGTGCGGGTGGAGTGCTTTCAGATTCTTCGCTGCCGACAAGAAACGAGCATCCGGCGGTCCAGACGAGGGCGACGACGAGGCAAGTCAGAACAAACGCCTTTTTTTGAATTGCGGGTAATCTCATAGTTTCAAGTATAACATAAAGTGCTGCTATTTTTTGTGGCAATGAGCGCATAATTCAGAACGGGTCTTCGCTTCAAAGGCCAGCAGATAGGCAGTATCGGCGCTGTGCGGCTCGTGACAGCTTGCACAGGCAAGACGCTTTCCGCGGCGCGACGGATCCCGTCTTTTGGTTGTCGGGTGCGAAGTCCCCTTCACGAACGCGGTGATCACATGCACCCCGCTCCCCTGCTCCGCATGGCAGGTTGTGCACAGGTCCCAGGAAGGCTTCCTGAGCCAGGCCGCATTCCCGCTTGCATGGGGATTGTGGCAGAGATTGCATCGACCGCCATCGACCGGACCATGTTTGAATTTTCGGTTCATCGCGCCGCTATGGCACTTGAGGCATATTTCCATCACGGTCGAGGCGCGCTGCACCGGCTCCTTGGGGTCGAACTCCCGGGTCAGTTCCCGATCGTGGGAGGCATACTGGGCCTTCGTTACGAGCGGTATTGTGCCCGCACCTTTCCCCTTTTTCACCACATAAAAAAGACTTTCCGTGAAATTGGAATCCATGTCGCCGAAGTCCCAGATGAGCTCGTTCCCGCGCATTTTCGGTTCCATTGCCTTGCCCTTCAAAAAACCGCTTCCCTTGATATAGCTCGCCCCTTTCGGAACACGTTCAATGAAACGGAGTTTCCTGATACGAGACCCCTGGCTGTAACCCACAGTAACCACAACACGTTCACGATCCTTCAGGACCGGCAGTTTCTGGCTGTTCAGCACCTTGAGGTCCGAGGGATAAACGACGATCTCGACTCGATTATTCAGATCACGGCCTTCGGGCGTTTTGTTTGGGGCCTTGGGAAGTTTATCCCCCATACCCACGGCGATGAGCTTTTTCTTATCTATGCCGGCTTCCTTGAGAAGGGCTGCAAGCGCGGCGCCCCGCGCCGAGGTGAGCGCCTGATTCGTTTTAAACCCGATCGTTTTCCCGCTCTTGGTTTTCCGTGTTTTTAACTTGCTGTCGTCGGAGTGAACTTCAAGTCTCACCTTGTCTGCAGGGTTCTGGTTCAGGTAATTGAAAAAGTCAGCCAGGGAATCCTTGGCTTTTTGCTTCGAGACAAGAACGGCCGATTCCGGCTTGAACAGCTCCTTCGTGGATAGCGTAAAGGCCATTGGAGAGACGGACTGGGTCGATTTTGACACTTTCCAGGGATCAGCCGCCGTAAAAGCATATTTAGCAGGATACAAGTCAGGATTATGGCATCTCAGACAGTTCCAGACAGCCGCAGGTCCGTGGCTATGCCTGCCTTCAGGAATGCCCCTGTGGCAGGTGAAGCACAGTACTTCCTCGGGTTTGCCGTGGTTCACATCCTGAGAGGAGACGTCCAGCCGATGGCAGCCGGCGCAGCTTGCTTCCCGCTCCCTGATATGAAAAGGGTCCTTGG
>MHEA01000198.1:15395-16465 GCA_001805085.1 Nitrospirae bacterium GWC2_57_9
GCACGAGAACGTTGACGGTAATGATGTTCTGTCCCTGCTCCAGAACCAGGCCCTGCAATGCATGCGCGCCTGAAGAGGTGTCGACAACGGGGTACTCGGTCTTATTGACCGTTACCTGGAAAAACTGCATGTCCGAGGGATCGAGCACGAGATTGACCTTATGGCCTACCACCGAATTATCCTTGGGGTAGAGAACGGGAACATTCGGCTGCTCCGCTGAAAACGCGCTCGAGCCCAGAAACAGAGCTGCTATGGTAATTATCGATCGCTTAACAAATATGTTCAAATTCTGCCCCCCTGTGCCTCATATCCCGTACGGTTATGGATAGCGAAATCATTCGCACAGGCTAGCGTGTGTATCTCTTTTCCCCATGACAGCCCGGCGCGCAGGTGCCGCCGTTCTTGACGGGGCTGTAGTTCATCGGCATTGCCCAGCCACTGAAACCGATCTGGTCCTTGACATGGTTCGGTTTGCCCGCATCTGCATGCACTTCATGGCAGGCCCGGCACGACCGTCCTTTGGTGATCTTGTTTACATGCACGGCGTGCAGGTTCTTTCTTCCGTCCCGGAAGCCTGTCGCCTTGTCTGTGTAGGGATCGGAAAAAGCGCTCTTATCGTGACAGGAGAAACAGATCGCGTACTTTCCGTCCGAATAAGACGTATAAAAATCGGCAGGATAATATTTTGTCAGGATGCGCCAGTAGTCCGACCCATGCGGGTTATGGCAGCTGACACAGTCGCCCGTCTTGACCGGACCGTGACCGTTCTTGTTCGTTTCCAAATGAGCCTTCATGTCCATGATCTTGCCCTGCTCGGTGTCCAACTCCTTATTATGACAGCCGAGACAGAGATCGAGTTGAGGTTTCTGCACAAGGGCGGCAAAATCCGAAAAATGCGGATCGTGACAGTTCAGGCAGAGCGCTCCGTCATTCATAGGGCCATGCTTCGTAATGGCCTTCTGGGCAAGCGCGGCCTCGTTGGGATGGCAATTGGAGCATATCGACGGTATCTTGCTGGTCATCATCGCCTTATTTGCAGAGCCGTGAGGATTATGGCACAGAACGCAGGA
>MHEA01000198.1:16563-16721 GCA_001805085.1 Nitrospirae bacterium GWC2_57_9
GGCCGGCAAAATCGCTCTGATGGTTGTCATGACAGCCCGAACAGTCCCCCGCCGCAACAGGCGGGTGCAGGACCTGGTGCTTGGTCATGCTGTCCGGATGGCACTGAAAACAGAGATTGGGCATGACGTCCTTCAGCATGGCCTTGTTCGGGGATTGA
>MHEA01000198.1:16853-20352 GCA_001805085.1 Nitrospirae bacterium GWC2_57_9
GATGACAGGTGGTGCACATCCCTTCTTTAACGGGGTTGTGGACCGATTTTTCCTTTCCCATGGCTGCATGACACTTGCTGGTTACGCACGAGTCGGCCTGTGCATGGGCAAGGCCGGCAACGCAGGTAAGAACGACGAACGCAAAGATCAGTGTCAGATGGGGAACTGTTCTATCTCGCTTCAGCATCGGTTTAACTCCCTGATGTTACTAGGTAAATTGATATTTTTGTTCGGCCAATAATATTGCAATAAGCATGCCTTTAACGATCCTCTATACTGACTTACAAATGATTGATTTAAAAAGGTAATTTAAGAAATGGCCGGTTACATTTTATGAACATTTGAGCAAAAGTGCTCACAATCTGTTCATAACCGCTCTATCTCGCAGGAACTACTGAGAAACGTTCCGGGGCAGAAGGACGTAATCTTCAAATGATGCCGAAGCGCTTCATGCGCCTTCTGAAGGCATCGCGGGGCATTTTGAGCAAATGAGCTGCTTTTGTCTGGTTTCCACTGGCAATTTCGAGCGCTTTTCTGACGAGGGCATTTTCAACGTCATCAATGGAAATACCTGAATCCGGAATAACGAGACCATCAAGCGAAACGGGCATCCCAGGATCGGAATCGCCGATGCTCGGCGCACGCTCCATCAGTTCCAGCGAAAGATGATCGGGTTCGATCTCCTTTTCCACATCAAGGATCATCGCCCGCTCGATAACATTCTTCAACTCGCGCACATTTCCCGGCCAGGAGTAGGATAACATGATCTGCTCGGCTTCCTTGGATATTCTCTGGACGTTCTTGTGGCACTCTTCGTTGAAATGATCGATAAAATGCCGGGCGAGGAGCGAAATGTCCGATCCCCGGTCACGGAGAGGCGGGAGGCAGATAGGAACCACCTGAAGGCGGTAGTAGAGATCTTTTCGGAACCGGCCTTCATTCATTGCCTTGGACAGTTCCTGGTTGGTTGCGGAAATGAGACGCACATCCACCTTGATGTCCTTCACGCCTCCTACCCGTTTGAAGGTCTTCTCTTCCAGCAACCGGAGCAGTTTGGCCTGCATGCTCATATGCATGTCGCCGATCTCGTCGAGGAACACCGTACCGCCGTCAGCCAGTTCAAAAAGGCCCTTTTTCGCGCTTTTTGCGTCGGTAAAGGCTCCTTTTTCATGCCCCATCAGTTCGGTCTCGAGCAGCGTCACGGGAAGCGCTGCGCAGTTGATGGCCATGAACGGTTTGTAGCTCCGTGCACTGCCGAAATGAATGGCTTTGGCAACCAGTTCCTTGCCGGTGCCGCTTTCGCCCTGGATGAGCACTGTCGTTGCATCGCTCTTGGCGATCTTGGCGATCAAACTTTTGACCTTGAGCATGTCCTCGGACTCGCCGATTATGTTGTCCACCTTCCCCTGGCATTCCTGGCGAAGCTGTTTGACCTGAGACCTGAGGGATCCGGCTTCCAGTGCCTTCCTGATGACGAAGGTGATTTCTTCGAGATTGAAGGGTTTGCTGATGTAGTCGTAAGCGCCGTACTTCATGGCCTTGACCGCCGTCTCCACCATCCCGTACGCGGTGATCATGATGACCATCAGCCCGCGCTCCTGCACATGCAGCTTTTCCAGCAGCTCCAGCCCGGTCATTTCGGGCAGCCGGTTGTCAAGAAGAACGAGGTCGGGTGTGTCGTCGGCTATGAGCTGCATCCCTTTTTCGGCCGAGTCCGCCGTCATCACCTCATAGCCTTCCTTGACCAGGTGCTGTTCCAGCGTCCATCGGATCAGTTTTTCATCATCGATAACCAGTATCTTCTGGGACATCGCAGTATGCTCCGTTCAGGCCTTATTCTGAGGATAGGGAAAACTAAGGGTGAAACTGGCGCCTTTCCCCGGCGCGCTCGAAACGCTGATCTCTCCGTTGTGCTGTTCGATGATCCGCTGGGTGATCGAAAGTCCCAGCCCTGTCCCCTGCTGCCGGGTCGTGAAAAAAGGATTGAAGATCCTGGTCAGGTTCTCCATGGATATGCCTTTTCCCGTATCGCTGAACACGATCTCGACCATTCCCGGGATATCGCCGGAAGGCTTTGTCGACCGTGTTTCCACGATGAACTTTCCGCCGTCATGCATGGCCTGGATCGCATTCAACGCGATGTTGATGAGGGCCTGCTGGATCAGGTCAGGATCGAGCGTAAGCCAGGGCAGCCCCGCAGCCAGTCTCCGCTCCGATCGAATGGAGCATTTGGCGAACTGCGGAGCGAGGAAGTCGAGCAGCTTGCCGATCAATTCGTTGACGTCCACCAAGGTCATCCTGGGTTCAGGAGGTCGTGCGAAGGACAGCAGGTTCCGGACGGCCTTGTCCATCCGTTCCACTTGGGAAAGCACTTCCTCCAGGACCGCCCGCTTCTGATCGTCCGAAGGCAGATCCTTTTTCAGCACCTGGATGACCCCGGCGATTCCCGCCAGGGGGTTCTTGATCTCGTGGGCGATACCCGCGGCCATCTCACCGATCGACGCCAGCCGGTCCGCCCGTTTCATCTGTTCATAGTGATACCGGTCGACCCGGCGGCGTGCCCGCTCCAGTTTGGTCAGCAGCGAGTTGAAGGCCTCGCCCAGCCTTCCGATATCATCGGTGCTCCTGACGTCCACACGCGCTTCCAGCCCGCTCTCCGCCCGTTCCATCGTCACGATCAGGTCCTGGATCGGGTTTGTCACGTAACGGGTCAGGAACAGTGAAAGCGAAATGGCAAGCACGGCAGTGACGCCGAGCGCCCAGAGCAGCATTGTTTTGCTCAGTTCGCCCACCTTCTGCTCGGTAGAGGCCATGGAAACGTCCACGGAAAGGACCCCGTTGAGCTTCACCTTCGAACCATGGCAATGAAAACAGCGCTCGTCATTCTCGATCGGAAAGAGCACCGAGAAGATGCCTTCATCCCTGCGCTTGATCGGCTTCTTGAACCGGTCCGCCAGGAACCATTTTTGTGTTGAGGAATCGACCTTCCGGCCGATCATCCAGCGCTTTGAGGACTTGAGAATCACCCCGTTCGGGCTGAATATCTTTACCTCGTGGATGTTGTGGTAGCCGCCGACCGCCTCCAGGATGTGCTGGACCTCCCTGCTCTTGCCGTCGAGCATGGCGTTCGACAGGCTTCGTTCGATGGTATTGGAGATGATCAGGACGTTGTCTTCCAGCGCATTTTCCATGTGCGCCTGCTGATAGCGTATGTTGATCCAGGTCCCGAGCCCGATGGTCACCGCCAGGATGGCCGAGACCGAGATGATGATCTTGCTCTTGAGGCTTGATACGATCCTCACCCGACGATCACCTTCCCGATGATTTCCTTCACGTCATCGATGCCCTGCTCGCGAAGAAGTGATTCCATGCCTTCGACCACGTCAAGCGTTGCCCGCGGGTTGACAAAGTTGGCCGTGCCGACGGCCACGGCGGAGGCGCCTGCAAGCATGAACTCCAAGGCGTCCTCGCCGGTCATGATGCCGCCCATGCCGATAAT
>MHEA01000198.1:20358-23286 GCA_001805085.1 Nitrospirae bacterium GWC2_57_9
GACCCGAGAGTCCGCCTGTGCAGTTCGCCAGACGGGGCCGCCTGCAGCGTACATCGATTGCCATGCCGAGCAGTGTGTTGATAAGAGAAAGACCATCGCACCCCGCATCCCGGGCGGCTTTCGCGAATGCCGTTACATCGGTCACGTTGGGAGAAAGCTTCGCGATGAGCGGAAGCCTGGTCGCCTTTCGGATCGCCGAAAGCAGCTCCGAGGTGGACCGGACATCGGTCCCGAAGGCCATGCCGCCCGCCTTCACATTGGGACAGGAGATGTTCACTTCTATGCCTGCAATGCCGCTGGCGCCCTCGAGCCGCTCCGCGACCGCAACATAGTCCTCGAGAGTGTAGCCGAACATATTCACGATCACGGCGGTATCGAACTTCCTGAGATAAGGAAGCTTTTCGCTCAGAAAAACCTCGACGCCGGGGTTCTCCAGGCCGATGGCATTCAGCATGCCCGCGGGCGTTTCCCAGATGCGCGGCGGCGGATTGCCCTGGATGGGCTTGAGCGAGATGCCCTTGACAATGATCCCGCCCAGCTTGTTCAGGTCCACGAACTCCGCGAACTCCTCGCCGTAGCCGAATGTTCCCGATGCGGTCAGCACGGGGTTCTTCAACTTGATGCCGGCGAACTCCACTGAGAGATCAGGCTTGGATTTTACGGTAATCTTTCGCATATGATAAAAATCCTAAATTCGAATATCGAAATCCTAAACAAGCACAAAATTCAAATGCTCAAATTTTCGGAATTTGGCCATTCGCTATTATTTAGAATTTCGGATTTAGATATTCGAATTTCCCCATTCACTTCTTCAAATGCGGTACCGGCAAGACCACCCGCTCGGTCCAGTCGATCTCTTTGGCATCGAACACCGGTCCTTCCTTGCAGGCCCGTTTGTAGCCTCCGGCCTTCTGCGGAATGGAGCAGCCCATGCAGGCGCCCAGGCCGCAGGCCATGCGTTCCTCCATCGAGACGTAGCAGGGAATAGCGTGCTCCGATGCAATCCGGCTTACCGTTGCGAGCATCGGGTGCGGGCCGCAGGCGTAAATCACCAGATGGCTTTTCTTCTCCATCCTGGACAGGAACGCATGCAGGATGTCCGTGGACGTTCCCTTCACGCCGGCGCTTCCGTCGTCGGTCGCTATATGCACATGCTCCGTTACATCCTTGAAGCTCCGCAGGATGCCTGCCGGAGGAAGGCAGTCCTTGTTTCGTGCTCCGATAAAAAAATGGGCGTTCTTTCCCGCGCGCTGAGCGAAAAAGTGAAGCGGCGGGAACCCGCTGCCGCCCCCTACCAGGACCGGGACGGCCCCTTTTGGCGGCATGGGGAAGCCTTTACCGAGAGGACCCAGCAGGGTCAGGGTCTGCCCTTTTTTGACGCCGGTCAGGAGTGTGGTTCCTCTGCCCACAACCCGGTAGACGACCTCGATGGATGAACGGGAAAGGACGGAAGAAATGCCGAAAGGCCTTGCAAGGAGCGGATCCCCGGTCCCCGTGACGCGGAGCATCACGAATTGGCCGGGTTTTGCCGACGCTGCCGCGCCGGGCGCGTTCAGGACGAGGCGGTAGTATCCCCTCCCCGCGGGGCGATGTGAAAGGACGAATGCCTGGTGAAGCCTAGTCAAGGGCAATCTGGATCTCCTGTATTTCGTACTCCACGGTCTTTGCGGGGGTCTTGATCGTGACCACATCGCCCACTTTATGGCTGATCAGCGCTTTGCCCACGGGAGACTGCACGGAGATCTTTCCTTTTTTGAGGTCCGCCTCTTCCTGGCCGACGAGCGTATATTTCCTGATATCGCCCGATTCCGTGTCGGCAAGCGTGACTGTTGAGCCGAAGACCACTTTCTCGTTAGACAGTTTGGAAACATCAATGATCTGCGCATGGGACAGCTTGTGCTGCAGTTCCCGCTTCTTGGCGTCCAGGTGCCCCTGGCGCTCCTTGGCCGCGTGATACTCGGCATTTTCCGAGAGGTCCCCGTGCGCGCGGGCCTCTTCGATGTCCTTTATGTTCTTGGGCCGTTCGACCTTGATGATGCGGTCGAGCTCCTGTTTGAGCTTGTCGTAGCCCGATTGGGTCATGGGGATCTTCTGCGTCATGATGAATGATACTCCTGAATGGACTTCACCTGAAGGTGATTTTTCTTGATCGCGGCTATGCCGTGGACGGCTGCCTTTGCAGCCGATATTGTCGTAAAATAGGGTATCCCTTTCATCAGGGTGGTGCGCCGGATCGAATAGGAATCCTTCTGGGACTGGGCGCCGTGAACGGTATTGATCACGAAATCGACCTGCATGTCCGTGATCTGGTCCACGATATGGGGCCTGCCTTCGGTCACCTTGTTCACGGATTCGACGGTAATGCCCCGGTTCCTGAGATACTCGGCGGTCCCTCTGGTCGCTACCAGGGAGAACCCCATTTTTTCCAGGCCTTGCGCCACTTCCAGCAGCCCGGCCTTGTCCTTGTCCTTGACGCTCAGGAAAACCCTGCCCGAAACGGGCATGGGATTGCCGGCGGCCATCTGGGACTTGGCGAAAGACATCCCGAAGTCGCTATCGATCCCCATGACCTCGCCGGTGGACTTCATCTCGGGACCGAGCAGCGTATCCACGCCGGGGAACTTGGCAAAGGGAAAGACCGCTTCCTTGACCGCGATATGTTTGATCGAGACGTTCTTGGTGAAGCCCAACTGCGCCAAAGTCTTGCCAGCCATGACCCTGGCCGCGAGCTTGGCAAGGGGCACGCCGATTGCCTTGCTCACGAAGGGAACCGTCCTCGATGCCCGGGGATTCACCTCGAGAACGTAGATGCGGCCCTCTTTGACCGCGAACTGGATGTTCATGAGGCCGATGACGCCGAGTTCCAGGGCAAGGGCCCGTGCCTGAAGGTCGATTTCGTCCACAATGGTCTTCGGCAGCGAGAACGGC
>MHEA01000198.1:23321-25986 GCA_001805085.1 Nitrospirae bacterium GWC2_57_9
ACCGTCTTGCCGTCCGAGATCGCGTCTACATCGATTTCGACGGCGTCTTCCAGATAGCGGTCAACCAGCACGGGGCGTTCAGGCGAGGCTTTGACCGCCCTGCTCATGTAGTTTCTGACGCTTTCCTCGTCGTATACGATCTCCATGGCCCTGCCGCCCAGAACATAGGAGGGACGGACCATGACGGGGTAACCGATCCGGTTCGCAGCCTCGACCGCTTCGTCGCAGGACACGGCAGTGCCGCTCTCCGCCTGCAATAACCCGAGCTTGTCGAGCAGTTCCTTGAACCGCTTCCGGTCCTCGGCGCGGTCTATACTGTCCGGTGTGGTGCCGAGGATGCGGACGCCTTCTTTTTCCAGGGGAACCGCGAGCTTGAGCGGGGTCTGGCCTCCGAACTGTACGATCACGCCGACCGGCTTTTCCCGATGTATAATATGTAAAACATCTTCCAGTGTCAAGGGTTCAAAATAGAGACGGTCCGATGTATCGTAGTCGGTACTGACCGTTTCCGGGTTGCAATTCACCATGATCGTTTCATATTCGTCTTCCTTCAATGCGAAAGCCGCGTGAACGCAGCAGTAGTCGAATTCGATCCCCTGCCCGATCCGGTTCGGCCCGCCGCCGAGGATCACGATCTTCTTGCGGTCCGTAGGATTGGCTTCACATTCTGCTTTCGGACTGTCCGCGCGGCCGGTCGCTTCATTATTCCGCATTTCTAATTCCGCATTCGGGATTTGATAGAACGGTTTTTCATAGGTCGAATAAAGGTACGGCGTATGTGCCTCGAACTCTGCTGCGCAGGTGTCCACCGTCTTGAACACCGGAATGATCCCGAGCTCATACCGTGCCTTGCGCACGACATCTTCCGTGGTCGTGAACAGCTTGGCCAGCCTGCGGTCGGAGAAGCCGAATTCCTTTGCTCTTCTGAGCGGATGGTCGAGCGAAGAGGACCGGTCGTTCAGGATATGGGCAGCGTCGTCGCCCAGCACTTTTTCCATGTCCGCGATCTGCTTGATCTGGTAGAGGAACCAGACGTCGATCTTTGAAAGGGCAAAGATCTCCGCAATAGTCATCCCGGCCCGGAACCCGTCGGCAATGTACCAGATGCGCTCCCAGTTCGGCACGCTGATCTTCTGGCGGATATCGTCAAGCGTCCGCTCGTCGCCGTCGCGGTCGCGGCGGGTCTCGAAGCCGTAGCGGTCGATCTCAAGGGACCGCAGCGCCTTCTGCAAGGCTTCTTTGAAAGTTCTACCGATGGACATGGCCTCGCCCACCGACTTCATCTGGGTCGTCAGCGTTGCGTCAGCCTGGGGAAACTTCTCGAAAGCGAACCGTGGGAACTTCACGACCACGTAGTCGATGGTAGGCTCGAATGAAGCAGGGGTCGCCTTCGTAATGTCGTTCGTGATCTCGTCGAGGGTAAACCCGACGGCGAGCTTTGCCGCTATCTTCGCAATGGCAAAACCGGTTGCCTTGGATGCCAGGGCGGAGCTCCGCGAAACGCGGGGGTTCATCTCGATCACGACCATCCTTCCGTTGTCGGGATTGACCCCGAACTGTATGTTCGAACCGCCGGTGTCCACGCCGATCTCGCGGATGATCTTGAGCGAAGCATCGCGCATGATCTGGTATTCCTTGTCCGTCAGGGTCTGCGCCGGTGCCACCGTGATGCTGTCTCCCGTATGGATGCCCATGGGATCAAAATTCTCGATGGAGCAGACGATGACGACATTGTCCCTCGTGTCGCGCATCACCTCGAGCTCGTACTCCTTCCAGCCCATCACCGATTCCTCGATCAGCACCTGATGCACGGGGCTTGCCTCGAGCCCCCGCGTGATCAGTTCCGTAAATTCCTCCCGGTTATACGCAATGCCGCCGCCGGTGCCGCCCAGCGTGAATGCAGGCCGCAGGATGGCCGGAAAGCCCACTTGCTCCAGGATCTCGTAAGCCTGGTCCAGGTTGGTCGCAAAACCGCTCTTGGGCACTTCGAGACCAATGTGTTCCATGGCTTTCTTGAAGAGTTCCCGGTCCTCGGCCTTCTTGATGGCAGGCAGCTTTGCGCCGATCAGCTCGACCTTGAACTTCTCGAGCACGCCGGTCTCGGCAAGGGCCACTGCGGTGTTCAGCGCGGTCTGGCCCCCCATGGTCGGGAGCAATGCATCAGGCCTCTCGCGTTCAATGATCTTCGCCACCACCGAGGGCGTGATCGGTTCGATGTAGGTCCGGTGCGCCATTTCCGGGTCGGTCATGATCGTAGCCGGATTGGAGTTCACCAGAACGATCTCGTAGCCTTCTTCCTTGAGCGCCTTGCAGGCCTGCACTCCCGAATAATCGAACTCGCAGGCCTGGCCGATCACGATGGGACCCGCCCCGATGATCAGGATCTTTTTAATGTCTGTACGTTTAGGCATGTAATACCCCTCTTAAAAAATCCGAAATCCTAAATCCGAAATCCTAAACAATTTCAAAAAATCAAATCACAATGTCTTAAATATTGCAGTTTCGAGATTGCTTAGGATTTCGATATTCGAGCTTAGAATTTGCTTCATTCCATCTCCTGCATCCACCCGTTCTCCAGCCCGTACTTCTCCATGATCACACGGGCCGCTTCATATTCATCGGTCGTGATCCGGCGCGACAATTCCTTTATCCCATTCGCCTTGTA
>MHEA01000198.1:25999-29964 GCA_001805085.1 Nitrospirae bacterium GWC2_57_9
CCAGGAACTTCATGATCGCTTCAGTGCCGGAAAGCCCGCCGGGCAGGACCAGGTGGCGCACGATCAAACCCCGCTTCGCCAAACCAGCTTCGTCGATGACCAGATTCCCCACCTGCCGGAACATTTCTTTGACTGCTGCCCGGTTGATCTCGGGATAATGGGGGGCCGCGGAATACCTGATGCCGGCCGCCTCGTCCCCGTAACGCAGGTCGGGCATATAGATATCGACGATGCCGTCGAGCAGCCTGAGCGACTCCAGCGATTCGTAGCCGCTCGTGTTATACACGATGGGCAGATCGAACCCGCGCTCCCGCGCGATGCCCAGCGCTTTCAGGAACTGGGGCATGAAATGCGTCGGCGTTACGAGATTCAGGTTGTGGCAGCCCTGCTCCTGCAGCCAGACCATCTGGCAGGCAAGTTCTCCCGGTGAACGCTCCACGCCGGTCCCCATCTGGCTGATCGGATAGTTCTGGCAGTAGACGCACCGGAGATTGCAATTGGCGAAGAAGACCGTTCCGGATCCCCTGGTGCCCGACAGCGGGGGCTCCTCGCCGTGATGAGGGCTGGCGCTCGAGATGACCGGGTTCAACCCGGACCTGCAGAAACCCAATTTGTCGTTCTTCAGCCTGTTTACACCGCATTCGCGGGGGCAAACGCGGCAATGCTCAAGGAGCTGATACGCCTTCTCGATACGATTTTCTAATTCCGCTTGTGATACTGAAACCATAACCTGTTAATTTCGAAATCCTAAACTCTAAATCCGAAATAATATCAAACTACCAAAATTCAAAATTGGCTCATTGTCCTTTCGATTTTGTTTAGGATTTAGAGATTCGTGCTTAGAATTTTTTCTACCTCCGCATCTCCGTGCCTCCGTGGTTGCACTTTATGCTTTTCCATCATGTCCACGAACCGCTGGAACAGGTACCTGCTGTCGTGCGGACCCGGCGAGGCTTCAGGATGGTACTGGACCGAGAAGGCCGGAAGGGTCTTGTGCTGGATCCCCTCGCAGGTCTTGTCATTCAGGTTCATGTGCGTCATGATGACCTGGTCCTTCACAGTCTCCAGGTCCACGGCAAAGCCGTGGTTCTCCGCGGCGATCTCCACTTTTCTTGTGGTCAGGTCCATGATCGGCTGATTGCCGCCATGATGCCCGAACTTGAGCTTGTAGGTCTTGCCTCCCAGGGCAAGTCCGAGCAGCTGCTGGCCGAGGCATATCCCGAAGACCGGTTTTTTGCCCAGGATCTTCCTGATGTTCTCGATGGCATAGGTCACCGGTTCAGGGTCTCCGGGTCCGTTCGAGAGGAATACGCCGTCGGGATTCATGGCGAGCACCTCTTCGGCCGGCATCGTTGCAGGCACGACAGTCACGGCGCAGCCTGCCTGCGTGAGCAGACGAAGGATGTTCCTTTTTATCCCGTAATCATAGGCTACGACCTTATACTCCGTCGCCGGTTTCAGCGCATATCCTGATGCCAGGTCCCAGTCTCCCTGGTCCCAGGTATAGGGTTCCTTGCAGGTCACTTCCTTTGCCAGATCGAGCCCGCTCATCTTCGGCAGCTTCATTGCTTTTGCAACAAGCATTGCAGCATCGGATTGCGTAGTGGAGATGATGCCCGGCTGGGCTCCGAAATCGCGAAGGTGGCGTGTCAATGCCCGCGTATCGATCCCTTGAATGCCTACGATCCCGTTCTCGGCAAGATATTGATGGAGGGACTTCCGGGAACGCCAGTTGCTTGGGGCGTCGCAATGTTCCTTCACGATGAACCCTTCGACACAGGGGCGGGCGGATTCAACGTCTTCAGGGTTGATTCCGTAGTTGCCCATCTGGGTGTAGGTCATGGTGACGATCTGTCCCTTGTAGGAGGGATCGGTCAGGATCTCCTGGTACCCGGTCATGCTTGTATTGAACACGATCTCCCCCGAGGTCTCCCCTTCCGCTCCGAAGGAATACCCTTCGAACACCATGCCGTCAGCCAGTGCCAGTATCGCTTTTTTCATTCTTGCCCCTTCTCTTTGACTCCGAACTAAAATCTATCCCTTATCTTTCCGTTCACATCCACCACTTCCGCGCTGACTTTGCCGTTGTCAACGGTCACCTGGACAAGATGATGGAACCCGGCATCCTCATCCTCTGCATAGAGGGGCGCTCCGCCGCCACCGGTGATTATGTGAGGAATGCCGTCGACGGTCTGCCGCAGATACAGGTGTTCATGGCCGGTAAAGACCATCGATACCTTATATTTTACAAAAAGCGCCTGCAAAGCGTCACGGTCGGCCTGGTACCGGTCAAGACTGTTGCCGTGATGTTTTCCCCGGCGCTTATCCGTATAGAGCGGATGATGCACGAACACGAACTTGTGCTTCTGCTCCGAGCTCGCAAGCACTCCTTCAAGCCATGCACGTTGTTCGCCGGTTATCTTCTTTTCCTGGTCGTCGATATAGGAATCGAGGACGACAAAGAGCGCATTTCCCGCAACAAAAGAGTAATAGAGCTCGTTCCCGGGAAGATCGACCTGCTCGCGGTAGGTCCTCTCACTGCCCCGTACTTTCGGATGCGCGTCATGGTTTCCCACGGTCAGCAGGTACGGAACGGTGATCGGCTTTGACATCTCCCAGAACGCGGCCCACTGTTTCCGGTCGCCGGGTGTCGTGATCATATCCCCGGTATTCACGACAAAATCAGGTTTTCGTTCCATAGCCATCGCCACGATCTTCCGGTAGATCTCGTCGCCGCTGCGGTTGTCGCCGATAACAATGAAGGAGAACCGCGGGCCGATCTTCTCGAGTGTTGCAAGCTTCTGCTGGATCTGCTGGTCCTGGGCAGCAATAGCATTTGCCGAAAACAGGATAAGGACCAACGCACCTATCGAAAATTTACACTTCAAAATCCAAGACCTTTCTTTGCCGCAAAAAGGCGCAAAAGTCGCAAAAAAATCAACCAATATCAGAGAGAATGTATTTCCTGATCTCAAGCTTAGACGAGCCAAAGTTCACAAGAAGACCATGCTGAATCCTGCACGCTCGCATATAGCCGAGCAATTGAGCGACGTGATCCTCTGCCAATCTCTTAACAGCCTTCAATTCTATCAGCAAACATTTCTGAGCAAACAAATCCGCGTAATATTCGCCCAGTACCGTACCATCCTCGTCATACACTTTCAGAGGGAATTGCTGGTCCAACTCGATACCGGCCTTTCTGCCTCTGTGAACCAAGCCATTCTCGTAAACTTTCTCCAGATGGCCATGACGCAAATACTTATGAAGCGAAAAACTGATCTCTCGGATACTGTCTACGAGATCGAACACTTCTCTTTCAGTTTTCATATCATTGTACGCCTCTAGAAGCCTAAAAGCTTTAAGCCCCTTCTTTCAAGCTTCACTTTTGCGACTTTTGCGCCTTTTTGCGGCCAAACGGCCTTTAGGTCTTTCGCCTTTCGCCCCACTGTCTTCTCGCCATTTTCAGCAGTTATTTGCCCTGAACGATTGTTTGAATTGCCTTCCCTTTCAAAATCCACCCGCTGAACGGCGTGTTCTTCGATCTTGATCTGAACCGGGACACGTCCACGGTCCAAGCGGCATCAGGATCGATGATCGTGACATCGGCATCAGCGCCGGGCGAGAGCGTTCCTTTGTCCAGTTTCATGACCCGGGCGGGATTGAGACTGAGCTTGGCGATGGTTTCGGCAACGGTGATAAGCTTTTCAGACGCCAGCGTGAGGGAGAGCGCGAGAGCTGTTTCCAAGCCGACGATCCCGAAGGGCGCGTAATCGAATTCGCCGGACTTCTCGTCCATGCCGTGCGGCGCATGATCGGTGGCAATGACGTCGATCGTTCCGTCCTTGAGCCCTCTCTTGATCGCCGCGACATCATCGGCTGTCCTGAGGGGCGGGTTCATTTTTGCCATGGTATTGTAACCCCGCACCGCGTCCTCGGTCAAAGTAAAGTAGTGGGGACAGGTCTCG
>MHEA01000198.1:30022-30290 GCA_001805085.1 Nitrospirae bacterium GWC2_57_9
GCCAGGGCGAGGTCCCGCCCGGTCATCACATCCTCTGCAGCCCGGGGAATGCCCCGCAGTCCCAGTTCGGTAGAGACCGGACCCTCGTTCATGACGCCTTTGCCCGAAAGCGTGCTGTCCTCGCAATGAGAGATGACGAGGAGATCGAATATTTTCGAATATTCCATTGCCCTGCGCATGATCGCGGCGTTCATGACCGGCTTGCCGTCATCGGACACGGCAGGACAGCCGGCGGCATGCAGCTCGGCCATCTCGGTCAGTTCTTCGC
>MHEA01000199.1:0-738 GCA_001805085.1 Nitrospirae bacterium GWC2_57_9
TCATGAGATCAACCTCGATAAGGCCCGGATCGAGGCAAGAAGCCTGTACGAATTGAACCTGGCTTACCGCGCCTGGGCCTCGTCACACGGCGGGCTCTACGTACCCCTTACAGACCAGTTCCAGCCCAATCCCTACCTTTATGTTCCCGACCGCGATATCATTACCGCGGGCGGGAAAAAACTCACTCTCGTAAACCCTGCATGGATGACCCGTCAGGTCTTCGATATGTTCCAGGCCAGCTCCGCTCTGCCGATCCGGAACCACCTGACCAGCCTCAAGTACCTGAACCCCGCGAACCGACCGGACGCATGGGAGGAAAAGGCCCTCTCTGCCCTTGAGCAGGGGAAGTCGGAGGTGAGCGAGGTACAGACCATCGGCGGCCAACCCTATATGCGGCTCCTCAAACCGTTCCTTATTGAGGATTCCTGTCTCCGATGCCATGAGCAGCAGGGGTATAGGATCGGAGACATCCGGGGCGGCATGAGCCTTGCCATCCCGCTCAAGGACCACCTGGCAGCGGAAAGAGACGAAAAGAGAATGCTGGGAGTCACCCACTCTCTTTTTTGGATGATCGGGATGGCGAGTATCGTCCTGTTCAGAAGCAACATCCAGGCCGGTCAGAAGCGGCTTGCCGAGAGCGAGTCGAAATACCGGCTGCTCTTCAAGAACAATCCCTACCCGACCTGGGTCTACGATCTCGAGACCCTTGCCTTTCTCGCCGTGAACGATGCGGCGAT
>MHEA01000199.1:746-1003 GCA_001805085.1 Nitrospirae bacterium GWC2_57_9
ACGGATACAGCCGGGAGGAGTTCCTGTCCATGACGATCAAGGACATCCGGCCGCCGGAAGAGGTCCCGGCGCTGTTGAAGAACGTATCCCTTGTGGGCGAAGGCATCGACCATGCCGGTGTCTGGCGTCATCTGAAAAAGGACGGGACCATGATCTTCGTCGAGATCACGTCGCATGCACTTCTGTTCGACGGCAGGCGGGCGGAACTCGTCATGGTCCAGGACGTGTCCGAACGGAAGCGGCTCGAGGAACAGCTC
>MHEA01000199.1:1084-1935 GCA_001805085.1 Nitrospirae bacterium GWC2_57_9
CCGCGTTGACGATCCCGAGACGCATAACCTGAACGAGGTGATCGGTGCGGCTGAACGGGGGGCCGCCCTGACCCAGAGCCTGCTGGCATTCAGCAGGAAACAGATCAACAATCCCAGGCCTCTGAATCTCGGCCGGGTGATCGAAGGCACCGGCAGGCTCCTTCGCACACTGATGGGCGAGGATATCAAGATGGACATCCGGCCGTCTCTGGAGCCGCTGACCGTCGTCGCCGACAGCGGCCAGCTGGAACAGGTCCTGATGAACCTGGCCACGAACGCGCGCGATTCGATGCCCGCCGGAGGCCAGCTGCTCATAGAAACGAAACGCGTGCTGCTCGACGACCGCTTCGTTGCGGCCCATAATTACGGCAAACCCGGAGAATATGCCCTGGTCTCGATTTCCGATACGGGCACGGGCATGGATGCCAGGACCGCCAGCAGGGTCTTCGAGCCTTTCTTTACGACCAAGGAGATGGGCCGGGGCACCGGGCTGGGGCTGTCCATCGTATACGGGATCGTGAAACAGCATGAGGGGTACATTAATGTTTACAGCGAGCCGGGCAGGGGAACGACGTTCAAGATCTACCTCCCGCTTGCTTCGCTCTCCGGAGAGGAATTGGCGCGGATCAACAGGATCGATGATCCCCGGGGCGGGAGTGAAACGATCCTCGTGGCGGAGGACGACGCCTCCCTGCGGCAGCTGGTCCAGTCCGTGCTGACCCAGTTCGGGTACCGGGTGATCGAAGCGGTGGACGGGGAAGATGCAGTGGCAAAGATCAGGGGCCACAAGCACGAGATCGATCTGCTTCTGCTCGATGTGATCATGCCGAAAAAGAACGGCAAGGACGTGC
>MHEA01000199.1:1958-2205 GCA_001805085.1 Nitrospirae bacterium GWC2_57_9
CCACCAAAAGGGGATTCTCAAGGAAGGACTGAATTTCCTGAGCAAGCCCGTGTCGCCGAACGAGCTGTTGTCCAGAGTCCGGGAGGTATTGGACAGGAACCGGTAACAGTTCTATCCTGCTGCAGGAAAAAGGGGGAGCAGATGCAAAGAACGTTCCTCATGGTTCTCGCATTTTCGCTTTATGCGGGGTCGACAGCTGTGGCCGACGTCGGCGGCGGGGAGGTACTCTTCTCACCTAAGGGCGCAG
>MHEA01000199.1:2272-4132 GCA_001805085.1 Nitrospirae bacterium GWC2_57_9
CGAGCAAAAGACGAACCATGGACGAGATGGGGAAGGGCGTATCCTGCGGAGCATGCCATAATGGTTCGCGAGCGTTCGATCTCAAGACGAATTGCGGCAAATGCCATAAACCGTAAGTTACGTAAGAGGATCCTGTCCCCTAGGCTCCCTGCAGTTGCTCATTGCAGGGAGCTTTATGCGTTTCCCTTTCCACTGGGTTCACCGCTGTCATCAGTTCTCATGACGAGCGTTGCGATGAAAGTCGGAAAGAACGATAGGGAAAAGGACCCTGTCCGTGCTACCATGGAAGCAGCCGTTAATCAATCCCGGAACGTGCTCTGCTGCGCGGCTATACTTTAAAGAGATAACGAACGACAGGCTTGGAGTCCGACCATGGCAGACAAGGACGGGTCCCGGAACACGCTGCAGGAACAGGTTGCCCTATTACAGGAGCGCATCAAGGAACTGGAGCGCTCGGCGGAGGAATGCAGCAGGGCCGGGAACGAACCGATCGAGTCCGGGTCGAACCTCCAGACAGAACGGCAGCGGTCTACCCGGGACGAACTGACCGGTTTGGCGAACCGGGTGCTGTTCGAGGATCATTTCCGGGTAGAGATTGCCCGGGCACGGCGCAACGACGGAAAGCTGGCACTGCTGCTCCTTGACCTGGGCCTGTTCAAACCGGTCAGCGATGCGCTGGGGCGCGACGCAGGCGACGAGCTGCTGAGGCAGGCCGCAGCCGGGCTGAAAACCTCAGTCCGGGAATCGGACACGGTCGCTTACATCGGCGGCGATGAGTTCGCGATCCTCTTGACGGGCGTTGCCCGGCCGGAGGATGCGACGGTTATCGTCAAGAAGGCCCGGGCTTCGCTTGAAGCGCCTCTCAGGTGGAAGGAGCAGGCGTTTCAGGCGAACATCAGCGTCGGGATCAGCATATTCCCGGACGACGGCCGAGAAATCGAAGCACTGTTGAGGTATGCCGAGAGGGCGCTGTACCAAGCAAAGAACGAGGGCGGCAACGCGTACCAATTCTACAGCTCCAGCATCAACAGCAGAAGCCTCGAGAGGGTCCGGATCGAGAACCAGCTTCGGCAGGCGCTCGACCGGCGTGAACTGCGGCTGTACTATCAGCCGGAGCTGGACATCGATACGGGGCGGCTGATCTCGGTGGAAGCGCTGCTGCGATGGCAGCATCCCGAGTTGGGGCTGCTCCGTCCCGAATATTTCATGGAGGTCGCCGAGGAGACCGGCCTGATCGTGCCGATCGGCGACTGGACCCTGGTAACGGCATGCGAGCAGAACAAGGCCTGGCAGGAAGCAGGCTATCCGCCGGTCTGCATGACCATCAACCTTTCCAGCCGTCAGTTCCATCAGCCGGACCTTGCCGAAAAGACGCTCCGGGCGCTGGAGCAATGCAGACTCGATCCCCAGTGGCTGGAGTACGAGATCACCGAGGCCACGGCGATGCGGAACCTGGAACAGACCGTTGCTTTGATGAACAAGCTGGTAGAAAAGGGGATAGCCTTCTCGCTCGACGATTACGGGACAGCCTGTTCTTCCGTGAACCAGTTGAAAAGGCTGCCCATCCATAAGCTGAAGATCGACCGTTCCTTCATCGAGGATATCCCCCACGATCCCGATCATCGTGCCGTGGTCCGGGCCGTCATCGCGCTGTCCCACAGCCTGCAGCTCAGGACGATCGCCGAGGGCGTGGAAACCAATGACCAGCTTGCGTTCCTGCGAAAGAACCACTGCGACGAGGTGCAGGGATACCTGCTGAAGGAGCCGCTGCCGCAGGAGAGATTCCGGGAGCTCATGGAATCCTACCGGTGATCGCTCGGGCTGCTCCCCCTATCAGTGGTAGTAGCCTTCCTTCCCCGC
>MHEA01000199.1:4227-5802 GCA_001805085.1 Nitrospirae bacterium GWC2_57_9
ATTCCGCCGCTGCGTCGTAAAAAGTTATGTCCGGGGGCAGGGCATAGGGATAGACCGAGGCGAAGAGCCCCAGGAAACCGGCCAGGAAGAATACCACGCTCCAGAAAAAAGGCAGGATCTCGCTGCGCGCACGCAGGCCTGTCAGAATGCTGACATAGGCCAGCAGGGTCAGCAGGGGAAAGATCCAGATGAAATAGCTCCGGGGCGGAGACGACCAGTTGGCCAGCGCCTGCGGATAATGAAAGGGCGTCCAGGCGATCATGATGATCTGGAAGAGGAGCACGATCTGGGCCGACCAGAATGCCTGCCGATAGGACCTGTCCTGCACGGCGCCTGTCGTTTTAATGATAAGATACGTTGATGCGAGCAGGAGGTATCCGGAAATAAGGCCGATGGCTGCCGTGACGGAGAATGGCGTCAGCCAGTCGAAAGCGCTTCCCGCGAAATGGCCCTCTCTCGTCCTCGCGCCGGTAAGGATTCCGCCCAGGGTCAAGCCCTGCGACACTACCGCGATAAGGCTTCCCCAGAAGAACGCCTGCTCCCAGCCGCCTTTTCGCTTTGCGTTCGCCCTGAATTCGAAGGATACGCCGCGAAAGATCAGACCGTACAGGAGTGTGAACAGGGGGACATAGAGCGCGCTGAACAGGACGCCGTAGAGCAGGGGAAAGGCGACGAACAGGCCGCCCCCGCTGAAGACAAGCCACGTCTGGTTCGCATCCCAGACCGGTGCAATGCTCTCGATCATCTGGTCCCGTTCTTCGGCGCTCCTGATGAAGGGGAACAGCATGCCGATCCCGAGGCTGAATCCGTCGAGGACCACGTAGAGGATGATCGCCAGGCCGAGCAGGCCTATCCAGATGTCGACGATGTTCATCGTTCAACCTTTTTGTAAAAGCAGAGGCATTCACCGCGATGGCGCGAAGGGCGCAAGGAAAGCAGAAGCCAAATTCCTGCTTAATTACCGTTTAACCTTCGCGTCCTTTGCGTCTTCGCGGTAAAAAGTTTGGCCGTTGTATCTTCGTGCCTACGCTTTCGTCGTCCTTTCCTGGTCCTTTAACGGCCGCATACCCGCGGGCAGCTGGACCGAGGGGATCGGGCTTTCAATGTCCGGTCCCTGCCTGATCATCCTCATTACGAAATAGGAATAGATGGAGCCGATGGCCGCGAAGATCACCAGGAACAGGCTGAGCGACCAGACCACGTTGCCGGGTGGGATCGGGGAGATGCCGTCGGCCGTGCGCATCAGGTTGTAGACAAGCCAGGGCTGGCGGCCTGCTTCCGTGGTAATCCATCCGGTCTCCACCGCAAGGAACCCGAGGGGGTGGATGATCAGCAGGGTCCGGAGGAAGGGGCGGTGCTCGAAGAGCTTCCCTTTTCTCCAGAGAAAGAAAGCCCAGATCATGACGAGGAACAGCAGCGTTCCGATGGCGATCATGATCCGGAAGGTGACGAACAGGAGCAATACCGGAGGCCGGTTCTCCGTCGGGAATTCTTTTAGCCCGGGAACGCTTCCGGTGAGAGAATGCGTCGCCAGGAGGCTCAGTCCGTTCGGTATGTTGATCTCGAACCGGTTCC
>MHEA01000199.1:5825-6491 GCA_001805085.1 Nitrospirae bacterium GWC2_57_9
GCCATCAGCGTGAAGTCCGCGCCCTTGCCGATGTTTGTCTCCCAGTGCGATTCCATGGCAGCGAGTTTCGCGGGCTGATGGCTGCCCACGGTCCTGCCGCTCAAGTCTCCCAATGCCATCTGGAGCGGCGCGAAGACCGCAGCCAGGACCAGGGCTATCCCGGCCGACCGGCGGAACAGCACGGTGTGGTCTCCCTTGAGCAGATAATAGGCGCTCACGCCGGCCACGACAAAGACCGACGTCTCCAGGCTTGCCATCGTCATATGGAGCACCCGCGGCCAGGTGGAAGGGTTGAAAATGGCGGCCGTGAAGTCGGTGACCACGAACTTGCCGTCGATGAGGGCAAAACCGGCGGGCGTCTGCATCCATGAATTGGCGGCAAGGATCCAGAAGGACGAGATGATGGTTCCGGTCGCGACCAGGACCGTTGCCAGGAAATGCATATGCCTGCTGACGCGTTTCCACCCGAACAGCATGATCCCGAGAAAACCGGACTCGAGAAAGAACGCGGTCATGACTTCGAAGGCCAGGAGCGGGGATATAACGTTTCCGGCGGCTTGGGAGAATCGGGAAAAATTGGTGCCGAACTCGAACTCCAGCACGATGCCGGTCACCACGCCGACGCCGAAGTTGACGGCAAAGAACCTTGCCCAGTACCGGTAGAGG
>MHEA01000199.1:6603-7225 GCA_001805085.1 Nitrospirae bacterium GWC2_57_9
CCCTGTATAGGCTGTCCGCGCTGTGCCGGAGATCTGCGATCGTGAACAGCGCGTGATTTCCACCCGGCTCGGTCACGCTGCTTTCTTACCCGGCTCAGGCTTGCAAACGGGACAATACAATTCCCCCCGGTCCAGGGGGCAGTCGTGGCCTCACTCCGGGCAGCAAATGTCCTGGGAAAGGGGCATTTTGCAGACAGGGCAGATCTCTTCGCGGAGCTCGTCGGGAGCTGCCCCCGGTCGTTGAGCGTCGTTTGCACGGTCGCGATCATCATTTTTCATGGAAGAGTCCTCCTTCTTGATGCTTCTCGGTGAGGTATCTTTTCTAATTGTAGCGCAGGAAGGGCTCAGGTGTGATTACCATAGTGCTATTAACACTCTCATAATTGTCTGTATATAAGACTGCTTGAAGAACCCATCCCCACCCCCGCCCTCCCCTTGAAAGGGAGGGTTAAATCCAAACTTCTCCCCCTTCAAGGGGGAGAGGGAGAGGGGGATGGGTCAGATCGCGATGTCAATATTATTTGAGACCCTTACTTTGTGGCTTAAACCCTGCCCCGGAGGTCGACGATCTCCTGGACCAGGGCGGAGAGGGCGCGCGCTTTCTTCTGGGGGCCGCTGTTCA
>MHEA01000200.1:0-2915 GCA_001805085.1 Nitrospirae bacterium GWC2_57_9
GACCTCCCGGAACTGCTTACTCGCGACGCCTCATTCTTCACGGTCGCGAGGAAGCGCTTTCCACCCCCGGCGGGAGCCGGGATGCCAAGGCGCGGGATAGCCGTTGTCATTCTTTTATCCGTGTCAATAAAAATCGAGGGTTGTGGGTTTCGGCTTTTTCAGAAGATCAAACGAATGCCATTTAAAGAGTACCGGCCTGCGTTCCCGCAGGCCCTGAAATTGCGGCTGCGGACCTCGAGTTCGCCGGCGCAACGGCCTTCCTGAAGAACCGCACGATCGCCTGCCGGTCCCGGCGGGTCAGGAGCGGATGGGTGGGCAAGGTCACGATGCGGTCGGCCGCTTCCTGAGCGGCCGGAAAGGACGCGGAGCCGAACTGGTCCCGGATCTCTTCTATCCGGTTCACCGGCGCAGGATACATGCTGCTGATCCCCAACCCCTGCTCCTTCGAGCCCGCGAGTATCCCCTCCCGTTCAGCGGCCGAGGCGGAGAGGACCGGAAGGCGAAGGAGCGCGCGCGGCTGTACCCGGGGCTGCCTGATGCCGAGATGCCTGCAGAAATAGTCCGCGTTCTCGCGGCGTGCCCGGTTCGACAGGTCGAGCCGCTGCTGCCACCCCCTGAGTAATCCCGCCTGCACACCGGACAGGCGGTTGATGGCGAAATCCCGGTAAAAGAAGGTCTCTCCCAGTTTGAGAGCAGGAAGGCCGGCGGGAAACCAGTAGAGCGACGGCCTGAGAAAGAGCGCGAGCAGGGCCGCTTGGACAAGCTCCGCAATCGCCTGCCCGGGGCCGGGGAAGACCAGGCCGTCGATCTCCCGTTCGATGGCGGCCGCGATCGGAGCCGAGCCGGTCACCACCACGCCTCCGGCGCCGCAGGTCACGTTCTTGCCCCTGCCGAGACTGAAGAACCCGGCATCTCCGAGAGTGCCGAGCTTCCGGCCACGCACCGAGCTGCCCATGGCCTGGGCTCCGTCCTCCACCAGGAAGGCGCCCTTCGCCGCGCAGAGCTTTGCGATCTCCTGCAGGTCCGCGGGGATGCCGAAGAGATGATTCGGCACCACGCAGAGGGTCCGTTCGGTGATGGCGCCGGGCAGAAGCTTTTGATCGAAATCAAACGTGAAAGGATCGATGTCACAGAGCGCCACCCGCAGACCGGCTTTTACGATCGCCGACGGCACGGAAAAGCAGGTGTAGGCCGGTATCAGCACTTCGTCCCTTTCGGGCCGCAGCGACTTCAGCGCGCGCAGGATGACGCAGAGCGCGGCCTTCCCGGAGGAGACGGGGAAGGCATGGCGAACCTTGAAATACTCCTTCAGTTCCCGGGTCAGCCGGTTCAGCGCGCGTGCGGGGAAGAGCAGACCGGCCGCGCCGTGCAGCAGGACCGCCGCCGGGAGCGGAGCAGCCGCGGGCGGTATCGTGCGACGGATCTTCATGGCAGGTTTTTGACGATCGAAGGCCCGAGGAGCTTGGTCACGTTCAGCGGCAGCTTTTTCCAGAGGGAGATGGCTGCGCGGTACCGCGGATTGTTCGGGTTGAGCTCGGGCAGCGTCGTACCCTTTCTCATCCAATAGTTCCAATACAGCTGCAGCGGACGCGCGCCCCATTGTTCCTTGAAGCGGAACGTGTTCCCTCCGGGAGTGGAGCGGCCGAAATCAAAGAACCCGTAGCCTTCCTCGCAGGCGAAAGCGAGTGAACGCCAGTACAGCAGCATGTTGGGGCTGTGGCGGTTGTGGCATTTGAGGGACGAAGCCCAGGGGATCTCGAGCATGTCCTTGAACCCGATCAGCATTCCGGAGGCAGCGGGCTTCCGGTCCGCGGTATAGACCGTGCAGATCCAGGATGCGGGGAAGGCCTGCAGGATATTCTCGAAGAACGACCGGGAGTAGACCGGCGTGCCCAGATCGCGCATATTGCCGGCGAATACCGTATAGAAGCTTTCGAGTTCCTCCTCTTTGCCCAGGATAGCGTACATGCCTTCCTTGGACGGCCGCCGTATCTGGCTGCGCAGTTTCCCTCCCAGCGATTCCCAGAGCACTTCGGCCTTCGCGGGCAGGGCGAGCCGCATCGAGACCTTGGCCGTTTTCACCGGCATGCCCGGGATGGGCGCGGACTGCCGCAGCTCGATATGCTCGGCCCGCTCCCGGCGGCAGAGGTCCACGGCCCGGCGGAACAGGAGATAACGTGTTTCTTCTCCGTCCGCGCAGATGCCTCCGTAGTTGAAAAAAGGAAGAGAGACCAGGAACTTGCCGAAGAGCAGGCTTTTCATGAGCGCCAGGGGCAGCACGCCGGTGACGTTCCCGCTATCGTCCTCGGCAATGAAGTAGCAGGTCCGGTGGCCGAAGCTCTTCTCAATGATCTCCTTCCAGACAAAGAGATGATAGCACGAGGAGTGGCGGGCCCGGAGCACGTACGCGTCCCAGCGTTCCCGGTCGCAGTCTTGAGCAAGGCGGATGTTCATGCGAAAGTCATCACCGATCAAAGCAAGTCAAAATCAGTCTCGCGCAAAGACGCATAAGACGCAAAGGAATGAAGGAAAGGCGGGATATCTTGTCGGTAATCCAATATGTATTTTCGCCTTTCTTTGCGGCTTGGCGGCTTTGCGCGATAATCTCTTTTGTTTTGATGTATGAGCTGCTGATCACGGAATATATCCCTCGAGCACCGGCAGCAGTTCTGCGGCAAAAGCCGCCGCGTCCCTCTCCGGCTGGTCGCCTTCTCCGAAGGCCGAGACCATGACGAGAGCCCCGTTCGTATGCCGGGAAAGAATGCCGTTGATCGCCATCTGCCCTTTGGCGGCATAGCGGTCCGCCCTGTTCCGGCCATTGATCCGGTACCAGGAGAGAATGACCATCGGCCGGCCGGCTTGATCAGGCAGGACCGACCGGGTCAGCGCCGCGGTCCTGCCGGCGGCATCCACAA
>MHEA01000200.1:3004-5159 GCA_001805085.1 Nitrospirae bacterium GWC2_57_9
CGGAGCGTCACCGCTCCTCCCCGGCTGTTCCGGTAGACCCGGGCGATCCCGGCATCGCCATCGGGAACGGACGGGCCTGTTGCGGGCTCTGCGGAAGGGGCAAGTCGCCATTCGCTCAGTAAAGGCGGAAGCTCATCGAGGCCCCTCGTGAGCGGCACTCGTTCCGGTGCATAGAGATGGAGAAAAAGACCGAGACCGAGCAGCAGTCCGAACGCAAGCAGCCAGGCATCGGTGACGCGGCGCGGAATGCTCGCGCCTGTTTCGGACTCGTTCTCCCTTTGCGGAAGGTCCCGCTGCAGGGGGGCGGGGATGATGCGCTGAAGCAGCCAGGCGCCGGCAAAAAGAACGAACAGGCCCACCATGTAAACGGCGTATCCCTGGAGCAGATGGGAGGGGCCATGAACATCGCCGTGGCCGAAGTATGCCCACAGGCCGGCCAGGGTAACCCGCAGGGGGTTCGCGCCTATGGCGAGCACGAGCGCGAGAAGCAGGAGCAGCAGACGCCCCTTCCGGCTCTTCTGGGTCATGAACAGGAGCGGGATGGACAGGACCATGGTCGAGACCAGGTACCGGACGCCGCTGCAGGCACGCGCCACCTCGAGCGTCACGTTCGGCAGTTCCAGGTACTGCTGGCTGCGGAAGACAGGAACTCCGGCCAGGCTCAGCGCCGCTTCCGCCGCTTCCGCCGCAAACAGCTGGAACGGCCAGTGGAGTGCCTCGACAACGGGATCAAGGACAGGAACCATCAGCACCAGGTAGCCCAGGGGGAGCGCGACTGCGCGGAGGAAACGACCGCCCAGAAGCAGCAGCACCAGCGCGTGGACGATCACGACAACGGCCAGCTCCTGGATAATGCCCATGCTGCCCGCAAAACCCGGCAGAAGCAGGGCCCCGCCCGCGGTCAGCAGCAGCGTGCCGCCGAAGAGCGACGGTGTGGCCGGCAGCCGCGCCAGCAGTTCATGGTCTTGCCGGATCCAGAACAGGCTGATCACCGGCACCAGGAACCCGTAGGAATAGAGGTCCTGCTCCGACCAGGTGCGGACCAGGGCTCGGAGCGCCGGACTGCAGCAGAAAACAAAGGCGACGACAAGCAGAACCGTGCGCAGGCCGGGCTTCTGAACAAGGACGGCAGCTCTCAGCGCCGGGCGAGAGGATGCGGGGTTATGCATGCAGGAGCGTGGCCAACCGGTCGAACTTAAACTCGTGCAGGAAGGATTTCAGCTTGGGAAGCGTGGTCCCGAGATTGATGTAATGCCGCAGCATAGCCGACATTCGTCCGTTCAAGCGGGGCTGCTCCACATCGATCTCCCAGGGATGCAGGTAGACGATGAAGGGCTTTTTTTCCCGTTCATTGATGGTGCGCATGGCGGCGAGGGTCAGGGGCATCGGGTAGAGGCGGAGATACCCGCCGCCGGCAATGGGAATGTTCTGGCCGAAAAGACGGTACGTGGAGGGGGGGAATTCCAGGATCTTCCCGGCAGGCCGCTCCAGGATATGGGGAAATCGTTGCGCCCCCGGAACGCCGTACCGGTCGTGATGGATCGGGAATATGCTCGAGTCGTAGCGGAACCCTTCCTCGATCAGGATGTCCAGCGCCCATAGCGTCCGTGCCACGATGGAATAGCTCGCGGCCCGGTATCCGAGGACCGCCTCGCCGGTAACGTCCTCCAGGATGCCCTTGGACCGTTGCAGGTCCTCCCGGAACTGACCGGGCGTCATGCGGTAGATCAGTCGGTGATTATAACCGTGGCACGCGATCTCGTGTCCGCAGCGCTGAAGGTCCCTGACCACCCCGGGACAGCGCTCGGCTACCCAGCCCAGAATAAAGAAGGTGGCTTTGACGTTCCGCTCCTCGAGAAGCTCCAGGAGCAGGTACGTGTTCCGTTCCACGCGGCTCTCGTAGGAATCCCATTGCTTGAAAGGAACGAGCTCGGCAAAGGCAGAGACCATGTAGTAATCTTCCACGTCGATCGTCAATCCGTTGACGACCGGATGGACGGCTGCTGCCCCGCAGTCAACCACTGCCGGAGAGGAGGTCGCGGCAGGCCTGATATTACTTCTTGATCTCATTGGAGGGCTTGCTCTCGGACCCCGCGCTATTGATCGCGGTCACCGCGAAATAGTAACTTCCCCGGTCCAGCCCGCAGAGTACATA
>MHEA01000200.1:5180-12942 GCA_001805085.1 Nitrospirae bacterium GWC2_57_9
GATCTCGTCCTCGTCGCTCTCGTCGATCGTCGAACACCGCAGGTCCGCGTCATCGATGCCGACTTCGAGTATTTCTGTATAGGTATGGGGCTTCTTCCCGTAGTGAATGCGGTACCCGGCGAGATCGTCCAGCGGTGTGCCGTTGGTGTTGGTCTCCGGCGCATTCCATGTAAGCGTGACGGGCCGCGTTTTTTTCTGCGGACGCGTTTGTTTGCCCGATGCCGGCTGGACATGTGCGGCTCCAGCAGGCTGCGCCAGGAAGAATCCGGTCATGAGAGCTGTCAGGATAAGAAAATTTGTTCTAACCATAAATATCCCACATGCATCATTTACTATCCCTTTCTGGCTGCCAGGCGGACAATTCCACTCGCGCCGTCAGGGGAAGGACGGGATGAGGGAGGGTATCAAAGGGCGGCTGCGGGGATTTGAATGTACAAACCGGTGTATACCGCTCGTTGAGCGTAACGGTAGTAATGGAGGCCCCTCTCGAAGGAGCCGGGGATGCCAAGTCGCAGGATTGCGTTTGTATTAGGCACTCAGTTTCTGCCGTGCTGCTGCGATGAACGCTTCGTTCTGCTCCTCGTAGATCTTGCGGTATCCTTCGTCCCTGGCCATGACGCCTTCGCGCACCAAATTCGCGATCTCCCAGACATAGGGATGGAAGCCGTACCGTTTCAGGTGGACATCGTTGGCAAAGGCGTTCAGGAGGCAGTTCGTGGAGTTGCTGTCCGTGTCCCGGGGCGCCGTCCACCCCATTTTCCCGATCTCCTCGATGATCGCGCCCTCATTATAATGCTCCCATGCCAGCGGATGGACATTATAAGGAAGTCTGTCGGGGTCCGCATAGTGCGTCTCGTTCAGGAAGTAGGCGTCGATCTCGCTGCCCACGACCTCCCGGAGCGGTTTCAGGACAGCCTGCTGGGTCGTTCGCATGAAGGCCGCGTTGTTCTTCATCAGTGCCGATTCGAGCGGCGCCTGGCCCGGAGACCAGCCATACCCGATCAGGGGAATGTCCATTTCTATCGCGGTCTTGAGGCAAAGGGACTTCACAATGCCCATGCAGGAGGTGCAGATGGTGCTCGCCCGCTCGAGCGACTTCCGGGAATAGAGCTCCCGCTCGGCCGCCGCCGAGAACAGCTTCCTCAGGTTCTTCCACCCGGGCCGGAACAGCATATGGTCGATCCCCAGCTCATCGGTCACGGTCCTGATGTTGGCGGTTGCCGCCGGGGACAGGAAGTTGTTGTCCACGGTGAGCGCCAGGACCCGCAGCTTGTACTTGCTCTTGAGCAGCCACATCGTGTACGTGGAATCCTTGCCCCCGCTGTAGGACATGAGCACATCGTAGGCACGCCTGGTGCCGCGCAGGCGCGGCTTGACCACGAGCTGACCCACCAGCTCCAGGAACTTCTGCTTGTATTTTTTCTTCTCGTCGGCCTGTTTTTCCCGCTTCCCGGCCGACTTGCGGCAGTGGTTGCAGACGCCGTCATCGCTGAAGGTAACGCCGGGGAATGCCGCGGGCAGCACGCAGTTCGTGCAGATCCGGGACAAAGGGAGCGTGAGGTTATTGGTCATGGCAATATTCCTTTAGGAACTTAAAATAGAATCCTGTGCAAAATGGAAAGAAAACTTCAACTTCTTTTGACACTGATTTACACTGATTGGATTATGAAGAGTCATGATGTTTCATAGCGTAATCCGCTTTTATCAGTGTCAAAGATTTGTTTGAATAGACTCAGCCTGTTCTTTAGCCGGCTCCAGCTTCAGCTCCTTCTTGTCGATCTTTCCGGTGGCGGTCTTGGGCAGGGTCTCCCTGATCTCCACCTGTTTCGGGACCATGAAGGACTCAAGCCGTTGGGCGCAGTACTTGAGAACGTCCTTCTCCGTAAGGGCGACGCCCCGTTCAGGCACCACATATGCCTTGATCGCCTGGCCCAGAATCTCGTCGGGGACGCCCACGACCGCCGCCTCGATCACGTCGTCATGTGCGTAGAGAATGTTCTCGATCTCCCTGGGGCTGACCTTCTCCCCTCCGGACTTGATGATGTCGTCCTTGCGGGCGACGAAATGGAGATACCCCTCCTCGTCCATGAAGAACAGGTCGCCCGTATGGAAGACGCGCTCTCCGGGATACCGTCCCGGCCGCAGGCAGCGGGCTGTCTCCTCGGGCAGGTTCCAGTACCCCAGCATCACGTTGGCGCCGCGCACGACCAGCTCCCCGACCTCGTTGGCAGCCGCGCGCTCTCCCTGCTCGTTCACCACATAGACCTCCTCGTTCGGCATTCCCTTTCCCACCGAGGTCGGCCTCCGGTCGAGCTCTTCGGGAGGAAGGTAAGAGACCCGCTTGCATTCGGTCAGCCCGTACATGGAGTAGATCCTGACGCCGGGAAAGAGCTTTCTCAGCTTCTGGATATGGCTTTTCGGGAGTGCCGCCGCCGTGTTCGTGATGTAGCGCAGAGCATGGAGATCGACGCTGCCGATGTCCTTGAGCCGCAGGAGCAGGGCGAAGATCGAAGGCACGCCCGGGAAGCCGGTCACCTCTTCCCGGACCATGGTGTCCAGGATCTGGTAGGGATAGGCAAAGGATTTTTCGAGCACCACCGTCGCCCCCATCTTGAAGCCCATCAGGACCTGGTAGAGGCCGTAATCGAAGGACAGGGGGAGAACGTTCATGATCACGTCGTATTCCGTGTTCTGGAGATAGGTCGTGATGGAGCGTGCCGCGGAGACCATGTTCAGATGGGAGAGCATGACTCCCTTCGGCCTGCCCGTAGAACCCGAGGTGTACATGATAGACGCGAGATCGAGATCTATGCAGTTCGGGTCGGCTGCGCGCGCACCTGATCGGAGCAGGGCCTCAAAATCGACGAAGGGCCGCTCCGATCCGTTCGGTCCGGTGCCGCTCACGATGACTGCCCGGAGCGCCGGGCATTTGAGGCCGTCGAGCAAAGGCGCTCTGATCCCCTGCGCGAGCAGGACCTTGGCGGAACAGTCGTTCAGAATATACTCGAGCTTGTCCTTCTTGGTGGTGTGATTGATCATCAGGAAGGCGGCCCCAGCTTTGAGCGCGGCAAACAGGGACAAGACGGCTTCCACGGAATTGTCCATGAACACCGCCACCCGGTCGCCGCGCCTGACGCCCAGCTCGGCCAGGCCCGAGGCAAGGGCAGCGACGCGGGAGTCGATCTCCGCGAAGGTTAGCCGCTGCCCGTTATGCACGAGTGCGGTCTTGCCCGGCAGCCGCTCCGCGCTCTGTTCCAGAAAATGATTTACGAGGGTATGTTGACACATGACGCGGCCACCTGTCCGTCACCGGCCCCCGGGGTGCGTTCGCTCCCGGTCCCGTTCGACTTTTTTTTGAGGATGAAGTTCACGAGATTGTTCACGGAATCGAAATTGTCCGGGACCAGTTCGTCATCCCTGACGGAAATGCCGTACTTCTCCTCCACGAACGAGACCAGTTCCAGGACGCCCGTGGAATCGATGAGGCCGTTGGCCAGAAAGGAAACTGTGTCCTTGATACCGCCGTCGTCCACGCCGTAGAGAAAGTTCTCGGCAATGAAAAACCTGATCTCATGCTTGAGCTGCGTAATTGGCATTATTGGCTCTCCCTTCGGTGAAATGGCATGCTCTGGTTTCGAAATTCCTGATGAACAGATCGTGGAGCAGAAGGGTGGACAGGATGAAAACAACGGCCATGTTGTCCTTGAATCCCGGCACGTTTCCCCCCCTGCACTTCCTGACGAGGAGCTCCGTGTTCTTCGGATCGAAATAACCGGTCTCGCTCAGGTTCCGGGCGGAAAGAAGCTCCATGACGTACTCCGGCGAGGTGCCCGGGAAGAAGCTCTTGGCATCGGGCGCGCGGTAGGGCTGCTTGGTCCTCGCGGTGATCTCGGCGGGCAGGAGCCCGGCCATGCTCTTCTTCAATATATACTTTTCCCGGAGCGCCCGCATCTTGATGCCTGCTGGAAGCCGGTTGCAGAACTCGATCACCCGGTGGTCCAGAAAGGGGAACCGGGACTCGACGGAATGTGCCATGGCGACGCGGTCGCCCTGGGACGAGAGCAGATACCCGGGAAGCAGCGTTTTCATCTCAAGGTACTGGGCCTGGAGGAGGTCGTCGTTCGTGCCGCCCGGTCCCAGGTACAGGGCCAGTTCGTCCAGCGCGGGCGAGGCGCCCGCGGCGGTCCGGTACTGTTCTGAAAAGAAGGTCTTGATCATGGACGTCGTTTTCCAGCGCGGCACGTGTGACGAAAACTCCGAAGGCCAGCCAACGCCGCCCGCATTGAAGAAAGCCTCCGCATAGGGCAGCGAGCGCACCGGCGAGACCGCCAGCCAGGGATAGAGGCGCTTCAGGATGAGCGGCCTCCACTTCGATCCCCGTCCCCGCTCCAGGAAGCACCGGACCTTCACCTCCTTGAAGAGGTCGTACCCTGCCAGGATCTCGTCGGCCCCTTCGCCCGTCAGGACCACCTTGTACCCGCTCTCCCGCACGAGCTTCGACAGCAGAAAGAGGGGCGCCGGGGCAGTCCGCACCACCGGCTTCTCCGTATGCCAGATGACCTCGGGGAAGGCCGCGCCGATATCATCGTTCGTGCAGGTGATGCTGCTGTGATCTGCATTCAGGTGCTGCACCATGCGGCGCTGATACGAACTCTCGTCGAACCCCGCGTCCGCGAAGGTGACGGAAAAAGTGCGGAGCGGGCTGTCGGTATACCCGTGGATCAGCGCGGTGATGATGGAGGAATCGATGCCGCCGCTCAGATAGGAGCCGACGGGCACGTCGGCGCGGAGCTGCAGCCGGGTGGCGTCGATCAGGAGGGCGCGAAGCTCTTCGGCGCACTCCTCCTCGGTCCCCGCAAGCGGCTCCGGTCTGAGCTCCGGCTCCCAGTAACCGTGGACGCGCAGTTCCCCCTCTTTGACCGTGAGATAATGCCCTGCCGGCAGTTCCGAGACGCCGCAGAATGCGGTGCGCGGCGGCACGGTCATCCAGAACGTGGCGATCTGGTCGAGGGCAGGAGGGTCGATCCGCCTTTCCACGTGGCGGTCCATGAACAGGGCCTTGATCTCGGAGGCGAAGAGCAGCCTGCCTGCGGCACGGGTATAGAAGAGCGGGCGGATGCCCACCCGGTCCCGCGCCGCGAACAGCTCCTTCCGCTTCCGGTCCCAGATCGCAAAAGCGAACTGGCCGTTCAGTTGATGCAGGCAATCGCGGCCGTGCTCTTCAAAGCAGTGGAGGAGCACCTCGGTGTCGGAACCCGTATAAAAGGTGTGGCCCCGGGCCTGGAGGTCCGTGCGCAATTCCCGGTAATTGAAGATCTCCCCGTTGAACGTTATCCAGAGCGAGCCGTCCTCGTTGTGCATGGGCTGACCGCCGCCTTCGAGATCGATGATGCTGAGCCGGGCGTGGCCCAGGCCGATCCGGCTGTCCTGGTAGAAGCCTGCTCCGTCCGGCCCCCGGTGCCGCAGGATGGCGACCATGCTCTCCAGCACATCGCGGGGAATGCCCGCGTCATCATGGATATTCAGTATGCCTGCTATGCCGCACATTTTTTTTATTAAAAAAATCCGTTCGAATCGTTTGATTCGTTTGAGCCGTTAACCATTCAAAGGATTCAAAGCTATTAAACGATTGAAGCTCCCCGCAGCAAGCTGCGGGGAATGCGTTCACTCCGGAATTCAAACTGTTTTCTCTTCTGCATCACTCCACGGGAACAGGCTGCATCGCCGCGGCAACCTGCGCGGGTTTTTTCTGTTCCCGAGCCCGGTACCAGGCGACTGTCTCGGCCAGACCCTTGTCGAGCGCATAGGCAGGCGCGTAGCCCAGGATTGCCCGGGACCGCTCGATGTCCGCGCGCGAGTCCCGCACGTCGCCCGGCCGGGCGGGCCGGTGCACGATGAGGGACGATGATCCGGAGCCCCTGATAACGGCATGGGCGAGCTCGAGGATGCCGATGCTCGAGCCGCTTCCTATATTGATGCACGCGCCTGAAGCGTTCTTCGCGGTCAGGCCGAGCAGGTTTGCCTGCACGACGTCGTCTATATAGACGAAATCCCGGGTCTGGAGCCCGTCCCCTTCGATCGGGAGGGGCTCGTTCCGGAGAGCCTTCGTGATGAAGGCGGGAACCACGGCCGCATAATCGGAGCCGGGGTTCTGCCGCCTGCCGTAGACGTTGAAGTAGCGCAGGCCGATGATCTCCATGGCATGCAGCTGGCAGAAGGTCCGGGCAAGCATCTCTTTCGCCGCCTTGGTCACCGCATAGGGCGACTTGGGGTCGAGGCGCATCTGCTCCTGCTTCGGGGACTCCGGCCCGTCGCCGTAGACGGCGCAGGAACTGGCGAACACCACGCGCCTGCAGCAGCTCTCGGCCGCGATATCGAAGATGTTGGTCGTGCCGGTAATATTGGCCTCGACGGAGCTGACCGGGTCCAGGATGCTCTTGGTCACGCTCGCGATCGCCGCCTGGTGCGAGATGCCGCACACCTGGTACGTCTTCATGATGGACCGGAGCAGGCCGCGGTCCAGTACGCTTCCGCGGATAAAGGTGAAATTGGGGTTGTGCAGAAAGTGGTCGATCGTATCGAGCCGGCCGGTGCTGAGGTCGTCGAGGACGATCACGCGGTAGTCTCTTTTCAGAAGTGCTTCGACAATGTTGCTGCCGATGAACCCAGCGCCGCCGGTAACCAGGATCGTTTGCATGGCTTTCTCCTTAAATTGGGTCAACTCGCGAGATTGGGGCTGAGAGCCGCCTCGATGGTGCAATCTTCCAGGTTAGGGCCTGCGGTGTAGACAGCTCCGTTAAGCTTTCCCCCGCTTGTTCCACCACCGGTATGTTGATATAGTAGGTCCCCTCCTCATCCTCCCTTTCAGGCGTAATCATGAAATCATCTGTGGGGACCGGCTGATCCGCTTCGAAGTTTACCTCCACGGTGCAGTCCCCCGTGATCGGACCAGTCGTGTAGGTGAGGATGGGTTCTGCCCATGTACCGCCGCACGTTCCGCCTATGGGGATCGCCACGTGAAAACCTTCCACCGGAGCAAGCGTGAACTGCACTTGTGCGCCGTTTTCAGCGGGTTGTGACTGAGGGACAACAGTGCCGCGTCCATAAGCTGTTGCCGTCACCCTATAGATAGGTGTAATAGACTGAAATCTTGCCCAGATGCTATGGTTCGAGGTTACATTCGGGAACAGGTACGTTGGCACCGGGCCGACACTGTTTCCATCCACCAAGACGACTTCAATGGAGTTATCGGGAGCCGGGATCACGTCAAACGCTTGAGATTCGCCCTCTACCACGTTCACGACGCCGGGCGGACTGATGCTCCCGTTTCCCTCAGTAGATGAGCCGATCTGCCAGAAACGCCTAAAACTGGCGGTGATAGTGTGATTCTCGTCTACGTTTCTAAAGGTATAGGTAAACGTTTTTTCAAAACGGCCGATTTTGACCTCTTTCCCATCTACTTTTACCTCGGAAATGATGAAAACGTCGTGCGCGTTGATCGTGAAGGACTGATCAACTCCATGGATGACCTCGATGTCGCCCGAAGGGGCTATCGTGCCGTTCCCGTCTGCAGATGCCGAGATCGTGTGCTTGATGACGGGAGGCGGGGGCACGGGCGTAAAGCTTGCGACGACTTCACAGGGTTTTGTGATTGGGCCGGTTCTGTAAGTGAGGCCGCTGAGCGAACCATCGCAGCCCGTGACGGCACTTTGATAATCAGTGGCCGGATCTACAGTAAATTCGTAGGTCTCGCCGTCTGGAA
>MHEA01000200.1:12977-14247 GCA_001805085.1 Nitrospirae bacterium GWC2_57_9
CAACTGCATTCGCGGCAAACGAAGCGATGACCGTGCAATCCCCGCTCACGGCATTCGTGGTGTACTGCGTTCCGGAGAGCGTCCCGCCGCAGGTTCCGCCGACGGGCGTCACCACGTGATACTTGGAATCAGGCGTGATCGTAAAAGTCTTCCCCATGCCGTCATCCACGCTCACCTGGCCCGACGGAATAATGCTGCCGTTCGGTCCGGCACTGGCCTTTATGGTATGGGTTCCCGTCGAAACGGTTGTCCCGGTCCTGAAGGAATATTCATAGGGCACGACCAGGGCGTTGCCGGCGGCATCCTGCACCTCAATGGTCACCCGCACCGTGTAGAGGGTGTTCGCGATGAGATTGACGGCGGGCTTGAAAACCGCTGTCTCACCGTTGCAGGATGCCGTTCCTGCCACGCCGGTGTTCGCCTGCAGCAGCATCAGGCTCTTGTCGGTTATGGAGGCCGAACTCATGGCCTCATTGAAGCTCACTTTGACGCTGGCGTTGAGCGGAACGTTCTGTTCGCTGTAATAGGGGCTGGTGGAGGTGATCGTGGGAGGGACCGTATCCGGCGGAGCCTCGGGCCCCTCCCGCCCACAGGTAATGGCTAGACAGGCGGTCAGCAAGAGCGCGCCTGCCAGCAGGGCTCGTATTTTTTTCCGGTCGTTCATGGTCTTTTCCTCGCGGCCGGGTCCCTGCTTCGTCAGAAGGTTTTTCTGATCTCCAGCACGACCCGGTTATTGTCATAGTTCATGCCGTAATTGACGGCATCCGGTGAATAGCCGTGATCGAAGCGATAGTCGAGGGCGAGGACCGTATTCGCGGGAAAGAGGTATTCCCCCCGCAGCTGATTGATGTAGACCATGGAGGAAGTCCTCGCCCGATTGTCCTCATACCGGTCGATTCTCAGGGAGTAAGTGCCCCGCAGGGCCTGGGTAAAGTCATACCCGACCGAACCCTGCAGGCCGTGACGCGTGTTCTGCAGCCGCTTGGTCAGGATGTCCCGGTACTCCCACCGGCCCGCGATCGCCTCGAGCCGGATTCGGTCGGTCTCTTTTCTGAAAGTCGCCACGTAGCGGTCCTCCCTCCGCCGTACCCGGATCGGATCGTCGATATACGTGAGTGCGGCGTTGAAGGAGAGGCTGTAGGTCACGAACTTGTGTGCGATGCCGACGTCCCAGAACCCCTGTTGCTCGTTCTTCCATTCATCGGACCAGAACCAGCTGCTGCCGAGGAACAGCCAGAGGAAGGAATCCTCTGCGTATTCGTACCGCGGT
>MHEA01000200.1:14285-14446 GCA_001805085.1 Nitrospirae bacterium GWC2_57_9
CGAGTCTTCGCGGCTCAGCCTGGCGCCGCCGGTGAGCGCGGTCCGCACGGACAGCTGATCGCTCAGGTCGGCAAAGAGGGCGTGCTCGTTCTTGCTGCGCGCTGCCGTTTCCTTGTACCAGACATTCCGGTACTCGTATCCAGCCGTTCCCGAGGTCTGGG
>MHEA01000200.1:14522-14801 GCA_001805085.1 Nitrospirae bacterium GWC2_57_9
GAGACGCGCCGGTAATCGTCCCGCACGGCGAGAAAAAGGAAGTCCCTGACCAGGTGCGTCCTGTTCGACAGGGACAGCGTATGGGCCGAGTCGTCGTCGCGGGACTGTTGCGCATAGTAGCGGTAGTCATAGGTGTACGAGAAATCCCACTGCCACACGGGCGCCTCGTAGACCAGGTGCACCGACGGAAGCGCCCGGGTGATGTAATCATCCGTTTCGCCCTTGGGAGCAAGGAAGACATTGTCGTTGTACTCCTCGCTCAGCGTCAACCCGTACTCG
>MHEA01000200.1:14934-19269 GCA_001805085.1 Nitrospirae bacterium GWC2_57_9
TTGACCCGTTCGAGTTGCTCGAGTCGATTAAATAAGAACCAGGCAATGCTCCGCCCTCTCAGTTACAGGAGCGACTGAAAAGGAATGCTTTGTATTCAGCGCGAATGCAGGGTGATCCGGCATCCGGACAGTGAATAAGAGACTGGATTCCGGCTGCAGCCTGCCCGGCATCAAGAAAACCGGGGGCCGGAATGACGATCTTTGCTTGAGTCTGCGGTCGAAATACAGACTCTCAACGATTCAAACCACGCAAGCGACTTCAAACATTTTTCAACAACGCTTCAAGCTATATCAGCTCTATATCGTCCGCGCAGATCCTGAGGCCGACGCTCCTGCCCAGGAGCTCGACATTCACGAAAAACAACTGCGCCTCTTCCCGCTTTCCGAGAACCCCTTCGGCGCCCTGGAGCGGGCCACGCCTGATCCGGACCCGCGTGCCGAGCTTGTACCCGGGATACACATCAAAGGAGCGGCCGCCGGCAACCACCTTCTTCAACGCCTCTATCTCCCCGGACGCCACCGCGGTGGGATGACCGGGCTCCAGGGAGACGAAGGTGACCGTTCCCCGGGTCTTGATGACCTGCAAAAAACCCTCAGCCCGGGGTTCGATGAACACGAAGAGATATCCCGGGAACACCGGAAATTCCACCTGCTTCTTCCGATCCCGCCACTGCTGCAGCTTGATCACGGAGGGCAGAAAGGTCTCGACGCCCTTCTGCAGCAGTTCGTCGCGCGCTACGAATTCGTGCCTCGAGCGGACCGAGACGGCGAACCAGCTCTGATCGGTCAGAGGTTCCGCCTTGTGCAAAACCGTTGCTTCCGCATGCATCACCACGTGGTACTCCTTTTCCGACCGGCGAACGCCGGCTGCCGGCCCGTTACGTCCTGCTGTGGTAGTGGCGATAGTAGGAGTGATAAGGGTATGTGCCGTTCACGCCTTCCGGCCCTGCGTCGTTGTATACGATGCCCAGCAGCTGTTCCTCCTTGAGCAGGTCGAGGGCTTCGATGATGTGCTGCAGGGGGGCCAGTCCTTCGCGAACGACGAAGATAATGCCGTCGGCGAGCGCGCTGATCATCTTCGTTTCCGCGAACAGCAGCACCGGCGGGGTGTCGATGATGATGTAGCGATCCGGATAGCGGCTCTTCATTTCCAGGATGACCGTCCTCATCCGCTGCGACGAGAACAGCTCCACCGGATTCTCGTGCCTCTTTCCGGCCGGCACGAACTGCAGGTTGCCGTTGCCCACTTTCACCAGGGCCGATCCGATATCGATGTCGTCGGCCACGCAGTCGGCCAGCCCGATGCCCGGCTTCACGTTGAGCAGCGTGTGGAGCGACGGCTTGCGTGTGTCGGCGTCGATCAGCACGACCGAGTGATCGTAATCCCGGGCAAGGGACAGCGCGAGATTGGCGGCCGTTACGCTCTTGCCTTCGCCGCCGACGGAACTGGTGACGAGCAGGACGTTCCGGAAGGGCTCCTGCTTGGTCATGCGCATAACGCGCGCCTTCAGTTTCTTGTATTCCTCCGCCACCGGCGAGAATGTGCTCCGGGAGGTGACGAGGTGGGGGTGCTCTATCCGCGCACCCTGCGCGCCGGTTGCCGCCGGCTCCCCGTTCCGGCCGGCCGGGACCGGCTGCGGGCTGCGCCGGATGCGTGATGCTTTTTCGAGCGCATTCTCGGTCCTGCTCATGCTGTTCTCCTTACGACGGTTTTAGAGTTTCTTCAGGGTATGGTTGACTTCTACTTTTGCTGCCTGCACGAACTCGTCGATAAAACTGTAGCCCATGGATTCCAGGCCGGCGATCAGGAGAAGGCAGGCCAGGTAGAAACCGGCGACGGCATAGACGATGCGGTCCTTCTTTTTGATCGCCGCTGTTTCCTGGTCCGTCCGCATCGTCGAGATGACGGCCAGAACCGGCAGGCCCATTTTTTTCAGGATGTCCACGGATTTGACGGAGACGTCAAAGCGGTCAACGAGGACGAGCAGCACGGACGCGATCGCCAGGCCGCCCACGATTGCCAGCACCACCATCTGCACCATGTTGGGGCTGATCGGCCGCGTGGGAACGACCGCAGGATCGATGATGCGAAAGGCGCCCGCCTTGTCCTGGACCTCGATCTGCGTCGAAACCTCGGATCGCCGGAGTGTCGCCAGAAGGTCCTCATAGATTTTTTTTGTGGTTTCGCGCTCCCGCTCCAGATCCAGCATGACCGCGTCCGATCCCGCGGACTCGACCGGTTCGTTCTTCACCCGCTCCCGGAGGGTTTCGATCTCGGACCTGATCCGCATCACCTCGGGATGGTTCTCCGTATACAGCACCAACAGCTCGTCCTTTCTCCGGAGCAGCTGCTGCAGGCGCTCCCCGGCAGAGGACCCTTTCTCGGGAATGTTCTTCTCCCGCCGCAGCCGGGACATGGACGCCTCGATCTTTTCCAGTTTTCCCTTGAACGTGGAGATCTGGTCCAGCAGGAACCTGCTCGCGCCGTATGCTTCTTCCCGCTTATGCGACAGGTTCTCCTCGATGTATCTGCGGACGAGGAGGTTGACGTAATTGCTGGCCAGCTGGGGATCGCTGTTCCGGAACGACACCGTGAACAGGTCCATATCGCGCTGCGACCGGTTCATCTCGATCTTGATCTCCGTCTCCTTCTGAAAGCCCCGGATCGCCCCTTCCAACTGCTCGGCGCTCCTTCCGGTCACGTCCATGTCCAGGTCGTCCATGACCTTCATGATCAGGCTTCTGCTCTTGATGACCACGGACAGGGCCTTCACTTTTTCCTCGATGGACGATGTGACCGTTACGTTCTTGATCAGCTCGTTCAGCACGTTCCGCTCGATGAAGATTACCGACGTCGCCTCGTAGGTCTTTGGCATCAGGTAGCCGACCACGAGGATCACGCTCGTGACGGCAGCCGCAACGGACAAATAGAGGACTTTTTTCTTGTAGACCAGCCGCAGGACCTGCTTGAGGTCCAGTTCGGATGCTGCTTCCATGGACACTCCTCCTCAGAAAATGCTCTCTTTCACGACAATGTAGTCCCCGGGCTTCAGCTTTTCGTTCTGCTTGAGATCGCCGTCGTTGATAAGCTTCTTCATTTTTACGGGGATCGTTATCTCCTTGCGCTGCTCGTCCTTGCGGTAGATAATCGTGTCGTTCGGGTTCGCGAACTTCGTGAAGCCGCCCGCCTCCAGGATCGCCTCCATGACCGTCAGGCCGTCCCGGTACTCGATGAACTTCGGCATGTTGACCGCGCCCATGACGTACACATTCTTGTCCGTGTTCGTGGGGATGAAGACGACGTCATTCGGCTCGATAGTGATGTCCTCCGACGTCTCGCCCTGGATGAAGAGCTTGTGGAAATCCGTCTTGATGCGTTTGTTGTCCCTGAGCACGTAGGCCCGTTTGAGATCGGCCTTCTTCGCGTCCTCGATCTGGCAGAGCAGCTGCAGCAGGGTGGTCCGCTGGACGAGCGAATAGACGCCGGCCCGGACCCCGCCGCCGAAGATATATACCTTGTTGTTCGTGATCTCCATCACGATGACGGTCACGACGGGGTTCTTGACGATCCCCCTGAGCTTCGATGCCAGCGTTGCCTGCAGGTTCCGCGCCGTCGTGTTCGAGGCGGTGACCTCCCCCACGGCGGGCAACGTGACCTTTCCGTCGGGCCGCACCTTGACGCTCAGGCTGAGGTCCTTTTCCCCCCAGACCGAGATGAGGAGCGTATCACCCTCTCCTATGACGTATTCGCCTGCGGCGGCCGCGAACGGGGCCAGCAGCGCGACGATGACGATGAGTACACTATTCCAGGTCTTCATCTTCCTCCCCTCCCGAACAGCATGACTTTTATGGTTTCCAGCACGATGAGACAATCGAGCAGCGGCGACAGGTTCTTGATATAGAACAGATCGAACTGCAGTTTTTCGATGGCGTCCTGCACGGAAGCGCCATAGGGGTACTTGATCTGGGCCCAGCCGGTGATCCCCGGCTTGACCACGTGCCGCTCGGAGTAGAACGGTATGATCGCCTTCAGCTGCTCCACGAACTCGGGCCGTTCCGGGCGGGGGCCGATCAGGCTCATCTCGCCCTTCAGCACGTTCCAAAGCTGCGGAAGCTCGTCGAGCCGCGCCTTTCGCAGGAACCGGCCCACGCGCGTCACACGCTGATCGTCCTTCTGCGCCCAGACCGCACCGGTGCCGCTCTCGGCGTCCTTTCGCATGGTCCGGAACTTGTAGAGGAAAAAGCTCCGTTCGCCCTCGCCGACCCGCTCCTGCCGGAAGAAGACGGGCCCGCTGCTGTCCAGGACGATCGCCAGGGCGATCAGCGGCAGCGCGG
>MHEA01000200.1:19334-19582 GCA_001805085.1 Nitrospirae bacterium GWC2_57_9
CAACCGACTTCCAGTACCGTGGCATTGTAAGGGATAGTTTCGTCAAGTCGCCGCGCGTAGAGACCACGACGGGACTTTTCAATCAATGATCGTGTCGAATCATGATCGTCGTAATTAGGGAATGGTGTTTCTTCGTAAAACGCCTTTACCATTTCCGTCACGTCACCCGATTCGCTGATTTTGTCATGCGGCCAGAAAAGCTGGGGAATATTGTCAGTGACAGGGAAAACATGCTGGCATTGTTTACA
>MHEA01000200.1:19634-20079 GCA_001805085.1 Nitrospirae bacterium GWC2_57_9
AGAAGGTTTTTCAGTATGTCGTTTGAATTGTCGACCTCGCTGGAGGATACAAACGCCGGCTGGGCGGTTTTAGCCAAAATGAATCGACCCATGCATAGCATGTCGATATCGGACGACATGAATGTTGCATAGGCTTCGCGCGGCGAGCACACAATAGGATCCCAGCCCAGATTGAAGCTGGTATTTACCAGTACCGGACAGCCGGTTTTCTGGTGGAATTTCACCAAAAGCTTGTGCAACAGCGCATTCCGCTGTCGGTCCACGGTCTGTATACGGGCCGAATAGTCGACGTGTGTCACCGCCGGAATCACGGAACGTGTCTGTTTTAATTTGTCGATCCCCTTGGCATTGGATAATTCGGGCGGTATGGGCTTTCGCTTATTGTCATCGACGGGGGCAACGATGAGCATATAGGGGCTTTCCTGTCCCGGCTTGATCCCGAAGT
>MHEA01000201.1:0-12899 GCA_001805085.1 Nitrospirae bacterium GWC2_57_9
CTTGAAAGAGGTCGGAGCGAGCCTTGCCGGCGCTATCCGCGACTCTGCCGTGAATGTAATCTCCGGCTTCGGCATATCGAGTATTACTGCCACGGAGTCGTCGGAAGAGCAGGAAGAACGGTCGCCTTTGCGGGAAGTCATCAGGGGTCAATTTACACCTCTCAGCGCGTATGCTTTCATTACATTTGTCCTACTGTATATGCCTTGCGTGGTCGTTGCCATCGCCATGAAGCAGGAGTTCGGCACCTGGAAGTGGTTCGGGATTGCCTTCGCTTACCAGATGGCGCTGGCTTGGATCGTGGCCTTCGCGATTTTTCAGGGTGGACGACTGCTGGGTTTAGGTTAACACTATGATCGTTACCCTAGCAAGGGAGGCACCTTGCCAAGAGAAGGAAGGATGAAGGGGAACAAGGAGAATATATGGGATTTGCTGATGTTTTTTTCATGGCCGTCATTGTCTCTGGTGCCATCTACCTACTTTACCGTTCGGTCTGGAAGAAAAAAGGTCACTGCTCGGGTTGTGAGACCGGATGCAGCGCTCAGGTGAGCTCAATGAGGAAAATCGTGCAGTTTAATCGCAGAAGATAGATTTGCGGCACAGCTGATTTTTTTGAAAAAGGGGGGGATCCCCCCTCCTGCTTCTCCTCTGCGTTCTTATTCACTTCGGCGAATCGATTCGCCCCCCTACCTGTATTCCGTTTCATTTCTATCCGATTGGCAATTGGATGTTGCTTATGGTCCGAAACAGTATTTTTGTTTTTTTTGTCATAATTTCAATGACTTGACCGTTTCCATTCAGTTGCTTTCGAAACAGCCGATATTGTGGATAACTCTTGCAGCGCTGGTTAGACGTTATCGTACTCGGCGCATAAATAATTCCTTTATTCAATCCGAAGTATTACGATATGGTATAATAATGGTGGCTGTAACAGGAAAAAGATCAATCCTATGCAAGGTTATTTCCTCTCCGCCTTCTAGAACACCGAAGCAGGGACATCCTGGGGCCTGCTGAGGGGGGAGAATTGATCGTAAGGGGGGGCTGGAAACGCATGAGCAGTAATAATCAGATCCTTTTAGTCGACGATGAACCGCTCGTTCTGCAGTCGCTCGAGGAAATCATAAATCAGAGCGGCACGTACAATGTATCTGTTGCGGAGAATGGCAGCAAGGCACTGACCATGATCGAACACGATAATTATTCGGTCGTGATCACCGATCTGATGCTGAAGGATATTACCGGGATTGAGCTGCTGAAATCGATCAAGACCCGGATGCCCGAGACGCAGGTGATCATGGTAAGCGGCAGGGGGACCATAGATTTTGCAGTCGAAGCGATGAAGATCGGTGCCTTCGATTTCCTCACTAAACCCTATTCGCCGCCGCATCTCATGGAAATAGTAAAGCGTGCCAATACCTATTACGATTCCCTGGTTGAGAACAGGCAACTACGGGGAGAGATCAGGAGACTCAAAAAAAATTACGAGATCATCGGATCCCATGCAAAGATACGGCGCATCAATGAGATCATTGAGAATATCGGGCCCTCTGACAGCACCGTTCTCATCCAGGGGAAGAGCGGCACGGGTAAGGAACTGGTGGCGCGCGCCATTCATAATCGCTCCCTCCGGGCAGAGGGGACGTTCCAGGCGGTTAACTGCGGTGTTTTTACTGAAACGCTGATCGAGAATGAGCTGTTCGGACACGAAAAGGGCGCTTTTACCGGTGCGGTGCAGCGGGCCATCGGCAGGGTGGAATCAGCGGAGGGTGGAACCCTTTTTCTCGACGAGATCGATACCATGCCGCTCTCCTCTCAGGTCAAGCTGCTTCGCGTGCTCGAGGAGCGGTCCTTTCAACGGATCGGAGGCACGAAGCCCATACACGTCGATTTCAGACTTATTGCGGCCACAAATACCGACCTGCAAGGTGCCGTGGCAGACAAGCTGTTCCGCGATGATCTGTACTACCGTTTGAATGTGATCAATATTACGCTGCCTGAGTTGAGCGAGCGGATCAGTGATATCCCGCTCCTGGTCAACTATTTCATGGACCGGTATAAAACGAGCAGCAAAGTAAGATCCATATCCGCTGCCGCTATGGATCTCCTCATAAAATACCCCTGGCCGGGAAATGTAAGAGAACTCGTTAACGCAGTTGAATACGCAATGGTGATGGCCAAAGAAACAGAGATCATGCCGTCCGATCTCCCGGAAAACATCCAGGGCACGGAAAACCACTCCCGGGCCGCTTCCGATTCACTCTCCCTCAGAGAAACCGAACGTGAACTTATTGTGAGAACCTTGCGGGAATGCGAGGGCAACAAGCACCTGGCGGCGAAGGTTTTGAAAATACCGCGTTCCACGCTCTACAGCAAGATCCAGAAACACGGCATTCTGATAGAGGATCGGATATCGCGATCAGGGAGTCGGGGAAGGAACGATGACGCCCCATCGGTTCTGGTCGAGAACTGGTCGCAGTAAAACCTGCCTGCATCCTGTGCCTGCTCAGGACCGCTTTTAGATCGTTTTCAGGACCGGCTGGTTCCGATGTTTTTTATGTAGTGAGCACGAACTGCACCGACTCCGTACGTACTGGAATGAGCGCATGCCCCCGCAGCTTGCTGGAGGCTGATTCCCTGCAGATGATAAATGAACCTTCATCTGCTGCGGGGCGCTTCAACTCGTTCCTCGTGCCTGTCGATCATGCAGAGGGAGATCCGATCAATGAAAACGCTATTGCTGGTAGATGACGAGCTTGAGAATTTAAGGAGCCTTGGAGAGGTCTTGAGCAGGTTCGACTACAAGGTCATCACCAAGCCTGACGCGCAATCCGCCTTGACGGTCTTGAATGAAGGGACCAAGATCGATCTGGTCATTACCGATTACCGCATGCCCGGTATGGATGGGCTGGAATTTCTCCTGCTGCTCAAACAGATGATTCCCTCGGTACCCGTGATAATGCTCACCGCCTATGGTGCGGTCGAAACTTATTTAAAATCTCTTAGCCTTGGTGTCTTTGAATACGTCAATAAGCCCGTCAAAGCCAAGGAACTGGGGCGTATCGTGAAAGCCGCACTCGATTCCTGTGAGAACGGTTCTGGTCCTCCCTGCACAGGCAACGTTACTCCGTCCGCCCTGTCCTGAAAAACAGGACGGATGGAAAACGGTTCTAAAACGCTTTCTCTGCGACCCGCAGGGCTGCATGCAGTGCCTTTTTAAAAGTAATCGTTTTAGCCTTAGCTGCAGCGTTTTTTCCCGTTTGACAGGACTTTTTTTTTATGGTTAAATTGCCCAATGAATTGTGAATCGACAGGGTTTTCGTTGCAAGAAGTTCTACTGCTGATCGGCATGGAAGCGCGATCCGGCGAGTTGGTACTTGAGTCCGGCAACAACATCGGTTCTATCATCTTCCACGCCGGCAGGATCGTACAGGCATTCTCTCCCTATTCGAGGGCCATCGGCGACCTTCTCGTGGAGGATGGGGTTATATCGGAATCGGAACTGCTTGAGATGCTGCATCAGCAAAAGAAGAGGTCCGCCGTTCCCATCGGCGCCATGTTCCTGCAAACCGGGAAAGTGAGCTTTGAAAAGCTCGAAATGATGATCCATGAGCAGATACGGAATTCCCTGAAGGACTTTATGGTGTGGCAAAAGCTGAATATCAGCTTTGTAGACAGGGAAATCAGGCCTTTTGATCGCATTTGCCTGCCGGTCCATGAATTCATCGCGTCTGACGTACTGAAGTCCGCACAAAATTTTTTTTCTTTGCACCCCACCTCGACCGATACAGCCGCTACGGCATCTACCAAGACGCTTTGATCGAACCCGCTTTTCAACCCTCCCGATCTGTTCATCGGTTCAGGTTTTGCCGCAGCATATTTCTGGCCCTGTTGAACAGTTCTCGATATTCGATCGTTCGGAAGTCAAAATACGTGTGATCCAGAACAGTAAATGTTTCTTCCCGGCTGCTGTACCGGAGCGTCACTTCGGCATAGATGCCCGATCCGATGTACACCCGATGGGAAAAATCCTTGGTCGTAGCAAGAACGACCTTCGCTTCGGTCACGTACCCCGGATCAATATTTATCCTTCTGCGGCTGCCGGACTGAGACGTGAGGGAATAGCGCTCTTCGATCGCGTTGGTCAGCAGTTTGACCCCGGCCAGCTTCCCGGGATCCATCAATTCCTGCAGAAAGATGAATTTCCTGAAAATAGAGCTTCCCATTTCTTCATGGTAATAGCTGGTGACTTCCCAGGGCATGACGTTGCTCTCCAGGTCGATCGGTCCGTACTCCGCGGAAAGGAGGGCCTGACAGGCAGAAAAAAGGGCAGGCTCAGGAGAGAGCATTCCGACAAAAAGCTTTATGGGAAGAGGAGTTTTTATGACACCCATGGCCGGCAGGAACGAATGTTGCTGAGTTCCCTGCAGCAGAAGAAGGTCGCAGGGGAAGTTCTATTCTCAAGGTTAGAACGCCCTGCACCCGCGGCAAGCGCTCGTAAGCGCTGGGTGCAAGTCATAATCGTATCTCCAGGATCCGCTCTCTCCGGAATTGAAAGAGTTATCGTGACAGGCCGTTCTGGCCGTTCAGGGGAAGTTCCAGGTCGATCTCGACTGTTCCATCAGCCAGTTCTCGCTCACCGACCACGGTATATCCCTTGATGTAACCTTGGATTTTCCGGGAGAAGTTCTTTTTATTCATGCGCGACCCCGCGTTCTGATCGGGACCGATCTTGATCTCGGCGACCGCTTTTACCAGTTTTCGTTCAGCGTCGGCCAGGGCGGCCCGCTCGGCCATTTCCCGCCTGACCGTGCTATTCGGGGCATCCTGAGGCGGTACCCCAACACCGGTGACGCGGATCCTGCCGGCAGCCCGATCCACGTCGTCTGCGGCTGATGCCCGCAGTACCCGTGAATCCGGCTCTTCCCACGGCTGTCCGGACCGCACGACAGCCATTCTGTTTCCGACTGGCGCAGCAACTACCACAGCCGGGATTTCATCACGGAAGCCGCCGGGGGTTGCCTCGCTCCTCATCTCTGCAGCCGCATACGCGTTCCCGGTCAGGAGAGAGGCGAACAGCAATGCGCTCAACAGGAGGTAGTGGGCTGGAGTTTTTTTAATGAACGGAATATTCATATTTCCTTGTCGTGATTATACCACAAAAAATATCTGCCCTTACACTCCTTTCTGGTCCTTCCCCGGACGGTTACTAATATTCTTGACAAGGTCATACGGTCTGATATAGTAAAAGCATGCAGATAACCAGAGAAGGGGATTACGGGATACGAAGTGTCCTGTATCTCGCCCGCCAGCCCTTCAAAAAGATCAGTTTTGTGAACGAAATATCCGAGGAATACAAGATCCCGCGCAGTTTCCTGGCCAAGATACTTCAGAAACTCGTGAAGGCCAAGCTCATTCGCTCCTATCGGGGCGTCAAGGGAGGGTTTTCCCTGGCCAAACAAGCAAGGGAAATCTCCATGCTCGATGTGATCGAAGCCATCGAGGGGAAGATGTGCCTGAACATCTGCCTGGTGGATAAAAAGAAATGCAGTTTCTCGAAGCATTGCCCGGTCAGTCCGGTCTGGGCCGCGGTACAGGTCAAATTCACCGATATGCTGAAGAAAATGAACTTTGAAGACCTGGCTCGTCAGAAGTAGAAACTTTCCCGAGTCGTGCTCCGCAGCTTACCATGATACCCCGTCATCGAATACCATAATGGTCCAACCGTAAGAATCGGTATCCCCTACAGATACTATTCGAACCTTCATCTGCTGCAGGGAATATCAATATCGTCCCCGCTGCCGGTCGAATTGTACCCGCCGAAAAATACACTTGACATCATTTCATGCCTGGTGTATTACTAGTCACTATTAATTAAACAGTTAGTTAAATTATATGAAACGCACTTCCCGCCAAAAGAAACCTGCAGTAGGACGACGACCCTTGTCGGCCAGGACCGACTGCGATACCCGTACTCAGATACTGTCCGCAGCGCGACGCGTCTTTGCCAGGAAGGGCATGGACGGAGCGACGGTTCGCGAGGTGGCCCTGTGCGCCAAAGTGAACAACGCCATGATCTATTACCATTTCAAGGACAAAGTGGAACTGTACCGGTCGGTACTTTCCGATTCATTCACGGCATTCGACCGCATCTGGGACGATGAGATATTCAAAACCCGGGCAAGCGTCAGGCTCAAGATCGGTAAATACGTCGAGGAACTGATACGCTTTCAGCATGGCAACGAAGAATTGCGGCGCATCCTCTCCATGGAATTCGCTTCGTGCGGACGGAACTTCAAATGGGTTGCCGAGAATCTCTTCAAGAACAGCTATCAGAGACTGGCCGCGATCCTGAAAGAAGGGATGAAAACCGGGGAGCTGCAGAAGACAGATCCGTCACTCGCCATCTCTACGCTGGTAGGTATGGTCATCCAGAGCTTTATTGTCAGCCCGATGGCTGAGTACGTAACAGGCAGGAAATTGAACCTCGAGGTCGTGAAGTTTACCGCTTTCGTGACAGGCATGTTCTTCGACGGCATGACAGGAAAGCAGAGCGGACGCACCTCGACCCGCAAAAGGATAGCTCAAGCATGAACAAAATAGCTTTTCTGATCGCGCTGCTTTTATTGGCGTTAAACTCCTCCGCCTGGGCTGAAAAGGTCTACACGCTCCAGGACGCCTATCAGTCGGCGATCAGCAACAACGAGGTCGTGAAGATCTCTGAAGAGAACGTGGCCCAGTCCGAAAGCAGGGTGGATCAGGCCTGGACCTATGTATTTCCCAAGTTGGTCGGTCGGGCCGGTTATACCCGCTATAATGAAGTGCTCCCTCCTGAAGGGGACTTCATATTCCAGCCCTTGACCCAGTTGTCGGCGGCGCTTGTTCTGACACAGCCGCTGTATACGGGCGGACGGACGCTTGCCGCACTGCGGACCGCCCAGACAATGCGCGAGGCCAGCACAAGGGATTTGAGTTCAACAAGGCAGGATATAACACTAAACGTTGCGGCCGCCTATTACGGCGTGATCAAGTCCGAAAAGATGATGGAAAAAAGCCGCGAATCCGTCGACCGGATGGAACGGCACAAAAAGGTAACCGAACGCGAGGCTGCAACCAGGAGGACGAAGGCAAATATTTCGAATCTTCTCCGGGCCCGTACCCTGGTCAGTCAGGCAAGGATCGCGCTCACCCGGGACGCAAATAATGTAATGATCGCTCGTCAGAAGCTGAACCTCCTGACAAAACTGCCCGAGACGGCGGCACTTGCGGAACCTGATCCCGAGCCGGAGCCGCGAGAGAGCTTTGAGGACCTGAAAGCCCGGGCGCTGGCGAATCGTGACGAATACGCAGCATCGAAGCTGAACATCTATGTGGCCGAGGAGAACATAACGATCGTCAAAGGCGGTCATCGTCCCCAGGTCTATGCGGAAGGAGCTGTGCAGTATCTTGATTCCCATCCATCCACCATGCTGGACGGCACCATCTACTATGGCGGTTTGAGGCTGCAGGTCCCGATCTTCGAAGGAGGACTGACAAAGGCGGAGCTGTCGGAAGCGCGGTCAAAACGGAGGCAGGCCGAGTTATCGTTGCAGTATTTGCAGCGGTCCATAGAGTCGGAAGTCTATGAATCCTATATCAATTATCAGACTATTACCTCCGTTCTGCAGGCAGCCCGGCTTCAGTATGAAGATGCGCGGTCGAATTTTCAAGCCGTGGAGAGCCTGTTCGCCCAGGGGCTTGCCGCGAGCCTGGCGCTGATCGATGCCCAGCAGGCGCTCTTCATTGCCGAGCGGGAACTGGTCAACGCCACCTATGACCGGCAGCTTGCGATCCTGCGCTTGCAGAGAAGCGTTGGAATGCTGGAAAAGCGGTCCTAGTCCTTTATTTTAATTTCTGAGGGTATCTCATGCGTCTTCCCGAAATAGCCATTAAACGCCCCGTATTCATGACCATGATCGGACTCGCGCTCATCGTGTTCGGTATCGTGGCCTTCCCCCGTCTCGCGCTGGACCTGTTCCCGAAGATCGATTTCCCGGTCGTGAACATCACAACCAAGCTGGTGGGCGCGAGTCCCGAGATCATGGAAGTCGATGTTACAGACATTATCGAAGAGGCAGTAAATACCATCAATGGCGTTAAGTCCATCACCTCCCGCAGTATGGAAGAGTTTTCCATCGTGACTGTTGAATTTCATCTCGAGCGCAATGTCGACCTATCAGCGCAGGATGTACGAGACAAAGTGGGCGCGGTCCGGAACCGTTTGCCGAAAGATGCGGAACCGCCGGTCATCGAAAAGATCAGCCCCGATGACCAGCCGATCGTCTGGATCGCTGTCTCGGGAAACCGTTCCATCAAAGACCTGACGCACTATGCAGACAAGGTATTAAAACGCGATATAGAAAAGATACCAGGAGTCGGCTCCGTGACGATAAGCGGCGGCCGCGGCCGCCAGGTGCGTATATGGATCGACCGGCAGAAAATGGACGCAGCGTCCCTGACCGCAGACGATATCAAACTTGCGCTGGGTAGGGAACACCGGGAAGTGCCCGGTGGCCGTGTCGAGAACGCGCGGACTGAGTTCATTGTAAAGACCAAAGGCGAGTATGAAACGCCGGAGGCCTTCAATGATCTTGTTATTGCCTTCCGGCACGGCAGGCTCATTAAATTGCGCGATATCGGGCATGCTGAGGACGGGCTGGAGGACGAAAGGTCCTTAACCCGTTTCGACGGCAAAACCGCGGTCGGGCTATCGGTAAAACGCCAGTCAGGTGAGAATACTGTGGCCGTGGCTGAACGGGTTAAAGCTGCAGTTGCCGCGGTCCAGCCGCCGGAAGGGATGCACCTCGACGTAACGTTCGACCAGTCCCGGTTTATCCGGCGTTCCATTGAAGACGTGGAAATTTCGCTCTGGCTCGGCGCCGGCCTCGCCGTTCTGATCATTTTCGTGTTTCTCCGAAGCATGCGCAGCACCCTCATCAGCGCCGTGGCCCTGCCCACGTCGGTGATTGCCACTTTCGCTTTTATCCAGGTCTTCGGGTTCACCTTGAACGTGATGACCATGTTGGCGCTTTCGCTATCTATCGGCATTCTGATCGACGACTCCATCGTGGTCCTGGAGAATATCTATCGCCGGATGGAAGAAGGCGAGTCACCCCTCGACGCTTCCCGGGAGGGCGCGTCCGAGATCGGACTGGCGGTCCTGGCAACCACCTTGTCCATTGTAGCTGTCTTTGTACCGGTTGCTTTCATGAAGGGAATCGTCGGAAAATTTTTCTTTGAATTCGGCATCACCGTTACCGTTGCCGTCCTGGTATCGCTTTTTGTTTCCCTCACCTTGACCCCCATGATGACATCGCGGTTCCTGAGCTACCGCCCGAAGCACGGCAGGATGTATATGTTCCTGGAGAGGGGGTTCGATAAAATATTCGATGTATATCGTCCGCTCCTTGCGCTATCGCTCAGGCATCGATGGAAGGTCATCATTATCGCGATTGCCAGTATCGCAGCCGGTCTTTTTCTGTTCGCCAAACTTGACAAGGAATTCATGCCCGCCGAGGACCAGGGACGGTATATGGTGCGGCTCGAAACACCCATCGATTATTCTCTGCCCCGGGCGGACAGCATCATGAGAAAGGTCGACGAGGAGCTCCGTCAACGGCCCGAGGTTCTGAGCACGTTCTATGTCACCGGGTCCGACTTTGCACCTGACGTAAATAAAAGTAAAATATTTGTTAATCTGAAAGAACGCAAAGACCGCAATATCATTCAGATCGATTCGATGAAACAGGTCCGCGACAGTATAGCGACAAAACCTGAAATAAAATCATCAGTAGAAATGATCGCCATGGTAGGCGGCGGTATGCGCTCTGTTCCGATCCAGCTGGTAGTGCGGGGCAGGGACCTCGATGACGTCAATAAACGTACGATTGCCATTAAGGACGAATTTGCACGGCTACCCGGTATCGTTGACGCCGACACTTCCATCGAGACCGGCAAACCAGAAGTGCGCGTCCGCATTGATCGTGACAGAGCAGCAAACCTGGGCGTAAGCGCATCGTCAATCGGCGGAACGGTCAATACGATGATCGGCGGGGAGATCGTCGGCAAGTTTAAGGACGAAAAGGAAGGCGAACGGTACGATATCACGGCCCGGCTTAAGGCAACTGAACGGGACCGCCCCGATACTCTGGAATCCCTCTGGGTTCGTTCATCAACAGGAGAACTCGTAAGCATGAAGGATATAACCAGGATCGAGACCGGGAAGGGGCCCAGCGTTATCATGCACGATAACCGGCAGCGGGCAGCCACGCTGTTTGCGGGAACGGAAAAGACCAAGGCGATGGCTGAGGCCATAAGCGATCTGGACAATATCGTAAAGAAGAATTTAAGCTCGGAAATTTCCACGCGTTACGTAGGGATGGCCGATGCCATGCTCGATTCCTTCAAGAATATCGCCTTTGCCCTGGTAATCGCGATCATCATGGTGTATATGATCCTGGCTTCACAATTTGAGAGTTTCGTCCACCCCTTTACCATTATGTTTTCGCTGCCCGTAAGCCTGATCGGCGCCATGGGGCTGCTCATGGTGACAGGAGAGCGGATCAGTATCTTCAGCCTTATTGGCGTGATCATGCTTATGGGGCTCGTCACCAAGAACGCGATCCTCCTTGTCGACTACACGATCACCTTGAGGCACCGGGGGATGTCGCGGGAAGAGGCCTTGCTCAAGGCCGGCCCGGTCCGGTTGAGGCCGATCATCATGACCACGGCAGCCATGGTCTTCGGCATGTTGCCCACGGCGCTCAAGCTTGGTGAAGGCGCGGAGACTCGCGCTCCCATGGCGATAGCCGTCATCGGCGGCCTCATTACCTCGACGCTGCTGACCCTCGTGGTCATTCCGGTCGTGTATACCCTGGTGGACGACCTCGAACTCTACTTTGGGCAAAAAGGCTACCGGCAGCATGCAGCCGCGGCGGCGGCCTTTGTAAAAAGGCTGTTCGGGAAGCGGCCGGTCCCGGACAGTGATCTGCGTTAGCTCCCTTTTCGGTAAGGACACCTTTGACGAATGCTGAAGCTCGGCCATATCATCTATTCCAACTGCTACCCGCCGCACGCGGCCATCGTTACGGGAAAGATCCCCTTTCCCTTCAAAGTGATCGAAGGCATCCCCTCCGAGCTGAACCGGCTGCTGCGCGACGGCGCCATCGACGTTTCTCCTTCGTCCTCCATTGCCTTTGCCATGAACACCGGCCGATATCTTCTGCTTCCGGGCCTGTCCATCACTTCCCGCAAGGAGGTCAGGAGCATTATCCTGCAGAGCAGGATGCCCATCGAAGAACTCGAGGGCAAGACCGTGGGATTGACTTCGGCATCGGCCACCTCGGTGGTCCTGCTCAAGATCCTTTTCAAGCTGCGATACCGCCTTAATCCCGTTTATACGCCCTTCGATCAGGGCGTAAACGACCCTTTCGGCAAGGCAGATGCAATGCTTTTCATCGGCGACCATGCGCTCAAGGCCGAAGCTACCCGGGAATACCCCTATCTGTACGACCTGGGGCTGCTCTGGAACGAGTTCACGGGGTTGCCCTTTGTTTTCGCTCTCTGGCAGGTTAACTACAAGAAAAACATTGATAAGGACCTGGCAGTGCTTTATGATATCATTGCAGAATCAAAAAGGTACGGCTTGTCCCGCATCCCCGAGCTGGCGCAGGCGTCCGCGGACCAGTTCGGTCTTCCTGTCGGGCTCCTGATCGATTACTGGAATGCCTTCAGTTACGAGCTGACGGAGTATGAAAAAAGAGGACTGCTTACCTTCTATTCCTATGCCGCGGAGATCGGGGCCGCTGACCCGGTAAGGGAACTGCGGTTCTGGGAAGGAAAATAATAAGGAGCTTCGATGTCGGCGCCTGAACCTTTTAAAAATCAACACGATCATGACCATGATCACGACGGGCAGGATCATCACGGCCATAGCCACGCTCTCGGACACGGCATGGACCGCTCGGAAGGCGGAAAACGAGGCCTTCTCGTTGCCCTCTCGATCACCGTCCTGATGATGGCGGCCGAGATCATCGGCGGTCTGCTTTCAAACAGCCTTGCGCTCCTGTCCGATGCGGGGCACATGTTCACGGACAACCTGGCACTGCTGCTTTCGTTCTTTGCCTTGAAATTTGCTTCCATGCCGGCCACCGACCGCAAGACCTTCGGTTTTTACCGGCTTGAGATCCTTGCGGCATTTGTCAACGGCACTGTCCTGGTGTTCATGTCCTTCTACATCATGTATGAAGCCTATCTCCGCATTCTTCATCCGCAGCCGGTGGGAGGCAGGCTGATGCTCGTGGTCGCCCTGATCGGCCTGGTAGCCAATGTCATCGGCGCCTTCATCCTGAACAAACACAGTTCCACGAGCCTCAACATTCGCGGAGCCTACCTGCATATTCTGGGAGACGCACTTTCGTCGGTGGGCGTGGTTATCGGCGGCGTTATCATTCTCAACACGGGCTGGTATCTGATCGATCCGCTCCTCAGCATCCTGATATCGTTCGTTATCATCTACAGCGCCTGGGCGCTGGTGAAGGAATCCGTCAACATCCTGCTCGAATCCGTGCCTTCCCATATCGACATCGACGAACTGGCGGCAGAGCTCCAGAAGATAGAAGGCGTCCGCGAGGCCTACCATATCCATGTCTGGACCATTACTTCCGGGGTCCATGCCATGAGCGCGCACGTGGTCATTGATGACCAACTGGTCAGCAGGAACAGGGAAATGCTGGACCGGATCAGCTCGGTTGCGGCCGATAAATTCAAGGTCATGCACAGCACGATCCAGATCGAGTGCGAGCGCTGCGATCTCAACCTGGTCTGCGGCCTCCCGGGCAGGGCGCGCGGTGTGCAATAAACAGCA
>MHEA01000201.1:12967-14704 GCA_001805085.1 Nitrospirae bacterium GWC2_57_9
AAGAGTGCTGGTGACCGGCGGCACAGGTTTTATCGGAAGTCATCTTGTTGAATTGCTCCTTCTGCGGGGCTTTTCCGTGGCCTGCCTGGTCAGAGATCCGGGCCGAACCGGCTGGCTCAAGGACCTGAATGTCGATCTACGGCAGGGCGACTGCTCCCAACCGGCCTCCCTTGCATCTGCCGTCCAGGGCGCCTCGATCGTCATTCATGCCGCAGGTCTTACCAAAGCCAAGCATGCCCGCGATTATTACCTGGTGAACCATATCGGAACGAGCAATATGCTGCAGGCATGCGCTCGTTTCAATCCCGGAATAAAAAAGTTCATCCTTATCTCCAGTCAGGCAGCTGCCGGGCCCAGCCCGGACGGAATTCCGATCACCGAAAAAGCTGTCCCCGCACCGGTTTCGGATTACGGCAGAAGCAAGCTGAAAGCCGAAGAAGAAGCACAGAGGTACCGGGACCTGTTCAACGTCGTCATTCTCCGGCCCGCAGCCGTATATGGTCCGCGTGACCGCGATATGTACGAATTGTTCAAATGGGCGTCGCGCGGTCTAACCCTCGAGATCGCCGGCGGTGAGCGCTATATCAACCTGTGCTATGGAGGCGATGTTGCGGCTGCAATAGTCAAAGCCGCAGAGCAGAGCACGGTGAGCGGCAGTGTCTATTTCATCGCTGACGGCCGGAAATGCTCCTGGTCCGATTTCAGGAACAGGCTTCTCGAGACGGGCGGGGTAAGAGCCTTTTCCGTGAAGGTACCCCATGCAGCGGCTTACCTTATCGGGCTGGTATCCGAGTTGGGGAGCCTGTTCGCCGCCCGCCCGGCGCTGACGAACCGGCAGAAGGTGCTCGAGGCATCACAGCGCTACTGGCTCTGCGATACGGCCAGGGCGGAGCGGGAGCTGGGGTTCAGCAGCGGCCACACCTTGCAGGAGGGTTTAGGGATCACCTGGCAGTGGTACCGTGACAACAACTGGTTGAAATAATCTTCAGACGGCACGGAGGAAGAATTTTGGATCTGTTCGAGAAGTGCAGGAAGTATACAGCGGCAAAAGAAGTGATGGCTACGGGCTGCTACCCCTATTTCCGGGTCATAGAATCCGAACAGGACCCGGTAGTGACCGTCGAAGGCAAGCGGATGATCATGCTGGGATCGAACAATTACCTCGGGCTTACCAGCCACCCCAGGGTGAAAGAAGCGGCCATCGAAGCGATCAGGAAATACGGCACCGGCTGCGCAGGCTCCCGTTTCCTGAACGGCACCCTCGACATCCACGTCAAGCTCGAGGAAAAGCTGGCAGCCTTCTTCAGGAAGGAGGGGGCGCTCACGTTCTCGACGGGCTACCAGACCAACCTCGGGATCATCTCGTCGCTTGCGGGCAAGGACGATGTGCTCGTCATCGATAAACTGGACCATGCCAGCATCATCGACGCCTGCAGGCTGTCCTTCGCAGAGATCAAGAAGTTCAAACACAACGACTTAAGCAGCCTCGAATTCGTTCTCAAGGAATGCGGAGACCGGGGCAAGCTGGTCGTCGTCGACGGCGTATACAGCATGGAGGGAGACATCGCGCCCCTTCCCGAGATCGTTCCTCTCTGCAAAAAGTACGGAGCGCGGTTGATGGTGGACGACGCTCACGGCGTCGGGGTATTGGGCAGGACGGGGAGGGGAACGGCCGAGCATTTCGGGCTCGAGAAGGAAGTCGATATCATCATGGGCACGTACAGCAAGTCCCTGGCG
>MHEA01000201.1:14754-14965 GCA_001805085.1 Nitrospirae bacterium GWC2_57_9
CACCGGCGTCGGTCGCTTCGGTGATAGCGGCCCTCGATATCATCGACCAGGAACCGGAACGCAGGGACCGTCTGATGGGGTGGACCGCCAAGATGAAGAAGGCCTTCCAAACCATGGGGTTCGATACGGGCGTATCGGAGACGCCGATCATTCCGCTGCTCATCGGCGATATGGAGCGGGCCTTCATGATGTGGAAGCTTCTGAGCGACGA
>MHEA01000202.1:0-6666 GCA_001805085.1 Nitrospirae bacterium GWC2_57_9
CTAAGGCCCTGTGTTTCAGCCTTCAGTTTCCTTTCAGCAGTGCACACTTTTCTCTTTCTATCATGAACTCACCTATGAACTATCGGGCGCGGATACCGTGCGGCAGCGAGCAGCAGATTCATTCCCTCAGCGCCATTCTCACGTCCGTTCGCTATTGCCCCGCACAGTACAACAGGAGGTGATGACCTTCCCCTCTTACCTGCCAGTTTGACATGGATTCTGTTTTTTCGAGCTGTCCGGGGTGTGATATCAAAAGAACCGATCTCGCTGTTTTACCCCGGTTGCTTTCCCATTTTTTCTGCACGTCCATCATGAAAGGGGTATCTCCATGAACAAAGGCTTAATGAAAAGTAAACAATTTGCGCTCACCCTGCTTATCGTCACGGTTCTGCTCTTTTTCGCTTCCCGTCAAATGAACGCACAGGAGTCGGACTACGTGGGGAGTGAGAAATGCAGGGAATGCCATGCTGACATGACGAACGGTTTTTCAAAGAACATCCACGCCAAAGCGGATCGGCGAGGGCTCGGGGACAGCGGCTGCGAAACCTGCCATGGCCCGGGACGGGTTCATGCCGAATCGGGCGACAGGGCTGCTATCATGAACCCGGCCGGAATGGAGGCGGGTGCTTCGGCAAAAAACTGCCTGGAGTGCCACAGCAGCAATAAGACGCTGATGCTCTGGAGCGGGAGCGCGCATGCGGGCAATAACATTGCGTGCACCAATTGTCACCAGGTCCATGCGAACAGGGTCAAGCTCCTTGCCAGGGCCCAGGAAAAGGAGGCCTGCTTTACCTGTCATTACAATGTCAGGGCGTCAATTCTTCAGCGTTCCAAACATCCCCTCAGGGACTCTTCCGCGCCCCTGGAGGAAGGCAAAATGACCTGTTCCTCATGCCATAACCCGCACGGCGCCAAGTCCGAAAAGCTGATCGATGCAAGATCGATAAACGACAAATGCTATGAATGCCACACCGAGAAAAAAGCCCCTGTTCTCTGGGAGCATTCCCCGGTCAAGGAGGACTGCCTCGTCTGTCATACCCCGCACGGTTCCTCCAATGATAAGCTGCTGGTGACAAAAGTGCCGAGGCTCTGCCAGGAGTGCCATATGCAGGGGAGGCATCAATCAGGCCCGTTCAGCACCGGTTCAATATTCGTGCAGAACAGGTCCTGCTTGAACTGTCACCCCATGGTACACGGATCCAACCATCCGTCGGGGCCCGTATTACAGCGTTAGTCTGCTCGACCAAACAACCAACAACGAGGAGGCAGCACCCATGAACCGTAACCCTTTACCATCTCGGGCAATAACGATACTCTTGACTCTCCTTGCCCTCAGCGGCATCCCCTTACTTGCGAAAGCAGAAGCAGCCGGCGAGAAGGATTTTTTCAGCGGTTCTGTCGACGCAGGTATCCGCACAACGACCATCGACGGGGACAGGGAAAAATTTATGGAATACCGGGACATCGACAGCGGTTTTTTTCTGGAAGATTTCAACCTGAAGTATGACCGTCCCGGCAGCTCGACCTACTTCGATCTTTCCATCAAGAATCTCGACCGGGAAGACGAGTTTTTCGGCATTAAGGGAGGCAGGTACGGCAGCTACCGGTATCGCTTGTTCTATGACAGCATCCCTCACACCTATGGCACCGGGAAATCCCTCTTTTCGGGATTCGGAACGGATTATCTCTCGATTCCGGACCCGGTGCAGTCGGAACTTCAAAGCAGCGAACTGACGCGAGCGGCGCGAGGCTCCAACCCGCTGGCGCCTGCGCCACTCGACACCGCCCAGCAAAACACGGTTCGCGGCCTGTTCGGTTCAGCCGATGAACAGACCTTCAAAGTCGTGAGAAAAAAGAGCGGATTCTGGTACGAGCAAGACCTTCCGAACGATGTTAAGACATGGCTTAAACTCAGCAGCGAAAAGAGGGAGGGGACCAAACCGATTTCCACCGGGACCTACGAGCGGTTCCCCCAGGCTGGTCTCATTTCGGGAACCACTGCAACCCACACAGCCGACTTTTTTTTCGTGAGCGGAGCTGAACTGGCCGAGCCAATCGACTACGTCACGACGATGATATCGGCAGGCGCAGGGGTCTATAAGAAAACGTGGCTCGCCGACCTGGAATACTCCTTTACGGATTTCAAGAACGAGTTTTCTGCCCTTCGCTGGGACAATCCCTTTCGCATAAGCGACGCTACGGCCACGAGCGCGACCGATGCAGCGGTAACTCCTGCGAACAACGCGTTCAACAGAGGCCGTTTTGCGGCGGGCCAGCTTGCGCTCCCCCCTGACAGCGAATCTCACGATTTCAATGTATCCGGTTCCGCTGCCCTGCCCATGGACGGAAGACTCTCCGTGAACATCGGGTACGGCTGGATCACCCAGGAGGAAGCCTTCCTGCCGTACACCTTGAATTCGGCAGTCGCCGGGGTGGCCGGCGCGCCGGCCGACATTACCAATCCGGCGATCCTTCCCGCGCGCGATCTCGCCGGCGAGGTGAAGACCCTTTCGGGAAGCACCGCGCTTACGTTCAAACCCGCTGACGCTCTCCTCGTTACGGCAAAATACCGGTACTACCAGTATGACGATAAGTCGTCCCGGATCCAGTTTCCGGGATACGTGGCGTTCGGCGAGTCCTATTGGAGGACCAAAAGGAACGATCCCGGGACCGACAATGTACGAAATGAGCCGTTTTCATTCACCAAACAGGCAGCTGACCTGTCTTTCGACTACCATCTCTCCAGACCTCTCACGCTCATGCTCGAAACCGGCTGGGAGGCATGGGACTATGAAGAACTCAGGCTGGACAGCAGCGATGAGTACAGCATCGGCGCGGGCGTCCTGTACAAGCCGTCGCGGGCCTCGAGCTTGAAAGTCGCCTACACTTTTGCCGACAAGGATGTGGACGGATACAAAACCGGGAACACCGCCGCCAACCCTGAAGCGGTGGGGCTCATCAACTATAACTGGGCGGACCGGGAAAGGAACAAGGTCGAGGCCAGATATCAGGTGCTGCTGCGGGATACCGTGACCGCAGGGCTTTCGGGACGATATTACGAGGACGACTATGCCGAAGATGACCGGTTGGGACTGAAAGAGGTAAAGGATTACGTTGCAGGGGTGAACGTGGCTTACTCTCCTTCCGGAGCCTTTACCGTAAGTACAATGTATACGCGGGAATACCGCAAGGACTTCATCCGGAACGGCGCGAAGGATGACAGCTTCAACGTAACGGCAAGTACGCTGGATGATCCATTCACCGCCGATGCGTTCAATCCCTTTAACTACTGGAATACGGAGATCGAGAATACGATCGATACGGTAGGGATCGATGTGACCTTCCCGCTTATAACGGGGAAACTCGATTTCAGCACGGGCTATAACTTCTCCTATGGAAAGATGAAGTTCACGAACGACAACCCGAATGCAGCGGAGGCGCGCGCTGCCACGGGCCAGGACGCAAAACTTGCAAATGCCATAACCGAGGACTGGCCGGACGTGAAGAACAGGCTCCATGAAATCAGGGCCAGCCTTACCTATGCCGTGACGCAGAACCTTTCCGCAAGCCTGCGGTATCTCTATGAATGGTATACCTTGACGGATTTTACCTGGGACCAGATGGACAATTATCTGGCCGGATCGACGGATGAAAATTCCACCAGGTTCGTTTTTATGAATCCGACGTATAGGAAGTACGAAGCTCAGGTTGCCTCTGTCAACATGATCTATCGGTTCTGATTAAAAAAGGCACGTTTTTTCAAAAGGCGCCCTCTTCAGGGCGCCTTGTTTTCTTTGATATACCCAGATTGCTATATAGAATTTGACACTGATAACAGCGTATTGATTTACGCGGATAAGACATTGATCTATCGGTGACAATCATATTTTATCGGCTTTTTTCTGTGTCAAATTTCATGGTTTATTTGCTCTACCTATTCTCTCTCAACCTGATTTCAGCTTTCTTGCGGAAGAACCCTGATTCTTAATTCCTCATTCTTAATTTCAAATTGCTTTACTTACCGCTCCCAGTTTCCCCGCCTTCCCCGCGATCAGCGGTACCTCCTCCTCGTTCACTCCGGGGACCACGATCGTGCGGACCGATACCTGCAGCCCTGCATCGACCGCAAGCATCAATCCCTGCCACTGGTTCTTGAGCAGGAATTCCGCCGCAGCCTCGATGGGGTATCTTCTTCCTTTATACAAGATCCCGGAATATATCTTTTTGGCGGTCTCTTCAGAAAGGGCATTGATCGTGATCGATACGGCGCGCACGCCGTCAGCCACGATCTGCTCGATCCGGTCCCGCAGCAGGAGGCCGTTGGTCTCTATTCCCAGGATGAGCTCGGGATGAAGCCAGCTCAGCCGGCGCAGCACGACATAGCTCGCTGCATTGGCCAGTGATTCTCCGGGGCCGAAGATCAGGGCCTTCGATATCGGCTCGCGCCGTGCGAGCCGGGAGCTGATCTGCTCCACGGCTTCCTGCGGGGACAGAGCGGTGCTCATGCCCTCCCCTGCTCCATCGAAGGTGCGTGCGCAAAAACGGCACTGAATATTGCATGCCGGCGCTACAGGCAGGTGAATGCAACCGGGCATGGTTCCGTCCGTTTCCGGCGAACATGCCTCCCTGTTGGTTTTTACCGGGATGGTGCATTTTCTCAGTATCATGCCAGCCTCCTGATGATCATTCACCGGAAGAACAAGCAAGACCGCTGCCACCGGCCGTTTTGTTGTTAATCAAGGAGTTCACGCAGGCAGTGGAGGCGAAGGACACCTAAAAAACAGGCACCTGCATGGTTTTTCAGCAGCAACGGGGTTAAGCGAACGGACACGAGGAAATCGCGCTCATACTTTCCTCTTCTGGACAGTTCTGGGCGAGATGGCTATATTTAAAACAGGTTACGAACCGTAAATTCGGGACGGGAGACGATGAAAAGAACACCCTATTCGGCAGCGTTCCTGTTGAGCGTGGTACTGTTATGCCTGGCTGCTTCCTGCGCATCCACGAAAGTGACCTCGGACTGGAAAGATCCGTCTTATCAGAAAAGACCGGGCAAGGTCCTGGTCCTGGCCCTCGTGGACGACATGACCCAGCGCAGGCTGCTGGAGGATGAACTGGCGGGCCAGCTCGGGGCTGAGGGGATCGATGCGGTCCCTGGATATATCGTCCTGCCCGGTGCCAGGCCGGACCGGGAGGCAATACAAGCACAGGTCCGTGCTGCGGGCGCGGATGCCCTGTTCATGACCAGGATCGTGGACCGGAAAACCGTGCAGGAGTACGTGCCCGGCACGCCCTACTACCCTCCGACCGCCTACTACGACTGGTACAACTATTACGGCGGTCTCTACAGACCTTACCCGCCCGGACACCTGGGGTATGCGCCGGGAGGGCCTTATCCGCCCTCCTATTCCCCGGGATATACCGTGGAGAACGTCTACTACATCGCCGAAGCCAACCTGTATGATGCTTCGACGGCCAAACTGATCTGGTCAGCCCGGACCGAGAGCCGCCTGCGGGGAAATGACGAGCGGGAGATCAGGTCCTATGCAGGGCAGATCGTTAAATCGCTTAAAAAGCAGGGCCTGATCGGGTAACTCGACTGGGGTGAAAGGCTTTGACACGACAACGGCTGATTTATTATGATTTACACTGAACTGATAAGACTTGATATCAGTGACAATCCTATTTTATCGGCTTTTTTCCGTGTCAAGGCATCCTGATTTTTGTTCGACCCATCCTTCCTCCTATTCCCACAGAAGCCTTGACGTTCCCGGCAATTTCGCGGCTACATGCACCAGTTTCCGCAGCCACACCACTGTCTTCCACTGGTCCCGGTTGCTATGGTCCTCCGGCCCGAAGGCGATCATGATATTCCCCTTTTTATCCTGCCTTGGCCGCCCCTGGTCGTCCCGGGCGATGCGGTACTCGTAAACCAGCGGAGGCCCTCCGGCAATAAGCTGCCTCGGCTTCCGGAGCAGCTGCGCGGCGAACTCGGCCGACCATATTGCCGCGACCAATTCTCCGTTAAAGCCCATGCTGAGAGGGTCCAGGTTGTAGGTGCCGATCAGAGCAAGTTCGCCGTCGATGGCGGCCAGTTTGGCGTGAATATTGTGCGCGTCGGCGACCACGAACAGCCGGAGCGTGGGGACCCGCGCCATCAGTTTGGGCCATTGTTCGAGGAAAAAAGCCTGGCTCAGGGGATTATCCGTCGAGACAGGGCTGTTTGTCAGGATCGTGATGCGGACGCCGCGGGAAGCAGCCTGCTCCAGCACGGAGACTGCCTGCCTGGACAGAACAAGATAGGGAGTCTGGATGAAGATCTCCCGGCGGGCCGCGCGGGCGAGACGGGCCAGGCTTCTGCTGATCGCATCATCGGACCGCATAAGGCGCGGCCGGCTGTCGAGCAGCCTGACCTCGGCCATGGCCGCCCGGGCGGGCCTTTTCCCGAGAGCGCCTTTGAGACGGGGGAGTTTCTCGATATCGTCCAGCCAGGAAAGACCTCTTTCCCGGATACTGCGCGCCGGCTTCTCCGGGAGCCCTTTGTTCCGCAGCCACGCGTCCATTGCCTCATAGGCAAGGAGCAGGTCCGTGGTCGAATCCTTTATATCAACCGCCTCGGGCTGCACGCGGTGCGACTGCGCGCTTTCGAACCCCGCGTCAAAAACG
>MHEA01000202.1:6676-12308 GCA_001805085.1 Nitrospirae bacterium GWC2_57_9
CGGTGCCTGTCCGGGATGCGGCCAGGAGGACGTCGGCGTCCCGAAAGGCCCGGGCATACTCGCGGGGGTCAGCCAGGTATTCCCGGGCGATGTTCCGTCCCCCGATCAGCGCCAGCCGGTCGTCGGCAACGAGGATCTTGTCGTGTTCGCTCACCAGGATCGAGAAGGGATTGAGTGTCAGGAACGCGTCCCGGAACCGGGACCAATAGGGACGGTACATCTTGATCACAATGTTTTCGGTGCCGGCAAGCGCATCGAGGTAATCGTTCCCCTCGATCTCCCGTGACAGCGTCGTCCCGATCGCGTCCAGCAGGATCCGGACGTGAACGCCCTCATGGGCCTTGTGCAGAAGATGTCCCAGGAAGGATATGCCGAAGATGTCGGCGTCGAGGATAAAGTAGCTGATCTCGAGCGTACCCCTGGCTTCGGCGAGAAGCTGCCAGCGCGCCGCCCAGGCCTCCCGGTTGTCGTCCAGCAGTTCGATCCGGCTGTCCGCAACACCTTCTGCGGGCAGTCCTTCAAAGGCTGCTCGCAGCGTGTTTGCCGTTACCAGAGGAACCAGAGCTTCGTCCCGCCGCCGGACCGGTCCGTCGAACCGGACATCCACCAGCAGATTGCCGATGATCCAGGCTGCAGCGAGCAGCGCCAGCAGGCCGAGCCCGATCCTTGCACAACATTTTCTGCATGTATTCATGGATGCTATTTCCTGTTGTTGCAAGAATGGAAAGGTCAATGTCTCTGCATTGAACGTAACGCGGAAGTAAGAGCAAGTCAACGGGCCGGGGCTTAAAAGGGTCTGCGCCGGCTAAAGCCTGCGGCTGCCAAAGCGTTGTGAATTGACTTTGTAGCCGCACCCTTCAGGGTGCGTTTTTCTTTAAATGGCTTTGTCCTGTTACAGCGAGGAAGCGGTGGAGGTTACCGCGGAGGAGAGGGATTGAAGATAGACCGAAGCGACCAGCGGCAAGTGGTCCGAAGCGACCCTGGCCAGCTCCGAACGGTGTACACCTCCCTGGATGCGGTGTTCCGAGGGCAGGACCCAGATCTTGTCCAGGGGGAGCAGCGCGAAAAACGAGGGGAAGGAGCCCATGCTCACCGGGTTTCCCAATCGCTTCTTCAACCGGCGCGCTATCGGGCTTCCGGGCACCCAGCCGTTCATATCGCCCATCACGATCAGGGGGGATCCGGGCCGTTCCCGCACGATCTCGAGCAGGCGGTCAGCCTGGCGTTTCCGCTCCGAGGGCCAGAGACCGAAGTGGGTTGCGATGACGCGCACGGTCAACCCGGCTATCGTAATGTCGGCGTCGATGACGCCGCGGGGCTCGTGGGTCCCGAAAGTGATGTCATGCAGCCGCACCTCATTGATCGGAAAGCGGCTCAAGAGGGCGTTACCGTACAAGCCGTCCTTTTTTCGTTTGGTGGGGCCCGCCACGGCCGCGTACATGCCTGTCTGCTCGGCGAGATAGCGCACCTGTGCCGAAGGAACATCGCCGGTGTCGGACAGGACCTCCTGGAGCGAGATGATGTCGGCATCGAGGGACCGGATGACCCGCGCGATCCGGTCGACATCTCTTCTGGCATCCATTCCGGTGCATTTGTGCACGTTGTAGGAAGCGATCCGAAGCGGTCGTTCTCCCCGGGCCGTGGCTTCCTGGATCGTTGTCAGCGCCTGATCATCGCGGCACATCCACGGCTCGGCACAGATCTCCTGCCGGGCGAGCACGATCGGCTGTGCCGCAGGAATGCGTTCCTGGCTGATGCCAAAGGAATAAAAAAAGCCTGCAAGCAGAACAAGGATTAAAAAGAACCTGGGCATAAGGGGCATGAATAAGGACGGGTCAGATTACGGCCGCCGTCTTCTCCTACGAATGTTGAAGGAACCAAGGTATGCATATATACACCAGCGGGCGATTTTTTTTCAAGAAAAAGTAATAAAAACCGTTCGGGCACTCGCATTCCTCAGGCGGCATAGAACCATACAACTATATCCTCTTGACCTCCTCGGTCCTGGAGCTAAATATAAAGGAGAGATCGGATCGAAGGAAGAGACGACCAGGATGCGGCAAACGTTTTCATATCGCCCTGAAGTAAAGGAGGCGGCTGCCATGAATTTTCGATCAGGAGTGGTGGGCCTGATCCTGCTTTCAGGCCTTTTTACTATCTCACCCTACGCGATATACGGAGGAAGCATCCAGGCCCCGGGCCGGATCGAGCAGGCCCTGGCGCTGGCCGGTCCGGGGGAAGGATCTGCTGCCGGATCTGCCGCAGGAGGCCGGCAGGATATCAGCACCCGGGCCCCGGACTGCAGGTCATGTGCACGAAAGGGCCGCCTATGAGGATCAATCGCCCACTGAACAGGTCGGCTCTGAACAGGACCCTAGGCCGGTATCTTGCACCGGCTGGCCTGGTTCTCGCCTTGATTGCATTGACTATGGAAATGCTTGCCGGTCTCGGCACCCGCTGGGGCTTCTGGCACTACCGGTTGGGTCTCGGCATGCTCGGGGCCGGCGCCGTGGCCGGAGCGATCGGGGCGATCGTGTCCCTGGCAGGAGGAATACTTTCCGGTACTCGTCGCGCCGCTTTTCGCATGGCAGCGGCCGGCATCGTTGCCGGGCTGATCGCCACCGGGATCCCCTGGTCCTGGTCGCGGACCGCAACGCAGGTGCCGAAAATACACGATGTCACGACGGATACGGCCGATCCGCCCCGATTCGTCGCGCTCCTGCCGCTCAGGGACGGTGCTGAGAATCCGCCTGCTTACGACGGACCGGAGACCGCCGAAAAACAGAACCTTGCCTATCCCGATATCCAGACGCTGACCCTGCCGCTTCCGCCCGGAGCAGCCTTCAACCGGGCCGTGACCGCTGCCAGAGACATGGGCTGGGAGCTGGTGAGCATGAATTCGCTCGAAGGCCGTATCGAGGCCACGGCAACGACCTTCTGGTTCGGGTTCAAGGATGACGTGGTCGTGCGCGTAAAAGCAGCGAAGGACGGAAGCAGGATCGACGTGCGGTCCCTTTCGCGCGTCGGAGCAGGCGATGTCGGGACCAACGCCAAGCGGATCAGGACCTTTCTGCAAAAGATGCGGGATACGGATACGGGCGGCGCCCAGGAAAGCCGGTCAGCTCAATGATGTTCTTTGGAATGAAATACACCCAGGCATAGACGTCAGAAGCGGCTCCCCTTTCCCGCAACCCTTTCTCGCCGCTGACCAGGAGGAGTGTGCTGGGTGACAGCTGCCTTATTCAGCCTGATCCCGTCCAGCACGATGCCCGTCCAGGCTGCAGCCATCAGCAGACACGCAACCAACGTCAGAGGAATATAGGCGACCCCGTTCAGGACGACAAAAACGACAGTGGCGAGAAAAAAGATGCCGATCAGGGACAGGGTCACCATCAGCATGACGGCCCTCAGGGTCCGGCCTGCCGCGATCTGGCCTAATCCGGGCACCATGACGAGCATGACCCACCGACGGAAACTTCCTTCGGGCCCGAGAATGTCCTGGAAGGCCCTCACCGGCTGGTGCTCGCTCGGCAGCCCCTGTTCCTCCCGCGAGATCCGGTCCCTTCTCTTCAAGAACAGAAGGCTCACCAGCACGGCCCCCAGTCCTGCGAGAGCATAGACCCTGACTGCCCGATACATGTTCTGCTTAAAAGCGATCTGTGAGAACTGTTCCAGCAGCGGCGCCCGGCCGAAATAGCCCAGATAGGTACCGTCCGGATCATACCGGAGGATGTTCTTTGACGTGTTGTCGGCGATCAGCAGATCGTTCTCCCGGGCAAGGATATCGTAAGGATCGATCTGCGCTTCCGGTGGATGCAATGATCTGCTTCGCGACCCGTCAAGGTCCATGGCAATGACCTCGCCGCCCACAAAATGGAAACCGCGGTTGATGACGTACAATGCCTTATCGTACCGTGCAAAGTGGACCGGGAAGCTGTATTCGGTCAGACCGTTCTTGCCCTCTGCCGTGGGTATGATCCTTTCAAATTTGCCGTCCAACCCGAAGACGACGATGCGGTGATTGTCCGTATCGGTCGCGAACACCTGTTCTCCGTCTATGGCGAGCGCGTTCGGATAAAGGAACCGGAGGTCGGCGTCGAATACTTTGGGATATTCCCCATTTCCTTCCTCGACATTTTCCCTTGTCGTGATCCTGCCAGAAGGCGACAACAACTCCATCAACTCGTTCTCGTCAGACCCGTATATCTGGATCCGATGATGCTCTGAGTCGGCAACGTACAATTTGCCCGACCGCGGATCCTTCGTGAACTTGAAGTTCCTGCCGTCCAGAATCAGGGAGGGAGCTCTTTTATGGGTCTTCCCCGGTTTGCCGTCGGGCGAAAAAGTCCGGATCAGCTGCGACTCCATGAGCCCGATCAGCATTTCCCCGTTCGGCTCTATGAACAGGTCCGCAACAGGTTCGGCGATGCCCATGCCCTTCAGATCGAATTCGGACAGAAGGTCCCCTTCTGCAGATGCCCTCACGATCCGCTCGCCGGTGACGATATAGACGGTCCCCTGGGGACCCTGCACCAGCCTGGCCGGCCCCGCGACTTTCAAGGCGCTGTCGTCAGCCCAGAGCGAAATGGACAGGAGAAGGACGAGCAGGAGCACGTGGAGCAATAGTTCAACGCGTTTGTTCATGTGCCTCCGGACACAAAGCTCTGTTTTAAAAACTGAAACATCAGGTTACAAAAAGAACCGCAGGTGTACGGCGACCATGAACGCTGCTGCTGATCTTGTAATATCTGTTAAATCTGCCGGAGTTAAAAAAGAAAGGCTGCTGCTGTTTTCGAGCCGGGAAGAAGCGTCGTGGATGAACAGATCGATTATAATAGGACGGGATCCGTTGTCAAGGAATTATCTGCCGTTGCATGGTTTCTCTGATATCGGTGCGAAGTCGAGACGCGGTCTCTTTTTTGTATTTGAACTCACATAATTTTTCTCCCCCAGGGAGTATTACCTCTCATGCTGATAAGGAGGATACTATGAACAAGATATTCACGCTGTTTCTTTCACTCGGGACCGCTCTTGCCGTCACGGCATGCAGCACCATTAATCCCTACACCGGCGAGCAGCAGACATCGAATGCGGCCAAAGGTTCCGCCATCGGCGGGGTTGCGGGCGCGATCCTCGGCGCGGCGACGGCAAGCAAGGGAGACCGCGCGAAAAAGGCCATGGTCGGCGCGGGCATCGGCGCGATCGCGGGCGGCGGAACCGGTTATTACATGGATGTGCAGGAGGCCAAACTGCGGAAAAAACTGGAAGGCACGGGAGTGAACGTAAAACGGGACGGGAACGATATCCGCCTGATCATGCCCGGGGACGTTACCTTCGAGACGAACAGCGCGAACCTCGATGCGCAATTCTTCGGCGTGCTCGATTCGGTTGCGACGGTCCTGGCCGAATATAAGTCGACGCTCGTAACGGTAGCGGGGTATACGGACAGCACCGGCGCAGTTGAGTATAACCGGAAGCTTTCGGAAAAACGCGCTTCCACGGTTGCCGTCTACCTGAGCAGCAGGGGCGTGATCAAGGAACGGCTGGCGGCGGTCGGCCACGGCGAGAGCAGCCCGGTGGCGGCCAACAGCACGAACGACGGGCGGGCCAGGAACCGGCGGGTGGAGATCAC
>MHEA01000203.1:0-2235 GCA_001805085.1 Nitrospirae bacterium GWC2_57_9
ACCATGGCGATCAAGAACATTGCCGAGGAGGGCAAAACGCTCCTCATCTCCTGCGCGGCCGCGGAAGTGATCGTGAACCCGCTGGCAAAGTACGTGTTTAAGGTGGCGCCCCGGGACAGCTATGCAGCGGTCAAGATCTTCGAGCAGATGAAGAAGATGAAGATCTCCCGGATCGGCGTCCTTTCCAGCAACACCGGCTTCGGCAAGGCAGGCAAGGAGCAGCTCGAGAAACTGGCGCCGGAGCACGGGATCCGGATTTCCGTGAACGAGGTCTATGATAAGTCGGCTACGGACCTGACGGCGGAAGTAACCAAGCTCAAAGCGGCAAAGGTCCAGGCGATCGTGAACTGGTCCATCGAGCCGGCCCAGGCGATCGTGATCAAGAACGCGCGCCAGATGGGCATGAAGGTGCCGATCTTCCAGAGCCACGGGTTCGCCAACGTGCAGTATGCGAAGGCTGCCGGTGCGGCAGCCGAAGGAGTCATCTTCCCGGCCAGCCGGATCGTGGTGGCTGACGCGCTGCCGGACAAGAACCATCAGAAGCCGGTCATCACGGCGTACAAGAGGGCCTATGAGGCGAAGTTCGGCGAGGATGTCAGCACCTTCGGCGGCCATGCCTATGATTCGCTCATGCTGCTCGCCCGGGCGATCCGTGAAGGCGGAGAGGACCGGGAGCAGGTGCGTTCTTCCTTTGAAAAGATAAGGAACTTCATCGGCACCGCCGGCATCTTCAACTTCTCACCCACGGACCACAACGGGCTGGACATCGATTCTTTTGCCATGATCACGGTGAAGAACGGGAAGTTCGTGCTTTTGGAAAATAGATAAGGAACAAGCGCGAAGCACGAATATCGAAATCCTAGACACCTGTCGGAATGTGAAGTTTTGAATTTTCGATATTGTTTAGGATTTAGTGCTTCGAATTTGCTGTTTGCTTTATTCGGAGTCTGTTTTGATTGAGCTTTTCTTTCAATACCTCGTAGCCGGTCTCACCTATGGCACCATCTACGCTATCGTCGGCATCGGGTTCAACATCATCTACAACACGACGGGCATCATCAACTTCGCTCAGGGCGAGTTCGTGATGCTGGGCGGCATGACCGCCGTGTCCCTGCACGCGTTCCTGCCGCTCCCCCTCGCGATCCTGGGTGCCGTCCTCATCACGATGGTCATCGGCGGCCTGATCGAGATGACCTTCATCCGGTGGCTCGTCAAGCCCTCGGTCCTCAGGATGATCATCATCACCATCGGCATCTCGATCCTGGTCCGTGAGGCCGCACTCATGATCTGGGGCGAGGGCGTGCGTTCCCTGCCCTATTTCACCGGCAACGAGGTGTCAGCCCTTTCCTTCGGCGAGGTCCGCGTCTCCCCGCAAGTGCTCTGGAGCATCGGCGTCTGCTCGGTCATCGTGCTCCTGCTGAACCTCTTCTTCAAGCATACGATGCTGGGCAGGGAGATGCGGGCCTGCGCCGCGAACCGGGACGCTGCTGCGCTCTGCGGCATCCCGACCAGGAACATGGTCACCTTCTCCTTCGTGCTCTCCGCCGGCATCGGTGCCCTGGCAGGCTGCGTGGTCTCGCCCATCACCTACACGCAGTACAACATCGGGACCGGGCTGGCTATCAAAGGCTTTACCGTGGCGATCCTGGGCGGCCTGGGAAACAGCATGGCTGCTGTGGCTGCGGGGTTGATCCTGGGCGTCCTCGAATCCTTCAGCATCTGGGTCCTGCCCACGGCGTACAAGGACGCCATATCGATCTCGATCCTGCTTGCCATGTTGTTCCTCCGCCCCAGCGGACTGTTCGGGAACCGTGAAGCAATGCGGTTGAAGGATTTTTGATGAGATTTGTAACCACGGGTAAAACCGATTAACCACGGATGAACACGGTTAGATGCAGACATCAAAAGCTCAATTAGTGTAACCACAGGTGATAGCTGTCGCACTCGTAAAACGCCGGGCACGAGACACAGATAAACGCAGACGAGGGCTCAATAGATTCAAAATGTCTGGAATTTTTGTCTTCACCTGTGTTCATCTGTGTGTCACGGCCGCAGCCGTGACCTGTGTAATAGAATGCGTTCGTTGTCTTAATTCGCGATCATTCGCGCGGCTGGCTCGTTTTATCCTTGTTTTCCCGTGTGTCACGGCGCAGCCGTGACCCGTGGTTAATGCACAGTACTTGAATCTTGTTTACCGTGGTTAATTATCGTTATGAAACCTAATCGTTATACTCC
>MHEA01000203.1:2255-3889 GCA_001805085.1 Nitrospirae bacterium GWC2_57_9
TCGTGGCCCTGGTCCAGCTGCTGACACTCGCCACGGGTACGGCCTTTTACCTGACCCAGCTCACCATGACGGCCTACTATTCGCTGATCGTGGTCGGCCTCTGCCTGCTCATGGGCTTCGCCGGCCAGATCTCGCTCGGCCATGCGGGGTTCTTCGCGATCGGCGGCTACACCACGGCTTTCCTGACCACGCTGAACCTCTCCGCATACAGGGACCAGGCGCTCGTTTCCGGACTCACGGCACTGGGGATCCTGACCGCCAGACAGGATCTCTACGGCGGTCAGGTGCTCTCCGTCCATCCCTGGGTCGCCTGCGTCCTTGCAGTGCTGCTCGCGCTTTGCGTGGCCTGGGCCATCGGCATTCCCGTGCTCAAGCTGAAAGGCCATTACCTGGCCATGGCGACCCTTGGGTTCGGCACGATCATCTACAGCATCGTGCTGGCAAGTCAGCGCTTCGGAGCAGCCGACGGCATTTCGAGCGTGCCGCCTTTTCCGATTTTTCCCGGGGCCAGCGTTTCCGGTGCCTCGTCGCTCCGCGTGTTCAACTATTATTTTGCCTGGGTCCTGGTGACGATCGCCATGGTGCTGCTCGTGAACCTGATAAACTCCCGCGTTGGTCGCGCGCTCCGTTCGATCCATGGCGCCGAGGACGCTTCGAATGCCATGGGCGTGGATACGGCCCGGTACAAACTTTCCACTTTCATCTTGAGCGCAGTCCTCGCGTCCATCGCGGGCGTATTCCTGACCCATTTCAACGGAGGCATCGGTCCGTCCGAGGCGTCGATCATGAAGTCCGTCCGGTATGTCGCCATCGTGGCCGTGGGCGGCATGGGAAGCATCTGGGGCACGCTGATCATGAGCGTAGTCCTGAACTTCCTCTCCCTGCGCGGCTACTTCGGGACCTTCGACGACGCGGTCTTCGGCGGCATCCTCATTCTGATCATGCTGTTCGCTCCGGACGGAGTGCTGGGGGTCGATGTAAAAGGTTACTTAAAAAAACTGTTTAAACCTGTTGTAACCACGGATGAACACAGATAACACGGATAACTGCAAAGACTTCATAAAAATTTGTCTCACACGAAGTCACGAAGCCACAGAGAAGGGCAAACTGGTTTTAAATGATTTCTTCGTGTCTTAGCGGCTTTGTGTGAAAATTGCTTTAAAGATTTTTTATGTCATTACTAGAAGTAAACAATATCAGCAAACGCTTCGGCGGGCTGCAGGCCATCAAGGACGTGGGCTTCAGGGTGGAGCAGGGCTGCATCAAGGCCGTGATCGGGCCGAACGGCGCCGGCAAGACCACGCTGTTCAATTTGGTCTCCGGGTTCCTGCTGCCTGACAGCGGCAGCATCTCCTTCGCCGGCAAGCCCGTCCACGGAAGGAGCCCCTTCGAGATCGCGAGCCTCGGCATGTCCCGCACGTTTCAGCACATCCGCCTCTTCTCGCACATGACCGCACTCGAGAACATCATGGTCGGCCGCCATGTCCGGAGCAGGGCGGGCTTCGTTGCCGGCATGTTGAACCTGCCCTGGACGTGGCAGGAAGAACGGGAGGTCCGCGAGAAATCGCTTGCGACCATGGACTTCCTCGGCATTGTCCAGCTCGCCGACGCCGATGCAACGAGCCTGTCCTACG
>MHEA01000203.1:3974-4826 GCA_001805085.1 Nitrospirae bacterium GWC2_57_9
CATGCGGGAGACCGCCGACATGGCAAAGCTGATCGCAAGGATACGCGACCGGGGCATCACCGTCCTGATCGTGGAGCATGACATGCAGCTCGTGATGAACATCTCCGACGAAGTGGTCGTGCTGAGCTACGGCGAGAAGATCGCCGACGACGTGCCCCGTGCCGTCCAGAACGATCCCGAGGTGGTCCGCGTGTACCTGGGAGAGGACGATGCTTAAGATACGGAATCTTGACGCGGGCTACGGCAACCTGAACGTGCTGCGTCGCGTTTCGCTCCACGTGAATCCCGGCGAGATCGTGACGATCATCGGGGCAAACGGAGCGGGAAAGACCACCCTGCTCAAGACCGTCACCGGGCTTTTGCGGGCGCACTCAGGCGAGATCCTGTTCAACGGCGCGGACATCAGCGGAGCCCCGACCGAGGAGATCGTGTACAGCGGTTGTTCGCTCGTGCCGGAAGGGCGCCAGGTGTTCGCCGCCATGCCCGTGAAGGAGAACCTGCTGCTCGGCGCCTATGTGCAGTTCAAGCGGGGGAACCGGAGCGACGTGGACCGGGACCTGGATCACGTGTACGGCCTGTTCCCGGTGCTGAAGCAGCGCGAACGCCAGCTCGCGGGAACGCTTTCCGGCGGGGAGCAGCAGATGCTGGCCATGGGGCGGGCGCTGATGGCCCGTCCCCGGCTGATCATGCTCGACGAGCCGTCCATGGGTCTTGCCCCGCTCATGGTAAAGGAGATCTTCAATATCATCGTCAGGATCCGCCAAGAAGGGAATACGGTCCTGCTCGTGGAGCAGAACGCCAAGAGCGCCCTCAAGATCGCCAACCGCGGCTATGTGCTCGAGACGGGCAGGA
>MHEA01000203.1:4835-5176 GCA_001805085.1 Nitrospirae bacterium GWC2_57_9
AAGGCGAAGCCGGGGACCTGCTGGAGAACAGGGATGTGCAGAGGGCGTACCTGGGACGCGAAGCGGACTAGGAGAATATCTAATTTCAAAATACGAATTTCTAAACAAGCACGAATTGCCAAAAGTGCAAACAAATGCGTTTAGAATTTAGAGATTAGGATTTCGGATTTGTATCACCGGAGGTGATAGTATGTACTGGCAGCCTGAAAGCGAATGCATGGACCGGGAAGAGCTTGCGCAGCTTCAGCTGGAGCGGCTCGAGTCCACTCTGAACCGGGTCTATCAGAACGTGCCGTTCTATAAGAAGAAGTTCGACGAAATCGCGTTCAACCCCGACGACC
>MHEA01000203.1:5262-5744 GCA_001805085.1 Nitrospirae bacterium GWC2_57_9
CCGCTGCGCGAGGTGGTCCGGGTCCATGCCTCCTCGGGAACCACGGGTATGTCCACCGTGGTCGGCTATTCCCGGAACGACATCAAGACCTGGTCGAACCTGGTGGCGCGCATCCTGGCGGCCGGCGGCATCACCAAGGACGATGTGATCCAGATCTCCTTCAACTACGGCCTGTTCACGGGCGCCTTCGGTCTGCACTACGGCGCGGAGCGTCTGGGCGCCTCGGTCATCCCGATCTCGAGCGGCAACACCAGGCGCCAGATCCAGATCATGCAGGACTTCAAGACCACGGCGCTGGTCGGGACGCCGAGCTACGCCATGCTGATGGCGGATACGATGATGGAGATGGGCATCAATCGCAACTCGCTTTCTTTGAAGTACGGCCTCTTCGGAGCGGAACCCTGGTCCGAGGCCATGCGCAAGGAACTCGAGGACAAGCTCAAGATCGTGGCAACGGACAATTACGGGCTCTCGGAAGTTAT
>MHEA01000203.1:5799-12370 GCA_001805085.1 Nitrospirae bacterium GWC2_57_9
GACCATTTCCTGGTCGAGGTGATCAACCCGGAAACACTCGTACCGGTCAAGCCGGGCGAGCCGGGAGAGCTGGTGATCACCACGCTCACGAAGGAAGCTTTTCCCGTTATCCGGTACCGGACGCGCGATCTCGCCCGGCTTATCCCGTCACAGTGCCCTTGCGGCAGGACCATGATAAGGATGACCCGAGTGTTCGGCCGGACCGATGACATGCTGATCGTCAGGGGCGTGAACGTCTTCCCGCAGCAGATCGAGACGGTGCTCTTCGAGATCGAGGGCGTGGCGCCGCACTACCAGATCGTGATCGACCGCAAAGGCGCTCTGGACGAGACCACGGTGAACGTCGAGGTGTCGGAGTCCATCTTCTTCGACGAGATGAAGAAGCAGTCCGAACTGAAGGAGACGATCAAAAAACGGCTTGCTTCGGAGCTGGGCATCTCCGTCGAAGTGAAGCTCGTGGAGAAGAAAACGTTGGAACGGTTCGAAGGAAAAGCAAAGAGAGTGATAGATAAAAGAAAATTCTAATTCCGAAACCCGAAATCCGAAACAATATCGAATATCGAATAACCAAATATCAAGGAAAGGCCAGGCACGTTTAGAATTTAGATATTCGTGCTTAGGATTTGCGCGCATGAAATACATCGACTTCCACACCCACATCTTTCCGGACAAGATCGCGAAGCAGGCCGTCGAGGCGCTTGCCGCGGAGTCCGGCGAGTACCGCCCCGTCATTGACGGGACGCTTTCGGCGCTGATGGCCTCCATGGACAAGGCCGGCATCTCTGCCAGCCTTGTGGCCAACATTGCCACCAAACCCGCCCAGATGGTCCCGATCCTGGACTTTTGCAAACAGATCAAGAGCGACCGCATCCACCCCTTGATCTCGTTCCATCCCTTCAGCGATACGGAGGAGGTCGAGGACGTTTTCGGCCAGGCGAGCCGCGAGGGCATCTACGGCGTCAAGCTCCACCCCATGTACCAGCGCTTTTCGATCGACGGCAAGCACATGTACGGCTTTTACGAGCTGATGGCCAGCTTCGGCTTTTACGTGATGTTCCATACCGGGTTCGACGTTGCCTTCCCGGGGAACGACCAGGCCGACGTGGAAAAGGTCCGGAAGGTCGCGAACTGGTTCAAGGACCTGACGATCGTCTGTACCCATGTGGGGGGATGGCGTCAGTGGGACCGCATCCACTGCCTGCGCGAATGCGAGAACGTTTACACCGAGACGTCGATGACGCTTTCCGAGATGAACGACGATGAATTCGTGAAGCACCTCTCGGTCTTCGGCGAGGACCGCGTCCTCTTCGGGACCGACAGCCCCTGGACGGACCAGAAAAAAATGCTCGAACGGACCCTGCAGCTCAAGATCTCGGACAGCTTCAAGGAAAAAATGCTGTATAAGAACGCGGCGAAGCTGCTGCGGATAGGGAAACCGTAGGCGTTCTCTTGTGAGACCTGCCAGCCTGCCTCAAGCTCCAGATCACCACAATTTGGTTTTGATTTTTTTGTTCGTGAATGCACCTGCCATCGGCAGACCCTTCCCGTCCGCATGCTATAATTGAAGTGCACGAGGCAGTGCGGCCGCTGAACCGGCCGGGAGGGCGCATCCATGAAGCGGGTATTGATCGAAGAGGAGTTGAACCGTTTGCTCCAGCCGCATCACAGTTTTTTGAAGCGGTCCGATGTGCGGGTTTTTACTGCAGGTTCGAGCGACGAGATCCTGCGGATCCACCGGAAAGAACTGGTCGACCTCATCTTGACCCCGGTCGATCTTCCCGGCACTGGCTTTGAGCAGATCGCCGCGGTAATACGCGGGGATGTTCTGACCCGGGCGGTGCGGCTGGTCCTCGTTGCTCCGAACAGCCGAAGCGCCATCGAGGCCTGTTCCCGGTGCAAACCCGATGCGGTCGTGCTGCGGCCGCTCTTTCCCCCGGTGCTCCTGGCGCGGGCACAGCAGCTCCTTAACCTGGACTGGAGGGAGAATTACCGGGTAATGCTGAGCGTTTCCGTGAACAGCACAACCGGCAATGACGCCTTCTTCTGCCGCTCCCGCGACATCAGCGCCACCGGGCTGCTGATCGAGACCGACAAAAAGCTCGCCCTCGGCAGCCGTCTTACCTGCTCCTTCTCGCTTCCCGGCGGCGTCCGGATACAGGCGACCGGAGAGGTGGTCAGGTCCGTTGCAGAAACAGGCGCCGGCATCCATGAGTACGGCGTGAAGTTCCTGCAACTTTCGCCCGGGGAGAAGGAGTACCTCGAAAACTTCATCGATACGGTAGCCCTCGAACGGGCTTCCTGACCGCGTTCGCTCCCCGGACCGGCAGCGTCCGCTACGTATTCTGAACCTTGCCCGCAGCAAAAGCCTTCTGGTTTATCTCAAGTACTTTTTTGGGGACCGTGTTGACGATCGCGTCAAGGATGAACTGTTCCTTGAGCGGGAGGGAGGAGAGCGCGGCGCCGAGCAGCACCAGGTTGAGGGTGCGCTTGTCGCCGGCGGTGACGGCGAGTTGCGTGCCGTCGAAGGGCATGACCTTCTTCACGCGGCTTTTGATTACTTCGTTCACATCAGCGGGATACTGCTGGGCCCCGATGGAAACGCCGATCGTGCCGATGGTGCGCGTATTGTAAATAACGGCGCCGTCGTCCTTCAGAAAGTGCAGGTACCGGGCGGTTTCGAGCGGTTCGAACCCGATCAGGAGATCGGCCTCTCCTTCCGTCACGATCGGCGAAAAGACCTTCTCCCCGAAGCGCACCTGCGACAGAACGCTGCCGCCGCGCTGGGCCATGCCGTGCACCTCGCTCTGCTTTACATCCAAGCCCGCAAGGAGCGCCGCCTCGGCTATGATCTTACTCGTGAGCAGCACGCCCTGCCCGCCCACTCCGCTGATAAGGATATTGAAAACGCTCATCTAAACCTCTTGGAAAAAATGCTAAGCACGAATTTCTAAATCCTAAACAATTTCAAAATTCGAAACTTCAGACCTGCTAAGCCTTCTTAGGTAATTCGATATTGTTTAGGATTTCGTGCTTCAAATTTAGAATTTGCCTCTCACGGTTGAGTCATCGCCCCCGTCGTGCAGAGCTGCGCGCACACGCCGCATCCGTTGCACAAAAGCGGGTCGATCGTAACGAAACCGGTCTTGCCCTCGGGCGTGAAGGACAGGGCGATGCATCCTGCCTTGAGGCAGAGTTTGCAGCCTTTGCAGGTTGCTTTTTCCACCGCGTAGGCCTTCTTCGAGACACGGTAGCGCAGCACGCAGGGCTGGTTCGAGATAAGAACCGAAGGGCCTTTCTCGGCCAGCTCTTCCTTCACGATCTTTTCCAGCTCCTTGATATTGTAGGAGTCTATCTCGCGCACCCGTTTCGCGCCGATGGCCTGGCAGAGCTTCGCGATGTCGAGCCGGGGCGCTTCACTGCCCTGGGCGGACCGGCCGGTGCCCGCGTGCTCCTGGCCCCCGGTCATGCCCGTGGTATCGTTGTTCATCACGATCACGATAGCGTCGCCGCCGTTATAGACCATGTTGATCAGGCCCGTGATGCCCGAATGCAGAAAAGTAGAGTCGCCGATCACGGCAACGGGCTTCTGCTGCGAACCGCCCTGGAGCGCGAGACCCTTGGCCATGCCGTGAGCGGCCGATATGCTGGCGCCCATGCAGATGCAGGTGTGCATGGACGAGAAAGGCGGCAGCGCCCCCAGCGTATAGCAGCCGATGTCGCCGGAGACATGGAGCTTCAGTTTTGCCAGCACGGTATAGAGGCCCCGGTGCGAGCAGCCGGGGCAGAACGTGGGAGGCCGCATCAGGAGACCGGCCACGGGCGCCTTTGCAGGGAGCGGGCTGCCGGAGATCTTCTCGCGCACGAGGCGCTGGCTGAACTCGCCGCAAAGCGGCAGCACGTTCTTGCCGAAATGGACCGTAACACCCATGGCCCTGACCTGCTCTTCCAGGAACGGATCGAGCTCCTCCACCACGGCGAGCTTCATGACCGAGGAGGCGAATTTCTTGATCAACTTTTCCGGCAGCGGAAAGGTCATGCCGAGCTTCAGCACAGCGGCGTTCGGGAAGGCTTCACGCACGTACTGGAACGAGATCCCCGAGGTGATGAAGCCGATCTCGCTGTCGCCCCCGATGACCCTGTTGAGGGGCGAGGTCTCCGCCCAATCCCTCAGCCGCACCAGCCGGTCCTCGACGAAAACATGCCGCTTCTGGGCATTGCCCGGCAGCATCACGTACTTGCCGAAGTCCCGGGCAAGACCGCGGCCCGCCGGCGACTCCGACGCCCCGTCTTCGACAACGCTCTTGCAATGGGAGATGCGGGTCGTCGTCCTCAGGATCACCGGCGTGTCAAAGGATTCGGAAAGAGAGAAAGCGGCCTTCGCATACTGAAGTGATTCCGAGGAATCGGAGGGTTCTATGCAGGGAATCTTGCCCAACCGGGCGAAGTGGCGCGTGTCCTGCTCGTTTTGGGAACTGAACATGCCGGGATCATCGGCCGCCATCAGCACCAGGCCGGCATGGATACCCGTATAGGCAGCGGTCATGAGCGGGTCTGCGGCCACGTTCACGCCCACGTGCTTCATGCAGGCCATGGACCGCACGCCGGAAAGGGCGCCGCCGATGGCCACTTCCAGCGCCACCTTCTCGTTCACGGACCATTCGGCGTGAATGCCTTTGTGCCTGGACAGCGTCTCGAGCACTTCCGTGCTCGGCGTGCCGGGGTAAGCCGCGGCCAGTTTGCCGCCGGCTTCGAGGAAGCCCCGGGCAATGGCTTCGTTGCCGGAAAGGATTGCTTTCTTCAAACTACACCTCAAAATCTATCTCGCGCAAAGCCGCAAAGACGCCAAGAAAACCAAATGCCTGGGCGACCTCAGGCTCGCAGAACTGACGTTTTCTTTTACCGGTTTAAGATAAAGATTCGACTCTCGTCTTTACTTTGCGCCTTTGCGGCTTTGCGCGAGACAGGAGTTGTCTTTGCTTTTCTTTGCGGACTCTGCGCCTCACCCGGCGCTCTCGCTTCGCCGGGTGCAAGAACCCTGAGCACCACCAGAGATCGGTGGCAGGGCTGCGAGAGTGTTATTTCGGTCTATTATCGATCACGCGCTTGGCCTTGCCTTCGCTCCGCTGGATGGAGTTCGGCGGCCGGAGGGTCACTTCGGTATTCACGCCGATGATGTCCTTCACGTTCTTCTGGATCTCCTGCTTCAGCCGGATCAGGGCTTCCTCTTCCTGGGCAAAGGCCTTGAGGTCCGTGGAGAGCACCTTGGTCGCCATCTCGTCCATGAACTTGGGCGACACTTCCACGTTCACATTCATCTCGTCCATGCGGCCCCTGCGGTTCACTTCGATGATGTAGTGGGGCGCGACCTCTTCGGAACGGAGCAGGACGGATTCGACCTGCGACGGGAACACGTTCACCCCGCGGATGATCAGCATGTCATCGGCGCGGCCGCGCACGCGCCGCATCCTGACCAGGGTCCTGCCGCACTTGCACTTCTCGGGGTTCAGGCTCGTGATGTCGCCTGTCCGGTAGCGAATGAGCGGCATGGCCTCCCGGGACATGCTCGTGATCACGAGTTCGCCTTCCTGGCCGTAGGGCAGCTGTTCACCCGTTTCGGGATTGATGATCTCGGGGTAGAAGTGGTCCTCGTTCAGATGCAGGCCGTCCTGCGCCTCGATGCATTCCGACGAGACACCCGGTCCGATGATCTCCGACAGTCCGTAGATATCGATCGCCTTGATCCGGAGCCGCTCCTGGACTTCGCGCCGCATCTCCTCGGTCCAGGGCTCGGCGCCGAAGAGGCCGACCTTGAGCTTGATCGTATCGAGATTGACCTTCATCTCGCAGATGACATCATAGATATAGAGGGCAAAGGAGGGCGTGGAGCAGATGGCGGTGCTGCCGAAGTCCTGGAGGAGCAGGATCTGTTTCTGCGTGTTTCCCCCGGAGATCGGGATGACCGAGGCGCCTACCCGCTCGGCCCCGTAGTGCGCTCCCAGGCCGCCGGTAAACAGGCCGTACCCGTAGGCGTTCTGGACCACATCCTTGTTCGTAACGCCCGCGCAGGTGAACGTGCGCGCCATCACGTCTGCCCAGAGATTGATGTCGTTACGGTTGTAAGCAACTACCGTAGGCTTTCCCGTGGTGCCCGAGGACGCATGGATGCGCACGATGTCCTCAAGCGGCTCGGCGAACAGGCCGTAGGGATAGTTGTCCCGGAGATCGGCTTTTTTGGTGAAGGGCAGCTTTGTGATGTCCTGGATGTTTTTTATGTCCGCGGGCTTCACGTTTTTTTCATCGAACTTCTTTTTGTAAAAGGGCACGCGTGCATACACGCGCTCGCACACCTTCTGCAAACGCTCGCTCTGCAGTTTCGACAATTCCTGTCGTGATAATGATTCTTCCGCATTCCAGGGCATAGGCCGACTCCTCAATAATGTTTGAACAGTGCAGAACAAAGAGGGTTTTTTGTCAGAACGGCGGTTATTATAAACCAGAATGCACTCTTTTGTAAATATAAAATCATACTAAATATTGAGTTTTTCCCGTTGATTTTGCTATAATAAGCCCG
>MHEA01000204.1:0-4762 GCA_001805085.1 Nitrospirae bacterium GWC2_57_9
CTGCAGAACAGGAACCGCGACCTTATCGCCAGCGTGAGGAAGATCCAGCAGGCAGGGCTGGAGGTGCAGGCAGGATTTATAGTCGGTTTTGATAAGGATCCGGCCGCGATATTCGACCGCCTGATCGGCTTCATCCAGGAAAGCGGGATCGTGACCGCCATGGTGGGCCTCCTGAATGCGCCGCAGGGCACCAAGCTCTACCATCGGATGAAACAGGAGGGGAGGCTGGTGAGAGCCGCGTCAGGCGACAATACGGACTTTTCCATAAACTTCGTTCCGAAAATGAGCAGCGAAGCGCTGCTGAACGGATACCGCAGCGTCCTGCAGACCATCTACTCGCCGAAACATTACTACGCGAGGGTAAAGAAATTCCTGAACGAGTTCCAGCCGCTGCACCACCGCGGTTTCCGCCTGCCGCCGAGCTATGTCATGGCGGGCTTCAAGTCGGCGGTTCGGCTCGGGATCATCGGCCGGGAGCGGTATCAGTACTGGAAACTGTTCTTCTGGTCGCTCTTCTGCAAACCGCGGCTTTTCCCCCTGGCGATTACGTTCTCCATTTACGGGTTCCATTTTCGAAAGGTGTTTGCGAAGCACGAAAAGATGCTCAGGCAGGGAACAGGATGATAAGGAAAAACCGGGAGAAGAGATTGCCCGCTTCTCCCGGCCGTCTTCAGGCCGCCTTCTTTTCCATGTACCGCGGCACGAACACCTGGTCGCAGAACTCCTCAAAGGAGGTCGGAGTGGTGTTTCCGGCCGTGCGCCTTACTTTCACCCGACCGTCGTTAAAGGCCTTGCTCATCTCGATGTACAGCCTGCTCATATCCGGTGAAAGACCGGCTTTTACCATGGCCTGTTCCGCATCGGCGTAGGGAAATACGACATAGGGCAGATTCGGCTTGCCGATCTTGATCCCGACGGTCATCGTCGCCTCGAGCATGGTGATGTCGTGCCTGCCGAGCAGATACCGGACCGAGGCACCGGCGAAATCGCGTTTCTGAAGGCGCTCCGCGGCATAGGAGGCAATGTCAAGCGTGGCGACCATCGGCATCCGGACATCCCCCCTGATGGCACTGCCGTTGATGCCCTGCGTCCTGATCAGGCCGATGTTCATGAGCAGGTTTTCCATGAAATAGGCCGCACGCAGATGCAGCACGTTCAGACCGTCGATCCTGTTCAGCCGTTCTTCCTGGCGATGCAGCCCCACAATAGGACCGGTCCCGTCAGGAAGGTCGGCGCCGACGCTGGAAAGGTTTACGACATGGCCTACGCGAGCGATCTCGAGAGCGCGCGCGATGCTGCCGCCGATGGCGTCGGCATAATCGAGGAACCGTTCTGCCGTGCTATCGGGCGGAATCAGAGTGAAGACCGCGTCGGATCCCTGAAAGGCTTTTGCGAGAAACTCAACGTCCCGAGCATCTCCTGCCATGGCTTCCGCGCGCCTGCCGACCATGCGCCGCAGCCGTCCGACATCGCGAGCCACCAGTCTTACCTTCTCGCCATTGCCGGCGAGGATGCCGGCGATCCTGCTGCCGACGTTTCCCGTAGCTCCCAACAGAGTGATCATGATGTTCCCTCCCGTTATGCTTCAGATCAAGGGAAAGCAGTATTTCCAATTAAAAGGTAGCACCGCGTGGAAAGCGTGTCAAATAAAGAAGCGATGAAGCCGGAGCCGGACAAGAGCGGATGGGGATGACGAAGAATGGGGCCGGGTCCCAAATGCAGGAAAGGAACGGGTCGGGACAGGCTGGATTCAGGCGGTTAAGAATCAAATTCCCCTAAAAACGGGAAAAATTTCTGATACTGATAAAAGCCTATAACTGCATGAAGAAAATTTTTTTAATCCTGTTTTTTCATAACATTTGTCATGCCTTTATCTAATCAAAGAAGTTGATCGTTGTTGCTTGTCCCGGTCAGCGAAGACAGAGGGAAGGAAATATCTTTTTAGTGACCGGTACGGGTCAGCGACTGGACGAGGGTTTCCATGATCTCCTCGGGGCTCCTTAGGGGAAGATGAGGGTCGCCTGCGGACGGATTCCCGAGGAGGTACTGTTCCTCCTGGTGCGTAAGCGGGACGAACCGGATCCCGGAACGATATCGGCCGCCCTCGCGGCGGCTCCAGATCAGGATGCCTGCGCGGTGCCCGCAAAGACGGTCCCGAAACAGCACAAAGCCGGGGTCGATGCGGCTATCCGATTCGATACCGATGCCCTCTCTGCTGACGTTCACCAGTCGGCCGCTGTGCCGGGACGAACGGAGCTCCTTGAACGTTATCACACCGAGCGCACAGACGCGCTGTACAATAACGATATGACGATGGGTTTGCCGGTGTTCATCCATGGTTCTTACGGTGCGACCCCTTGCGGGAGAGGCTGCTGTCCAATATAAACCTGTTACTATTATAGTACAATTTTTACTTATTTTTCGGCGAAACTCGACCTTCTGCCAGAAAAGGGGCCTTGACAAAAACAGGCCCTTTCTCTAAGCTGTCCATTCAGGGAAAAACAATATTTTATTCAGGATATGCCATGGCCACGCAGCCCTCGACCAAACTCGCATCCCATCTCAAGCAGCGGCTCACGCTCATTCCCCGCTTTAAGGTATTGCTCCACAATGACGACAGGAACAGCATGCAGCATGTGGTCGGAGTGCTGAGGAGAGTGTTCCGGATCAGCAGGGAGCGGGCCGAGCAGATCATGCTGGAAGCGCATCAAAAAGGCATTGCCCTCTGCGCGGTGGAGCCCCTGGAAACGGCAGAACTGCACCGCGATCAACTCGTCTCCGCTTCGCTGACCGCAACAATAGAACCGGAATAGGCGTGCTTTCATCGTCGGGGCCGTCAAAGAAAGGAATAAACGTTTCAGGATTTTACTGGAGACAAACCCCTTAATTTGCTATCATCAACGGGGGAACCGCGGAGGGCCCCGGGGATGGAAAAACAGATCATCGTCGTCGATGATGAAGAACTGCTCTTGAACATGCTCAAGGAATCTCTGGAAGCACTTGGTCACCCATGTCTCACGTTCAAGAACGCCAAAGATGCTCTCGCCGGCCTTGCCTCTTCGCTCCCGGACGTTCTGATCACCGACATCTCCATGTCTCAGATGAGCGGACTCGAGCTGACAAAAGAGGCGAAGAGGATCCGGCCCGACCTGATCGTGATCATGATGACCGGTTATATCGAGGATTTCTCCTACGACCAGGCCATTGAGGCAGGCGCTGCGGACTTCATCAAGAAACCCTTTACCATCCAGGAACTCCTGATGCGTGTCAACCATGTAAAAATGCAGGAAAAACTGCGGACCATATCCATTACGGACGAACTGACAGGCCTCCTGAACCGGCGGGGTTTCTTCGCTCTCGCCGAACAGCAGCTCAAAATGGCAGGACGGACAAAAGCGGAAATGGCCCTCCTGTTTGCCGATGTCGACAGCCTCAAGACGGTCAACGATACGTTCGGGCACCAAGAGGGGGACCGGGCGCTGACAGCGATCGCGGACATCTTCCGCGAGACGTTCCGGGACTCGGACATACTGGCCCGCATGAAAGGAGGCGGACTCGCTGATGTACCGTGAAAAACTGAAGAAGCGGACCGGCGGGCTATGAACAGCGGTAGGAAATTCTACCAGGACGGCCTTCGCTTCCAATGCCAGGGCGATGGCAAGTGCTGCGTGACGCGCGGCAGGTACGGTTACGTCTATCTTTCCTTCAATGATCGCCGGCGACTGGCCGCTCATTTCGGGATATCGACCGTTCAATTCACCGAACGCTACGCCGTTAAGGAGGACGGGCTGTATCTTTTGAGATATGAGGACAAGGATTGCCCCTTCCTGGCGCAGGGCAGGTGCGCGGTCTACGAGGCCCGGCCCTGGCAGTGCCGCACCTGGCCTTTCTGGCCGGAGAACATGAACAAGCGGGTATGGGAACATGAGGTGCTTGCCTATTGTCCGGGTGCGGGAAAGGGGAGACTTTATACTGCTGAAGAGATAGAGGATATCCTGAAAAAAAAGAAGGATGTGGGCAGTTGAGACGGTACCGCGGCCTTTGTATAGAATCGTAACGCATTTGTAAAAAAGCAATTATCGGTTGATTGCTGATCGTAATTAGAATTTGACAACCGCGCGGCCGGGCGTTATAGCTTCAGTATGACCAGCCGCACGAAGAGAACAACCCCCGGTCTTCCTGCCGCAGAACAGGTTGGATCATGACCGTTCAAGGATCACGGACGAAAGATCAGGGACAGAACATGAGGAGCGTGAGGCCGGGCTGGCGGACAGACCCGGCCTTTTTACTTTCTGTTGACACAAGGAGGTCCCTATGGTCACAACGATAACTGTCGGACAGGTTCTGCGGGCAAAAGGCCATGAGTATGTATTCATCCAGCCGTCGGCCACCGTCTATGAAGCGCTGGAACTCATGGCCGAGAAAAATGTGGGAGCACTGCCGGTCATGGACGAGGGCAGGTTGGTCGGGATGTTCTCGGAGCGCGATTATGCGCGCAAGGTGATTTTGAAAGGTCGGTCATCGAAGAGCACCACGGTCCGGGACCTCATGAGCAGCGAACCGATCACGATCGGACCGGACCGGTCGGTCCATGAATGCATGCTCGTGATGACGAACAACCATATCCGCCATCTCCCGGTCATGGTAGGGAGCACGGTGGTGGGCATCGTCAGCATCGGAGACGCGGTCAATTCCATAATTTCCGATCAGGAGTCCATGATCCAGGACCTCGAAAGCTATATTACTCTCGGCTACTGACCGG
>MHEA01000204.1:4804-6361 GCA_001805085.1 Nitrospirae bacterium GWC2_57_9
TTTCCAGAACCGCTTCCGTGCGCCCGAAAACAAGGACCGGCTCTGATATATTAATACATAGCTCTTCTTAATTGATAAAACAGCGACGAAAGGAGCAGACATAATGTGTTACTATGCCGGTAAAACAAGATCCGCTTGCGCCGCAAGGGACCGGTTCGCGCAGGAAAGCGCGGGAACGCTGCGGAACAGCGCAGATCCTCGCATTGATGACAAGGCCTGGTTCGAAAAGTGGGATGAAACAGAGCCGGACGATGCACGGCCGGAACAGGGTGATCCCGCTGCAGTTCGCGCTGCATGAACAGTCGACGTTCATGACTTGGGTGATTCCGCCTGCCCCAACCGGAAATGTGTGCAGGGACCGATTTCGATCGCCTGCTTTCCGGCTACCACCCGGCAAATTAGTGGGAGTGCAAGCGTTACCCTGCGGCCTGAACTCCGGGCAAGTTCCTCGTGATTCACACCGTCGCCGCCTCTATCGTCATAATTCCAAGAGTGGCCCCGCACCCAGGAAAGAGAAACACGTCCGCTGAGGGCTGTCCATGGTTTTTTCCTACTATAACAGGCTGAAGCCGGTCCAGAAGCGCATCTACCGGAAGAGCGATGCCATCCACGCCGTCCCTTTGCCGAATGCCGCAGACCTGCATCACCTGATACCTCCCCTGGTTTTGGCGCTCAAGGAAGGGGACGTTGCCAGGACCGAGGATCTCTGCGGGAAGCTGGCGACCGGCATCGCCTCCGGACTGAAGGCCCCGCCGGTCCGGGTGAAGGTCCTGGCCGCCCGGCCGAGCGCGGACTGGGGCGAACTGCACGGCCTCTATGTGCCGGCCGAGGGGCAGGCAGCAGCGCTGATCACGGTCTGGATGCGCACCGCCCAGCGGCGCCAGGTCGTTGCCTTCCGCTCCTTTGTCCGGACGCTCCTGCACGAGATCTGCCACCATCTCGATTACGAACTCTTCATGCTCGAAGAATCCTACCATACCGACGGGTTCTATAAGCGGGAATCGAGCCTCTTCCATCAGCTTACCGTTCAAATCGAAAAGCAAAATTCTTTTTGACAGCCAGCATTAATCTGATAAAATTAGGGCCATGTCGCAACTGGGGCCTTTCAGAACGGAGCTGCGCGGCTCAAATCCGGTCAAGCAGCTCAAAGTTTCCCTGCTCGTTCTTCTGTTCGTGGTTTCAATGGGAACAGCAGGCTACATGCTGATCGAGGGATGGAACCTGCTGGATTCCTTTTACATGGCAGTCATCACTCTGGGTACCGTCGGGTTCAAAGAGGTCCACGACCTGAGCGCGGCCGGAAAGCTGTTCACGGTGCTGCTTATTATCGCCGGGGTCGGTTTTCTCGGATATACCGTCAGCAGACTGGTCCAGACCATGTTCGAGGGACAGTTCCAGCGGTTCATCGGGAGGCAGAAAGTGGAAAAAACGATAGAGTCCATGCGCGATCATTACATCATTTGCGGCCACGGCAGGATGGGGTCGCTCATCTGCAAGGAGTTCGCGGCAGAGCGAGTCGCCTTCGTGGTCGTCGAGAACCAGCAGGAGGTCATCGAA
>MHEA01000204.1:6373-14711 GCA_001805085.1 Nitrospirae bacterium GWC2_57_9
GAGGGGAACCCTTACCTGCGCGGCAACGCGACCGAGGACGAAACCCTGCTGAAAGCCGGCATCATGCGTGCCAAAGGCCTGGTCTCGGTGGTGACCTCCGACACGGAGAACGTCTACATCACGCTAACGGCCCGCGGCCTGAACCCGGACCTGTACATCCTGGCACGCTCCGGGGATCCCGGCTCCGAGATCAAGCTGCAGCGGGCCGGTGCGAACAAGGTCGTCTCTCCCTACCAGATCGGCGGCAGCCGCATGGCACATGCGATCCTCAAACCCAACGTCGTGGATTTTATCGAGATCGCGACCGGCCGGGGCCATTATGACCTGCAAATGGAGGAGATCTACATCCCCGAGGGGTCGCCCTTTGCGGGCAAGAACCTGCTGGATGCGGGATTGCGGCGCCAGACGGGGGTGATCATCGTGGGTATCAAAAAGAAAAGCGGCAAGATGGTGTTCAATCCGGAATCAGGAAGCCAGATCGAGGCCCTGGATACCTTGATCGTGCTGGGAGAATCGGCGTCCATCATCAAGCTGGAGGGCCTTGTTGCCTGTGCCTCTCCGCTCGTGAAACCCGGCGGGAACGGACAGGCGAACCTGTCAGCGTGACGACCGGCAGGTGAGCGCGACCGGAGCGAGAGGCCCCGGTCAGACGAGAAAGAAATGAGGATCGCAAGGAATGGCAGACTCCCGGTTGGATATAGGCTCCTATGCCGGATACAAGGGTGAGGAAAGTCCGCGCGTTTTCTTTGCGCATGGCGAGAAGATTACGGTCATGAAGATAATCAATATGTGGACCGAAGAAGCGGAGCAGGACCGTTCCCGCAGGCGCTTCTTTACGATCGAGGGAAGCGACGGTTTTGTCCATACCCTCTATCACGATGCCGCTTCCGACATATGGTTCTATCGCGGTTTCGAAAAGAAAACAGGCCGGAGGACCTGAACGGGCTGTGGTCCTTGTGTCCGGCCGTGAGTTGAATCACCGGCTTGCTAGACCGCTGCCCCCTCTTGTCCGCCCCTCACCCACCCCCTTCTCTTGACGAACTTCTCGATTTCCACCGCAATGAACACGACCGACGATATGGTCAGCGTTACCGCCAGTTCGGCCGCGGTCAAGGGCTCGGTCTTGAACACCGGGTTCAGGAACGGGACATAGATCGTCGCCAGTTGAAGGCCGAGGGTCAGTAGAAAAGCACCGACCAGCGGTTTGTTCGACAAGAACCCCTGGGTGAAGATCGACTCGCGGTCCGACCGGATCGCGAGCACATGTCCCATCTGGCTGAGACAGAGTACGGTGAAAACCATCGTTTGCCAATGCGCATGTCCTGTTCTGATGGACCAGGCTTGGATGAAGAGCGACGCCCCTCCCATCAATAGTCCTACCCAGACGATATGAGCGCCCAGTCCCTGGCTGAAGATGCTTTCTTTGGGGTGCCGGGGCGGTTTCTGCATAACGCCCTTCTCGGCCGGCTCCGCCGCGAGCGCCAGGCCGGGCAGACCGTCCGTGACCAGGTTTATCCAGAGGATGTGGATCGGAAGAAGCGGAATCGGAAGTCCGAGGAAGGGAGCGAGGAAGATAGTCCAGATTTCTCCTGAGTTGCTCGTCATGGTGTACTTGATGAACTTGCGGATGTTGTCGAAGATCCTGCGTCCCTCTTTCACCGCTTTAACAATGGTCGAGAAGTTGTCATCCAGCAGGATCATCGGCGCGGCCTCTTTCGAAACGTCCGTGCCGGTAATGCCCATGGCAACGCCGATGTCCGCCCGCTTCAGGGCCGGGGCATCGTTTACGCCGTCCCCGGTCATTGCCACGAACTGGCCCTTGTCCTGAAGCGCCTTCACGATCTTGAGCTTCTGCTCGGGCGCCACCCGCGCATAGACGCTGATGTGCTCCACCCGCTCCTCGAACTCCTCAAGCGAAAGCTTCTCCAGCTCGCGGCCCGTCATTACGGCCTTGACGCCCCCATCCAGGATACCAAGGCGCTTGGCGATCGCGTAGGCGGTAAGGGGGTGGTCCCCCGTGATCATCACCGGTTTGATGCCTGCGGTCTTGCAGAGGGATACCGCTTCCCGCGCTTCCTCACGGGGCGGGTCCATCATACCCACGAGCCCGAGAAGGACCAGGCCGGTCTCGGCGTTCTCGGAGGACGGATCGTCCGGCAGCGACTCCCAGGTCTTCATGGCAATGCCCAGGACCCTCAGGCCTTCGGCGGCCAAGCGGTCGTTGATGCCGGTGATCAGGGCTGCATCGAGCTCTTTCCGGCCGGCAGAGGTCAGGACGGACGTTGACCGGTCGAGCAAGACGTCGATCGCGCCCTTGGTGAAGGACACGAACTTTCCGTCCGGCCCCTGGGGCATGTCATGAAAAGTGGTCATGAGCTTTCGCTCGGAGTCGAAAGCGAGTTCGGCCACACGGGGAAACTCCCGCTCCAGCGCCTGCTTGTCAAAGGCATTATTCTTCGCGACGTTGTATAAGGCGATCTCCGTGGGATCGCCGATGATCTGCCCGGCCGCGTCCGCCCGAGCGTCGTTAGAAAGGGCAAGAGCGGTCAGGAGAAGCGAATGGGGAGCGCGGAACGGGTCTTTCCCGGTTACAGCCGTTTTTTCTCCGCTGCCCTCACTCCGCACTCCGAACTCCGCACTCGACACTGTCCTCCCGTCCACCCACAGCTCTTCCACCGTCATCCTGTTGAGGGTCAGCGTTCCGGTCTTGTCGGAGCAGATGTAAGTAACCGAACCGAGAGTTTCCACGGCGGGAAGCTTTCGGATGAGGGCGTTCTGCCTGACCAGTTTCTTTGCGCCCAGGGCGAGCGAAATGGTAATGACCGCAGGCAGCGCCTCCGGGATGGCCGCAACAGCCAGAGATATGGCCGTAAGCAGCATGAGTACCACTTTCTCTCCCCGAAGAATGCCGACGACAAACACTATGCCGCAGATGGCCAGTACCGCGTACGCCAGTTTCGTGCCAAAAGCAATGAGGCGTTTCTGGAGAGGTGTTTTCACATCCTCCCCTTCCTGAAGCATGGCCGCGATCTTTCCGAGCTCCGTCTGCATCCCGGTGGCCGTCACGACACCCGTACCCCGGCCGTACGTGACAAAGGTCCCCTTGTAGAGCGTGTTCTTCCGGTCTCCCAGGGGAAGAGAATCTTCCCGGAGCGCGTTGACATGCTTCTCCACAGGTACCGATTCGCCGGTCAGTGCCGCTTCCTCAGCCTTTAATTGGGCCGCCTCGATAATGCGCAGGTCGGCGGGAACAATCTTGCCGGCTTCGAGCAGCACGATGTCGCCGGGCACCAGCTCCGATGCGGCGACGGCCGTCGGCTTCCCCCCGCGCATGACCAGCGCGGTCGCGGCAGCCATTTTTTTCAACGCAGCCATGGCCTTCTCTGCCCGGTACTCCTGGCTGAACCCGAGGACGGCGTTCAGGACCACGATCACGATGATTGCGATCGTGTCCGCCGCTTCACCGAGGATGCCCGAGACTGCTGCTGCGGCGAGAAGAACGATGATCATGAAGTCCTTGAACTGGTCCAGGAACATCACGAGCAGGGTCTTTTTTTTCTTTTCCACAAGTTCGTTGGGGCCGTATTTCTCACGGCGCGCTTGAACCTCACTGTCGCCGAGGCCCTGTGGAGAAGTATCCAGTTCGTTCAGTGTCTCTTCAACCGTCAGTCGATAGGAACGTTGCACAATGCCTCCTTGAAAAAGAAATAATTCCGACGGCAGAGCAAGCTATTTCTTAAAAACGCTGAAGAGCTTGTCCAAGCCGCCTTTATCCATTTTTGCCACCTGCTCCATCTCTCCCGCATCGAGCCAAATGCCTTCGCAGGCCGAGCACTTGTCTACCTTGATGTGCTTATAGTCGATTTCGATAAGCCCCATACCGCATTTCGGGCATTTCATCCAGTGTAACTCCCTGGCTTTCTCCCCTTGCTCGAGAGCGTCTTGCCGATGTTTCTCTTTTTCGAGCTTTCTTTTCTGTTCGAACTCTTGGCGCGCGAAAAACTCCTCTTCCCGTTCGCTCGGCTTCATTATCATGACAATATCCTCCCTATCGTATGTATTGGTTCGTCCATTGGCTTGTTCTGGCGAAATTATAATCGAAGAGGCAGACCTGCAGAGGCCCAGCTCTTCCTCTATTTTAGCTCTCAAGGCCGTTTCTGTGACGAAAAGCTTGGTCTGAAAGATGTGAAGAGTACGAAGGGGTATTCTGAAAGGACGTACGCCCCCCGTTCGGCGTTGGTCCGCTTTCAGCGGACCTGGGGGAATTATTGAGGGGGTTTCGAGATCGGATAGGATGGATCTGCAAAGGGAAGCAATTTCTGCGGCGCCTCGAAAATGGCTACCAGCAGGGATATGTTCAAATTGAAGGAGGAAACGGTCACATCAGGATCAGAAACGGCGGCGTCTGGCTCCTCTGCCGCGCCGGCGCGGGTCGATCCGGCCGGCGTGCCGTCAACGGGATGCGGTGCAGCCGCACTTACCCGCTCTCCCGTGCCGCACACTACCCTGTCAACCCAGGCGCTGCAGGTGCCCTGCGGGACGGGAACGCTGATATACGCGGCAAGCATGATCATGAGAAGGGACTGCCGTAAACGCATGGCCGCCATACTATAAAATTACTCAAGAGAAATCAAGCGCAATCGTCTTTGTGCGCACAAGGGCAGCAGCAGGTCTGCTGTTGGATCACCGTCCCGGCTGGCCCATGCTCAACACCTGCCCGATGGCCGGGATAAAATCCTTCTTGCGCGACATCACACGGTGAACCGTGCAGGTGTCGTTCACGACCGTCACATTGAAGGCCTTCTCCACGATCCACGTCTCTCCCCGCAGCAGGATCCGCTCCTGCCCCTTGCCGAGGGGATTCAGAACCAGCAGGACCGTGAGGTCGTACCCGTTCGCTGCTCGCAGCCGCTCCAGCTCTTCCACGAGCTCCCGCTCCCGTGAATCGATCTCGGCGCAGTCCAGGGACATCATCTGGCTCACGCCGAGCTTCTTCCCGCCGATCAGGAATTCCTTGAAGTCCGCCGCGATCAACTGTGCGGCGGTCTTGTCTTCGAGATTGATGCTTGCATGGAGCAGTTCCCTGGCATAGGCCTGGATTTCCACGCCGGCGATCTCCGCCAGCCGGCGGGCAGCAACGTGGTCGCGGTCGGTCGTGGTCGAGAGCGTGAGCAGCAGCGTATCGGACAGGATGCCCGAGAGCAGGATGCCCGCGATCTCCTTCGGAATATGGGTCTGGTACAGGAACATGATGCCCGCAACCACGGTGCAGGTGCTGCCGACCGGGTCGTTGTAGACGTAGATGGGCGCGGTGGTGGAGATATCGCCCACCCGGTGGTGATCGATGATTTCGAGGATCTCCGCCTCTTCGATGCCCTCCACCGCCTGGGACAGCTCGTTGTGATCAACGAGGATCGCCATCTTCCGGACCGGTTTCAGGAAGTCCGTGCGTGTAATGAACCCGATCAGCCGGTTGTCGCTGTCCACGACGACCACGGAGCGGTATTCGGATGCAACCACTTTGCTGCGCACCACGGACAATGGCGTATAAAGACCGACCGTCGGCACCACGGCAGACATGATGGCCGAGACTGGCTCGGACATGGTCATGATCTGGACCGTGGCAAAGGCCGGGCGGGGAGAAGAAAGAAGCAGGACGCCGTGTTCACCCGCTGCCGCGATCACCTCGCCCGCGACGTGGGCACCGTCCACGACGATCAACGCCGAGCATTCCGCGCGGATGAGGTCGAGCTGGATGTCGTACTGGTCGCCGATGATGACTACATCGCCGGGCCGAACGCGGTTCAGGAGCGTCCCGCGCTGCATCGCAGCGATGATCACTCTGCCGGTCAGAACGCTCACTTGTTTTGTATTGCTCATGACGCGGGCATCGAGAGTCTTCAGCAGGATGTCGAGCTCAATGGGCGTCTGGGTCAGGTCGTTAAATCCGACGCTGTCCATGTAGTGACGCGCGATGTCCTTGAGACCGACGATGCCGGCAAGACGGCCTGTCTCATCAACCACCGGAACCGACCGGACACCCTGCTCCCGCATGAGCTGGGCCAGGGCCTGGACCGAATCACCCGCGCCTATCGCAATGGGCCGTTTGAGGTTCAGGTCGCTGACCGTGGCGACCAGGCTGTCGATCTCGGCCGAGGGCGGTACGCCGAACTTCTTGAGCACGAAGCTCGTTTCATCGTTCAGTTTGCCGGCCCTCACCGGCGTGAACAGGTACCGCTTGTCGGTTATATTCTTGAAGTACGCATAGGCAATGGCAGAGCAAACCGAGTCCGTATCCGGGGTCGTATGGCCGACGACAAAAACATTCTTTCCGTCTGAGTTCACGATGGAGGTTCTCCCGTTCCTGAGGTAAGCATCAGATTACTTACCGTGCAGAAGCTTGTCAAGCAGATAATCGCGCAGCTGGTTGAAAAGCATGGAAAATCTTCATTTTTGCCCTTGACACCCCCTGCCGTTTTGTATATAGTGCTAGCTCTGTCAGAGACTGGGGGATCGTCCAGTGGTAGGACGACAGGCTCTGAACCTGTTTACGGGGGTTCGAATCCTCCTCCCCCAACCATTATCAGTTATGAGTTCGGAGTTATGAGTTCGGAGTGTGCGCTGTTGTAATACTCCCAACTCTGAACTCCTGACCCCGAACGCCTCACCTCTTCATCACACGGTCCCATCGTCTAGCGGCCTAGGACGCTGGCCTCTCACGCCGGAGACACGGGTTCGATTCCCGTTGGGACCACCATTCGATATCCGCAGAATCAGCCTAGTACATAAGCCCCTTCAAAAAGGGGCTTTTTTTCAGGTTGTCCATTCCGGTTTCCTTCGTCCGTTTGGCATGTCTGCATCGAGCACGTTCCGTCCGCTTTCTCAAAGCTCCTTTTTTTCAGAGGATTCTCATTGACAGCACGCAGGGGAGATATTATCATTGCAACAGTGTTGCACGCTGCAACAATATGATGCTGCGATCATCTCAAGAAAATCATTTCTCAGAGGAGGCATGTGATGGCGGAAATTTGTCCCACAACAGGAGTGCAACGGATCCTGCTTTCGAGCGATGGGTCTGAGTTCAGTGAAGGGGCGGTCCGGGAAGCGGTCCGGCTGGCAAAGACCTGTTCGAGCAGCCTTTCGGTCCTTTCCGTCATAGATTACAATCCCGAGTTCGATTCCGTTGCTCCTCAGATCATGGAGAAGAAGGAGAAGGAGGCGCGGCTGCACCTGGAAGCGGTCCAGGCACGAGCGCGCAAGGAAGGGGTCGAGTGCGCCACCCTGGTGGAGAAGGGGGAAGACCCCTATCGCAACATCGTGGAGGCGGCGGAGAAGGACAAGAGTACGATGATCGTCATGGGCCGCCGGGGCAGGACCGGGTTGAAGCGCCTGATGATGGGAAGCGTTACGGCCAGGGTCATCGGACTCGCGCCCTGCAATGTGCTGGTGGTGCCCCGGGCAGCGGAGGTCCGGTTCAAGAGCATCCTGGTCGCGACGGACGGCTCGCGCTATTCCGCGGCTGCAGTTTCCGAGGCCATCGGCCTGGCCAAGCGGAACGGGAGCCAGCTTACCGTCATTTCCGTGGTGCCTGCCGAGATCGCCACGCCCACGGACATCGATTTTACCGTGAACCAGCGCGAGCTGATCGCGGAGAAGGAGATGCGTAACGCGGAGCAGAACGCGAAGGCGGTGAAGGAGGCGGCCCAGAAGGAAGGGGTCACCGTGAAGGCCTTCGTGATGAGCGGCAAGCCGGCGGAGGCCGTCATCCAGATAGCCGGGGAGCAGAAGGCGGACCTGATCGTGGTCGGCAGCCACGGCCGGACCGGCGTGGAGCGGCTGCTGATGGGAAGCGTGGCGGAACGCGTGATCGTTCTTGCCTCCTGCCCGGTACTGGTCGTGAAAAGGTAAGACAAGCACCAAATTACAAATCCCAAATCTCAAACAAATTTCAAACACCAATAACCGAATGTCTGAAATTTGGAGCTTGAGTATCGGTGCTTATTTGTTATTTGGAATTTGTCACCGCTTTGTGATTTATGTTAAACATCCTCATCATTTCCGATGAAGCAAAGGACCTGTATGCCCTGTTCCGGGGCACGGGGTTCTCGCCGGATCTCCAGGCCCGGTCGAACACCTCCCCGTCCGGAAGCGAGGATGCGGCCCACGACATCGCATTCCTCGATCTGGACACGGACAACTGGCAGGAGCGGCTGCTCGACATCCGGCACCGCGTGCCCGTTATCGCCTTTTCCCGGTCCAGCCTGAAAAAGGCCGTGGAATCCCTGCGGCTCGGGGCCTCCGATTATCTCGAAAAACCCCTGACCGCCGAAACCCTCTC
>MHEA01000204.1:14732-17137 GCA_001805085.1 Nitrospirae bacterium GWC2_57_9
AAAAAGGATCCTGAGCCACAAGTACGGTTTCGACGAGATCATCGGCAACAGCCCCGCGATGCAGGAAGTGTTCGGTTTGATCAAGAAGGCGGCTGCCAGCGAGAGCAACGTGCTGATCACGGGCGAGAGCGGGACCGGCAAGGAGCTGATCGCCCGCGCGATCCACCGCTGGAGCCCCCGGAACGAACGGTCCTTCATGACCATCAACTGCAGCGCCATCCCGGACACCCTGCTCGAATCGGAGCTCTTCGGGTTCGAGAAGGGGGCATTCACCGGAGCGCAGTATCTCAAGAAGGGCCTTCTCGAGCAGTCGAGCGGCGGCACGGTGTTCTTCGACGAGATCGGCGATGTTTCTCCGCTGTTCCAGACCAAAATCCTCCGCGTGCTGCAGGAAGGCGAGATCATGCGGATCGGCGGCATGCGCCAGCTCAAGGTCGATCTCCGGTTCATCACCGCCACCAACCGCGATCTTAAAACAGCCTGCCAGCGGGGCAGCTTCCGGGAAGACCTCTTCTACCGTCTGAACGTCATTAATATCCATCTGCCGCCCCTGCGCGACCGTATGGAGGACGTGCCGCTCCTGTCCAAGCATTTCGTGCAGGAGCATGCGCCGAAGAGAAAGGACATCCTGATAAAATGCATCAGCGGCGAGGCCATGAGCCTGCTGCTCGAACATTCCTATCCCGGCAACGTGCGGGAGCTGGAGAACATCATCGAGCGGGCCATCTCCTTTGCAAACACCTCGGAGATCCTGCCCGCCGACCTTCCCGAGAGCATCCGGCAGGGCTCGACGGCTCCCCGGCCGCGTGCCGCGACTACCCGCCTCAAAGAAGCTTTGTGCTCCGTCGAAAAGGAGACCATCTCGGCAGCCCTTCTTGAATCCAAAGGAAATATATCCCGTGCAGCATCCGCCCTAGGCATGTACCGCCAGCAGCTCCAGCGCAAGATCAAGCAGTATAAGATAGCAACATAACATAACGACAGCAATTAATTGTTGCACCAAAAGCCATGCAAAAGCATGGCTTTTTCTGTTTCCACAGCAATATTAAATTGCACCATTAACAATTCATCATAAAATTTACATTTAAAATCAATGGATTGTAATATGGCATGCGGTTTGTAATTACATTAGCAAAGCTGAACGGAGGGATGACATGAAAAAACTGATGAAGAAACTGGAAGACATCATGGTTGCCATAACCTTCGCCGAAGCCGGTGAATATGACGAAGCTGTTCGGCAGGAAGCAGCAGCTGCTCAGGAAGAGACCGTAGCAGCAGAGGCGTATAAAAGAACCGCTGCCGAGAACGCAGGAAAATAAACTGCGTTCTGATCCCGGCCTGGTTGTCATGACCGGTGCTCAGCTTTAGAGGCTTTCCCGTGGAACGCTGTCGGGGAATTTTTTTTGACCGGAAAAAAACATTATAAGGACATAAAGAAATATGCATATGTGGACAGAAAAAACAGTAGACCGGGAAAGCCTGCAGAAGCTTTATGTCCAGATGTTTTCGATCATCAAGGAAAAGATCGAAAAGCAGGAATGGCCGAACGGTTCACAAATCCCTACCGAGGACGAACTGTGCAGGACCTATGACGTAAGCAAGGCCACAGTCAGGAACGCGGTATCGGAGCTGGTCAGAAGCGGCTACCTCAGGAAGCAGCAGGGCAAGGGGACTTTTGTGACCTATGCCAAGCAGGACCTGGGAGTAACCATGAAAACCAAATTGACGGAAGACATGTTCGGGGAGGGGGTGAAAGCTAAGAAGGAGCTGCTGGCAAAAGGGCTGAAGCAGCCTTCAGAGGAGATGAGATCGATCCTGAGCCTGAATGGGGACCAGGACCTCTACTATATCCTCTGCAGGCGGGTGGTGAACGGAGAGACAGCCTACCTCGAAGAGTCCTATGTGCGACTGTCGGTTTTTCCCGGGATCGAGGATGAAGACGTCTGCCGCGTCCCTTTCTATGAACTGATCCAGGAACGGGGCGCGAAGAAGATATCGAAGGTGGTGCAGACGATCGAGGTTTCCGAAGCCCGCGGCGAGGCAGCCTCGCTGCTCAGGATTCCCGAGGGCGCTCCGGCTCTCCTGCTCCACCGGCTGCTGATCGGCAGCGAATCAAACCCAATCGCCTATACCCGGCTTCTGGGCATCGGCAAAAAATACAAGATCATGACCGAGTTCGAAAGGATCAAGTAGCGGAGAAATTCCAAATTACAAATAACAAATCACAAATAATATCCAAATTCGAAAATCCAATGTTCGAACATCGCTTTGAATTTCGTATTTGGCGTTTGGATGCTTATTTGCGATTTGGTGCTTGGGGCTTGGGATTTATACAGAATGTCTACATAAATAGATCAATTTAAAAGGAGGGTATCATGAATGTAGCGCGAAGAGTTTTCGAATTT
>MHEA01000205.1:0-5896 GCA_001805085.1 Nitrospirae bacterium GWC2_57_9
TCCAACTGCCCGTCCGTTTCCCGTGCAGGCCGGCCTTCCATTCCCTCAGTATCGTGCCGTGACACTGACCGCACAGGTTGTAGGATTCGCTGAACGGAACAAGCTTGCCGTTGGCCAGGCGCAGCATGTCGCGATTGGACGGATTGTGGCAGTCGAAACACCAGCCTCCGGGCATGTGGTTCAGCGCGATTTCCTGGTGCATATCCAGATGGCGAACCTGTTTGTTGACAGGCATGCCGGCATGGCATTGCGAGCAGGGAAATATCCCGGGAGAGAACGGCGGAGGCGGAACAAAAAATTTCTTGTGAGGGGTTTCCGGTTCGGCAGCGAGGGCCGCTAATGCCGTAAGGAGGATCAGCAGCATTGCAGGGACAACAGCTTTTTTTTGGCTGGTCATAGGGTCCGTCCTTTTAAAAGGAGTGGAGCGACCAACAGCTGAAAGGACTACTGACTTATGATTCTATATAATCTCTTTTTGCATGAAATTGCAAACCCTAATTCTAATTTGATGAAGGCTTCTGATTGGAATTGGAGGAGTTTCTGAGCAGGAAAGGCTTCGTTCTCCCGGAGTCATTGCTCCGGGAGAACGATCATGGGGAAAAGGATCAACGTGCTTTCTGGGTTTCGAAAACGGGGAATATCTTGCTTATGACCGTGAACAGCGCGAACGGCATGATGAAGATAGCAATAGCTCCGACGAGGCCTTCTTTCACGGTTTCCCAGTCATGCGGCACGATCGGCAGGTGATAATGCATGTAGCCGGCAAAGGTGAGCGAAAAGGCCTGCCCGCCGATCACCACGTTCCAGCGCATCATGAAGACGCCGAACAGCACGAGCAGCACGCCCAGCACCGCCCTTCGGATCGTGATGCCGGGGATCAGGAACAGGATGAGGGGAACGAGGTTGCCGATGCCGTACTGCATCAGGAAGATTGTCTTGAAATCACGGTCGTAGATAACGCTTCGGAGCACGTCCCAGGACTTGAGCGCCGTATACCCCCGGAAGATAAGATCGAGGATTTCAAGGCTGATGGCGGCCACCAGGAAGGCCAGAAGGTACTTGGCCGTCATCTGGATGACGCTGATCTCCACGCTCTTGAGCTGGTCCTGTGACTGGAGTCCGGCATAGGCGGCGCGTTTGCGCTTCGCCAGGTATTTCCGGATCTCCATCGCTACGATATAGGTGAGCATGCAGAGGGCAATGCCGGAAACGATCGCGGACATGATGAAGATGACCGGCATGAGCGGCGTCATCCAGAGGGCATTCGCCTTGACGGATCCGAATATGAAGCCCGCGTACCCGTGGAGGAAGCAGGCCACCGGGATGCCGAGCGCTGCCAGGAACTTGATCGCCTTCTCGTCGCGGTGCAATGACTCCTCGCTGATGTCGTACACACCCAGGGTCAGGGTGCAGAAGATAAGGTACCTGATCTGCTCGCCCAGGGTCCTGTCCTGCTTTTCACGAAGAGCCAGCGAGACCTCCACAAAGTGCTTGCGATAGAGGAACCAGAGCTCGGAGGCCACGATCGCGCCATAGGTGAAAAAGACGATGCCGAAGGCCGCGATGGCCGAGGTGAAATGGGGCGTCATGAAGATCTCCACGCCCCGGAACGGGAACTGCAGATGCAGCACGATCGGCATGGGCGCCGCGAAGAGCAGCGCAAAGGAGAACACCAGCGCGAACCGCGCCATGTCCTTGAGCTGCTGGATGCCGAACACATGGTAGAGCGAGGACAGCACGAATGCACCTGCCACCAGCCCCGTCATGAAAGGATACATCACGATCTGAATGCTCCAATAGATATACTCGTTCGGTGTAACGAACAGTTCCTTAACGGTCCAAAGTTCTCCGTGCACCATGGCTATCTGACCTCCTCATCCAGGCCGATGTAGTAGACCTGCGGTTTCGTACCATATTCGCTCTTGAGCACGCCCACCCGCTGTGTCCGTATGGCCACCGTGACCGGATCGTTGGGGTCCTTGATGTTCCCGATCTGGCGCGCTCCGAAGGGACAGGCCTGGACGCAGGCGCTCTTCAGCCCTTTCGTGATGCGGTGATAGCAGAAATTGCACTTCTCGGCGGTATGATGGACCGGGTGGAAGAACCGCACGCCGTAGGGGCACCCCATGATGCAGTAGCCGCAGCCGATGCACCATTTCCGGTCCACCAGCACGACGCCGTCGGCCGCCTGGTACGTGGCTCCGACGGGACAGACCTGCACGCAGGGAGGATTGTCGCACTGGTTGCAGAGCTTGGGTACGAAAAACGCCTTTTCAATGCCTTCCTTGCTGATATCTTTGATTCCGTCCGCATTCAGGTCGATCTTGTCCGTCGTGAACCCGTCGCGGGCGCCTTTCGGGGTATCGGCGTACAATTTGCCGGTCTTGGTCAGCACGTAGCGTTCCACCCAGGTCCTCGTCACGTTCGCATCATAGGGGACCTCGTTCTCCTCCTTGCATGCCTTGACGCACAGGCCGCAGCCTACGCATTTATAGGTGTCTACGAGGAAGGCCCACCGCACGGCAGCCTTGTCGGCAGCCACCTCGGCGAACAGTTTCCGGGGATCGATGATCTCCAGCGCAGACAGGGATATGCCCATTCCCGCGATACCCAGCGCGGTATTTTTCAAAAATTTTCTTCGCGATATCATTTCAGGCCCTCCATCGGCTGGTGCGGATTGTGACAGGTGGAACATTCCATATCCGGGTTATGCTTGTCCGGATCGATCCCCCTGATCTTCAATCGCGCACTCGTGGGATAAGGCAGCGGAAAATGACACCTCAAACAGTGCGCCCTGCTCTTGTCGATAACGAGCTTGGGCCGCTGATCGGACGGGTGTTCGCTCACGGCGTCGTTCGCCGGTCCATGGCAATTCTCGCACTGGATGGCCGCGTGGGGCGTCTGCTTGATCGCGTCGTACTTGTCGGAATGGCAGTCCTTGCAATATTCCCGGCCCATGTACTTTACCTTGAACTTTTTCCAGTCCTCTTCATTCGACTTCCGGTACCAAGCGTACATATAGCCCCGCTCGCCGATGCCGAAGTCCTTCGGCACGATCACTATTCTTGCAAGCAGGATCAGGACGACGATCCCGATGACAACGAATAGCGGCCTGAGAACGTGATTCTTCATACTACTCTCCTCCCCCCCTAATTCTGATCACCATTGATGCCGATAGCGTTATTGTTCTTACCGAGGCTGGTTCTTCAAACTGTCTTTCATGACCGTGGCTCCCTCCCATACGATCGCGAGGAAGCAGAACGAAAGCCCGGCCACCAGTCCAAAGACATGCACGAGTTGCCATTTGATCACGATAAACAGGATGATGAAGATAATGGAAAGCTTCAGGATATTGATGATGGCCGCAGCCAGATTGGACATGCCCGGGGTCGCGCCCTGCCGAAGGTAAACCCTCTGGACGGCGATAGCGAGCCAGCGGAAATTCAGCCACCCGAGTATTCCGCCGAAAAGAATACTGGCGGGAAGAAACCACCATTCCCCGGCGTCCCGAATGAGTGAAAATACGAGTGCTGCTGCCGCCGCGGCGGACACGATGATTCCTGTCTTCTTTGCCACTCCCTTGAGAATGGCTGCTACCGCCTGCTTACGTACTTCCAACTCGTCTGTCATTTGTTATCCCTGCTCTGGTTCTCAAGGTCTTTCTGGCTCTTTTTGACGTGCATGAAGAGGTTCCGGAAACCGGCAAAGATGCCGAGGAGCAGGAACAAGCCTGTAAGCCACGGAGACGTACCCAGCCAGCCGTCAAGCTTGAGACCGATAAACAGGCCGATCACGGTAGCGAACACCATAGTAAGGCCTACCGTGCTCAATACGCCGATCATGCGGATCAATTTTCTGTCTTCTTCTTTCATAGATGAAACGACGTCCTTCGATCCGCTCCGGATTCCGACCCCTCTTATCTAAATTCCCCTGAGGCTCTTCCGCGCCGCTTCGATCGTCCGGTTGATGTCCGCCTTTGTATGAGCCAGCGACAGGAACGCCGCCTCGAACTGGGAAGGCGCGAGATTGACGCCGTTCTTGAGCATGGAGAGGAAGAACTTGCCGAACCGGGCCGTATCGGACGTCTTCGCGCTCGCAAAGTCCTTCACCTTCCGGTCAGTAAAGAAACCGGTGAACATGGAGCCGACGCGGTTAAGCGTTACCGGAACCCCTGCTTCCGCTGCCGCGGCCCGAAGCCCCTGCTCCAGGTCTGAAGACGCTTTCTCCAGGGTTTTATAGACACCCGGTTTTGCCAGGAGCTTGAGCGTCTCGATCCCGGCCGTCATTGCAAGCGGATTTCCCGAAAGCGTACCCGCCTGGTAAATGGGGCCGATAGGCGCCACCTTTTCCATGATCTCGCGCCTGCCGCCGAAGGCGCCCACCGGCAGACCGCCGCCGATCACCTTGCCCAGACAGGTAAGGTCGGGCTTGATCTTATAAAGTTGCTGAGCCCCGCCGAAAGCGACACGGAAACCGGTCATTACTTCATCGAGAATGAGCACGATGCCGTACTGGTCGCACACCTGGCGGAGTCCTTCAAGGAACCCCGCCTCGGGCGGCACGCAGCCCATGTTCCCCGCGACCGGTTCCACGATAATGCAGGCGATCTGCTCGCCTTCCCGCGATGCGATTTCCTTGACCGCGGCAAGATCGTTGTAGGCAACGGTCAGGGTGAGCTTGGCGAGCTCCGCGGGCACGCCCGGGCTGTCAGGCAGTCCGAAGGTCGCCACGCCGCTTCCGGCTTTCACCAGCAGGCTGTTGCCATGGCCGTGATAGCCTCCCTCGAATTTGAGGATCTTGTCCCGTGCGGTAAAACCGCGAGCCACCCGGATGGCGCTCATCGTTGCTTCCGTGCCGGAGCTGACCATACGCACCATCTCGATCGAGGGGAAGGCCTTCTTTACCATCCTGGCAAGAGTGACCTCGAGTTCGGTGGGCGCGCCGTAGCTCGTACCATTGGCGATCGCCTTCTTGAGCGCGGCGGTAACGCCGGGATGGGCATGTCCCAGGATCATCGGTCCCCAGGAAAGGACATAGTCGATATAGGTCTTCCCGTCGGCGTCAATGATCTTCGAGCCCTTGGCCTTCTTTATGAAGAGCGGCTCTCCGCCCACGGACCGGAAGGCCCGGACCGGGCTGTTCACGCCGCCTGGAATATGCTTCTTTGCCTCTTCGAACAGCTTCTTTGATCGCGCTCCTGACATGACCGCTCCTTCTCAAGATGGGATATACTGCCCGGACAAAGTGCCAGACATAAAATAGGGAAAACCAGCCTGAAAGTCAACGAAAAACATGATTATCCGCAGTAATTACAGGTAAATATCTTATTACAACCACAATTTGCATCAGCTCTTTTGGACAAATTTTTTCACGATGAACTCCGCTACTCCCGTTGCATCGTTGAGATCGAAGAATGGAACCGGGACATCGAATTGTTTGTCGCTCACGAGCGCGCTGAAAGTGCGATCGTCCAGGCAGAGCGGCCTGTCGGCTGATATGCCGGCCCGGAACACCTCGATCTTGTTCCGCGCGCTCTTTTTGAAACCTTCATGGATAACGATATCGGCATTTACCCGGCCTTCGAGCTCTTCCGGCGACGGCTCGCGGTCGGTCGTCTCGATGATGGCGGTCTCGCCCGGGCCCACCAGCACGACGGCATCGGCGCCCGCCTGACGGAACCGCCACGAATCCTTGCCCGGCTGGTCGAGATCGAAACCTTTCGAGGCGTGCTTGATCACCGCCACGCGGAGTCCGCGGCCCTTGAGCGCTTTTACGACCTTTTCGATAAGTGTGGTCTTGCCGCTGTTCGAGCCGGCGGCAACGAAGGACACGACGGGAGTTGTTTTTTTATTCAGCATTCCGCACCCGCTACGTCCTGGTCAGTTCCGTGGACTCA
>MHEA01000205.1:5934-8863 GCA_001805085.1 Nitrospirae bacterium GWC2_57_9
GCCGAGCTCGTACAGGAAGTAGATCGGGAGGGACATGAGCGTCATGTTGAAGACATCCGGCGTCGGGGTCAGCATTGCGCCGAGAATAAAGGAGATCAGGAACGCATATTTCCGGAACCGGGCAAGGGCCTCGGCGCTGACGATCCCCATGCGGCTGAGCAGAATGATCAGGAGCGGCAGCTCGAACACGGCCCCTGCGCCGAGCAGGAACTTCAGCGTAAAGTCGATATACTGTCCGATCGTGACGATCGCCTTCAAGTGCTCGGTCTTGTAGCCGATCAGGAAGGGCACTGCAAAGGGAAGGAGCAGGAAGAAGCAGAACAGTACCCCGGCGACAAAGAAGAGCGTCGAGAACAGAACGAAATATCCTGTATATTTCCGCTCGCGCGGCAGCAGTCCGGGAGAGATGAATTTCCAGAATTGATGCAGGATCACCGGAACAGCAAGGATAAGACCGGCGACAAAAGCGATCTTCAGATGCGACATGAACGGTTCCGTCAGGGTCGTGAAGTAGAGCTGCTGCACTGCGGTGTTGGGCGTGAAGTTCAGGTACGGAAAAACAGGCTGCAGCCCGATCTTCATGTTCATGGGGATCATGAGAAGGGCCAGCAAGTCCTCGGAAAACGAGAAACTCATGCCGAAGCCGAGCGAAACAGCGATAAGGGAGACAACGATCCGTTTCCGAAGTTCCGCAAGGTGGCTCCAGAAGGGCATCCGCAGTTCTTCTTCAGCCATTCTTTGTCTCCCCGCTCTCCTGCTCCGCCTGGCCTTCCTGCAACTTCGCCTTCTGACCGGCGGATTCCCCCTCTTCAGTCGTTGCCTTCGGCTCCTGGTAGACAGACTCTGCCGAAAGATCGATCTTCCCGAGTATTTCCACCTGGTCCAGGTCCACCTGCTTTTCCACGTCCCTCATTTCCGTCTTGACGGATTCCTGAAAATCATCGGATGCTTTCTTGAACTCGGCCATGGCGCGGCCGATGGACTTTCCCAGGTCGGGAAGCTTCTTGGGCCCGAACACGAGAAGGGCTATGACGAATATAACGATCAGTTCAGGTATTCCAAGACCGAACATTGTTTTCTCCTAGTGATGTCGTACGGGTCTGGCGGACCGGAAAAAGACGGGACCGGCCTGCATGCGCCCCGCACTCAGAACTTAGTTCTCCGGCCGAAGCTCGACCACGGCCTGGATCTCGATCGGTTTTCCCTGGCGGATCACCTTCATCACGACGGTCTTGCCGATATGGCCGAAGGCCACCATCCGCGGCAGTTCCGAGGGGTCAAGGATTTTCTTGCCGTCCAGTTCCACGATCACGTCGCCGCGTTTGAGCCCCGCCTTTTCCGCGGGGCTGTTCTTGGTGATGCCGTTCACGAGCGCGCCGACCGGTTCGGCGAGACCGACTGCGGCTGCCAGATCGGGGGTGATCACCTGTGCGGAAACGCCGAGCCAGCCCATGTCGGGCCGGCCTTTTTCCCTGATCGAGGGAAGGACCCCCTTGACCATCGTGATCGGCACGGCGAACCCGAGGTTCTGTCCCGTCGCGATGATGACCGTGTTGATCCCGACCACTTCACCCGTCATATTGAACAGCGGGCCGCCGCTGTTCCCCGGGTTGATCGCGGCATCCGTCTGGATCAGGTCATCGTAGGGTCCCACGCCGATGACCCTCCCTTTTGCCGAAACAATGCCGGCCGTGACCGTATGGTTCAGGCCGAAGGGATTCCCGATCGCCATTACCCAGTCCCCTACTTCAAGGGTATCCGAATCGCCGAGTTCCACGAAGGGGAGTCCCGTTGCCTCCACTTTGATGAGGGCGATGTCGATCTCCTTCGATGTGCCGATCAGTTTCGCCTCCATGACCCGGCCGTCGGAAAAGGCCACCTTGATGTCCCGCGCCTTATCAACAACATGATTGTTGGTCAGGATATACCCGTCGGGGCTGATGACGAACCCCGAGCCCAGGCTCTGCCGCACTTTCTCCCGCTGGGAAGGTCTTCCCCCGAAGAACCGGTAGAAGAAGTCGTCCATCTGAGGGTCGCCGAAGGGCGACTGCTGCTGCACCTTGACCACCTGCCTCGTGGAGATGTTCACCACCGCCGGCATCTCTTTTTTCACGAGCGGTGCGAACGTTTCCGGCGGTGCGGCGGCAAGGGACGAAAGGGGAGCCAGGAAGGATAACGGAAGAAGGAAGAGAGCCAACCGTGCCGCGAACTTCATAGAAAACCTCCTCAGGGGGCAAGCATGAACAGCACATTCATAGATAGCATTTCATTCTGCATTAGTCAAGTCTTTGTGAGCAACCGGTCAAGCCAAAATAGAAATGTCCTTAGTGATAGAGTGTGATGGGGTTGCGGGCCGAAATGCGAACATGCTCCCCGTGCGCGGTTACATTGCTACTTTGATGACCGTCTTTACATTGCCGCGCACGTTGAAATCGCCAACGACCTCCAGCTTCCGGGGCTTGAGCTGTTTTTTGAGGATATCGAAGACAAGGTTGGTTACCGCTTCGTGGGATATGCTCTGGTCGCGGAAACTGTTGAGCCACAGTTTCAGGGCCTTCAGCTCCACCACCTTTTTGTCCGGAGTATAGGTGATCCCGATGGTGGCAAAATCGGGATAGCCCGAGCGCGGACAGAGGCAGGTGAACTCGGGATAGGAAATGTCGATGACATAGTCCCGGTCCGGGTTTGGATTGGGCCACAGCTCCAGTTTCGCGTCTTTTATTGCCTTGGTTCCGTACTTCATCCCGGGCATATTACCGGTTTTACTCATGGCTGTAAAGCTCAATTTCACTGTTCCGGGCGGAAACTGAGAGATCAGCCGGGCAGGAACGGCCTTGCCCCCGGCGGAGCCAAGGGATCTCAGCATCGCACCTCAGCCCGCGGCTTTTAAGTTGTTTTTTGAGACCATTGAATATATAATGACCGGACA
>MHEA01000205.1:8899-12161 GCA_001805085.1 Nitrospirae bacterium GWC2_57_9
CAACTGCATTGCAACCGGGATCGGCAGTTTCCCGCTCACCGACCCTGACAGGGCTGCGGCCCTCTCCCTTCAGTATCTTGCGGAGGCCCCGATCTGGCCGCAGCTCCCGCAAAGGGACTTCCGGGAGCAGATGGACGGGCAGTACAGCGAGTCGCTTCCGGGCCTGAAGCTGGACGAAGGGAAGAAGCGTTTTTATTTCGATGCTTCCCATGACCTGACCCCGGAGCTCGAGCATTTCTTCGAGCGCTACCTGGAAAAGGATTACACGTTCTTCAAAATATCCGAAGCCTACGCTGCGGCATTCCCTGCTTTTATCAAAGCGATGAAAAAGAACGCTCCCCGCGGCATTCGCTTCGTCAAAGGCCACATCACCGGCCCGCTCACGGCAGGAATCTCCTTCAAGGACCAGGCCGGCAAGGACATCGTGCACAATGACGTGCTCTACGATGCCGTCGTAAAGGGCCTCGCCATGAAGGCAGCCTGGCAGATCAAGGAGCTTGGCCAGTTCGGCAAGCCGGTGATCATCTTTATCGACGAACCGGCCATGGAATCCCTGGGCTCCGCTTTCTCGGCCGTATCCTCAGAGGTGATTGCCGAGAAGTTGAACGAGATCATCGACACGATCCATGAGCTCGGCGGGCTTGCCGGGATACATTGCTGCGGAAATGCGGACTGGCCCATGATCTTCAATACGAAGGTGGATATCGTGAACTTCGACGCCTTCGGGTACATGGAAAAGGTCATGCTCTACCCCGAAGAGATCAAGCGTTTCTATGCCCGGGGCGGTTCGCTCGCCTGGGGGATCGTTCCGACGGGCGCTTTCACCGGGACGGAGACCGCAGACATGCTGATCGAAAAGCTCGAGACCGGCATGAAGCGCCTTGAGCAGCAGGGCGTCAAGCGCCAGGTCCTCCTGAGCCAGAGCCTGATCACGCCCTCCTGCGGCATGGGGAGCCTCACCCCGGAAAAGGCCGAGGCGATCCTCAAACTGCTCCGGGAAGTATCGGACCGTATGCAGAAGAAGATCGAGACCCGATAACCGGGCAAAAACTGAAAACCATTTCTGGACACGGATAAAATCTGAAAAATCGGATTTAACAGCTGTAAAGCTTGATCCGGCTTTTCCGCGAAAATCCGTGTCTAATTTTTTTAAAACTCATGTACCCGCGCATCCATTCCACCAGGTTCATCACCGTTGCTTTCATCATCTCAATCGCCCTCCACGCGATGATCGTGGCGGCCGTGTACCTTGCCGGGCCCGGCCGGACGGCGCTCCCGGTCCCCATCCCCGTCGACATCGTGAACCTGCCGCCCGAGACGCTCCGGAAGCTGCCTCCTCTCCAGAGACCTGTCCCTCCGCCGCCGGTGCCCCGCGTGCCCCGGCAGACCGTCCCGGAAAAACCCCTTTCTCCCGGCTCGGTACCCAGGCCGGAAAAATTCGGCGACGACGATGAAGTTGCCCTTCCGCGGACCACGCCGCAAACAGTGCCGCGAACGGGTATTCCCGAAGGAGCGGAGCAGGGCAAAGAGACGGGCAAGACGCCTGAAGCAGGCAAGTCCGGCATCGGACCGGAACAGCACAAGAACGGCCCGCTCCCCTTTTTATCCCAGAATGATATCGACGAACTGGCGCGCAAAGGCATGCCCCTGCGGAAACCGGGGGATGACTCGGTCACGCTCGACACGGACGAGTTCAAGTTCATATCCTATAACCGGTGGCTCAAGATCAAGGTCGAAAGCGTTCTGAAGTATCCCGAACTTGCAGCCATATCCGGGTACCAGGGCACACTCTTCGTCCAGTTCGACATCAGGAAGGACGGCACGCTCGGCAATGTGGAGGTGTTAAAATCATCGGGCTACAAGATCCTGGACGATGAGGCTGTCCGGTCACTCCGGTCTGCCGCGCCGTTCCAGCCGCTCCCGAAGGAATGGAACATGGAGCGGTACTCGATCCGCGCGGCGGTCATATTCTATCTCGGCACGGGGTATATCCGATGACGGACCTGCTCAGGATCGCCGCGGCCTTCGGCCTGATCGTACTGCTGCTCCGAATGCGCTGGAACTTCGGGGCCGTCATGCTGGCGGCCTCCCTGTTTCTCGGAACACTCTACGTCCTCGGCCCCCTCACCCAGCTCAAGGTCATATTCCGCGGGATCCTGGACCCCGTCACGATCAACCTGGTGACCGGCCTGGTGCTGATCATGGTGCTCGAGAACATCATACGCAAACGGGGCGTACTCAAGGCCATGATCGGTTCCGTCGTGAACGTGGCACGGGACAGGCGCATTGCCATGGCCGTGCTCCCGGGCGTGATCGGGCTTCTGCCGTCTGCCGGCGGCGCCGCCTTCTCTGCGCCCATGGTGCAGGAAGCAGCTGCCGATGCCGACATGGCGCCCGAGCATAAGGCCTTCATCAATTACTGGTTCCGCCACATCTGGGAATACATCTCGCCGCTCTATCCGGGCGTCATACTGGCGGCGGCTGTCACCCAGATGCCGATCAACGATTTTCTGTTGTCCCAGTTGCCGCTGCCCCTGGCTGTCGTCGGCATCGGAGCTCTCCTCGGGTTCCGCAGCCTGAAGCCGGAGAAGATCCAGGGCAGACGGGACTGGAACGAGGTCAGAACGCTTTTTCTCACACTGCTTCCGATCATGGCCTCGGTCGCCCTGGTCATCGTGTTCAAACTGCCCCTGGCCCTGGCCATGATCCTGGTAGTGGCTGCGCTGTTCCTCTATTACCGATACTCGCCGCCGGAAATACTGACCACGCTGCGCGAAAGCTTTTCCCTGAACATAGTGCTCATGACCGCGGGCATCATGGTGTTCAAAGGCATGCTCGAGGCTTCGGGCGCTATCCAGGCCCTGCCCCTCTTTATTCGCGAAAGCGGATTGCCCCCGTCGATGGTCCTCTTTGCGCTCCCCTTCATCGTGGGATTGCTCACCGGCCTTACCGTGGGATTCGTGGGAGCCACCTTTCCGATCATCATGGCCATGACCGGCGGACATCCCTCCTCCGGCGACGTGACCTTCGCTTTCGCGAGCGGCTTTGCCGGGGTCATGCTCTCGCCCACTCACCTCTGCCTTGCCCTGACCCTGCAGTACTTCAAGGCGGACATGGCCGGCACCTACCGCCTGCTGTACCTGCCCATCGCCCTGGTCTTTCTGGCCGGGTTGATAAGGCTCTGGGTGTGATCACCGGAATCAAAAAAACCATTTTCACCCGAAGCCTTAAGAGCCGAAGAAAAAATGTAAACATAAATCAA
>MHEA01000206.1:0-755 GCA_001805085.1 Nitrospirae bacterium GWC2_57_9
CTCCCAAAAAGGAACCAGGAGAAAAGAAGAAGGGGAAGGAAATCAGACTGTTCATCAGGAAGCTCGTGTTCGAGAACGGACGTGTCGAGGCGCGCATTGCCGCTTTGGGCGACCGGCTGATTCTGCTGGACCTGCCGAGGCTGGAGCTGACGAACATCGGCGGGAACCGGGGAGCAACGCCTTCCGAAGTTGCTACCACGGTGGCAACGGCGCTTGCCCGGGAAACGGCAAAGGTGGTCACACGGTCCCAGGGAGAGAAGTACCTGAAGAAGGGCGCCGGAGACCTGCTGAACCGGTACCTCAGGAAGTAGCATCCCGAGATAAACTGCCTTTACTTTTCCCGACCGGGTTGCTATGCTTCTCATGCTCATCCTTGTCTTTATCACCTGCGACCAATCCATCATCTGCCGGAGAAAATATGCTGATCCCGTTGATAAAGCTGCGTGTGATCGTTGCCGGCTGCCTGCTCGGCACTGTTCTTGCTGCCTGCGGCGGCACCCGGCCGGGTGTCACTGACGGGCGTGCAGGGGACAGCCGCGAGATCATCGTGCGCGAAATAACCTATGACGAAAAAGGGCTGCCCCTGGTCGGCACGCCTCTGGCCGAACGACCCTCACGACCGGGCGACCATTTCACCGTGGTCCGGCTGTCCGGCAGCCGGCCCCTGATGAGCTATGATATCGCCGTAGTCCGGCAGAAACCCGATTTTTCAAAGCCCTTCGAGACGGTCTATGAATGGACGGGAAAGGGGTTCC
>MHEA01000206.1:771-1104 GCA_001805085.1 Nitrospirae bacterium GWC2_57_9
GACGGGGGTGTTCGCCCAGGGGAACTTCCATGCAGGCTACTACGGGCACATGGACAGGGACGAGGCGCTCGTCGTGACAGCTGTCGTTTTCGCGCCCTTGACCGTGGGAACCGTCGGCGGGTTCGTGATCGGCATCGCTGACGGGATCCGGCAGACCGCGCTGGAAATGGGCAAATTCGTACTGGACGCCGACGAACAGGTTGTTACCTGCACCCGATATGAGTACGACCTTCACGGGAGGCTGTTCCGGATGCGGATGCTTTCGCCCGACGAGAGCCAGGAACTGGTGCGGACAGAGTTCGTGTACCAGGGATACGGACCGGTTCCGGCCAG
>MHEA01000206.1:1116-1305 GCA_001805085.1 Nitrospirae bacterium GWC2_57_9
CACGCGGAATGCGGAATCTTTAAAAAAATAATTAATTGCTTTATCTCACACGAAGCCACGAAGCCACGAAGAAGGCCAGAACCAAACCTTCATCGCGATAAAACGGATAGACCAAATTAGTTCGTTTTGACCTTCGTGCCTTCGTGTGAGAATAAGGTTTAGTCGTTGTTTTTAAAGCAGGTCCATTTT
>MHEA01000206.1:1391-5275 GCA_001805085.1 Nitrospirae bacterium GWC2_57_9
CATTTGATCGGGGCTTCCGCCTTTTCGGGTATATATGAGCCGCAGCAGCCCGGTCATGAGCGTATTGTTCTGTATCGCCCTCTTCTGGAGCGCCGGCAGGTGTTTGCTTATCTGCTCCCGAATGTTGTCGCGCTGGTCCCATGCCTTGTCCACGTGGGCGATCAGCCTGCCTGAATTAACGTAGTTCAGCGGGGGAACGGCCATGTCCAGTTCCTGGATGAATCCCAGGACCTTGGTCGAATAGGGAAGGGCCACAAACGGGACGCCCTGGAGCGCGGCAAAGATCAGAAAATGGAGCCGCATGCCTACGACGAACTCGAAGTGCGTCATGATGGTCATGATCTGACCGGGCGAATAATCGCCCTGCAGGATGCGGGCATGGTTGGGCCAGATCATCCGTGCGCCCACCGCATGGGCCTGGTGCAGATCGAACTTGTGCTCCATGGGAACAAATACCACGTCGGAATCGTACCGGTCGATCAGATAATCGGCGGTATTCGCGAGGAGCTGATGATAGTGCTCTTCGTTGATGTCGGGAGCGGCAACACCGGGTTCCCGGACCGACATGCCGATCAGCCTTCTGCCCGGGTTTACCCCCTCCTGTTCCAGCACGTCGAACTTGCACGGCTGCGCCTCCAGCAGCAGCGCGGGATCGGCCGTCACGGTTATCTCGCGGCGCACGCCCGCATCTTCCACCGTGCGCAGGGACGGCCGGTCGCGGACTGTTACGATCGAGGCGGAATCGAGCGCTTTCTGCACCTCGGCCTGGACCGCAGGGTCGCGCAGGGGACCCGCGCCTATGCCGTAGATCATGGAAGGGATGCCTTTTTCGTGCGCGATGAAGGCTTCGCGCAAATAGGTCCTGGCATCGGCGTCGTACAGTATCCCGCCCCCGCCGATGATCAGGAGGTCCAGGCGGTCGATCTCGGGCTGCACTTCCCGGCGTCCGACCGTTCTGACCGGCACCACCCGTTCGACCGCGTGGCGGCGGCGTGTATCCTCGGCGTTGCGGGTAAATACCGTGATCTCCGCATCAACGCTGTTCCGGATCTGGCTGATGATGCTTTCGAGGATGGCCTCATCGCCGAGATTCAGCCCGCCATAGGACCCTGAAATGCCTATCTTGAAACGGAAGGGCAGCTCCATGTCCGGCTCCTTTCCTATGCCGCGTCTTTTTTCACTATGTGGGAAGCGCTGGACGGGAACGGCACCAGTTCCTCCAGGTAATGCTGCCCCACGATCTCCAATTCGTCGAATGCCCGGGGCTCCTCGATGACCTGCGCTTCCTGGCGCAGCTTCTTTTCGAGACTGCCGTAGGAAACGTTCTGGACCACACCGCCGTCCCCAAGCGCGAGCGCCGCGGCAGCCCCCGCGCATTGGCCCAGGATCATGAACACCGGCTCCATCCTTATCGAGCCGTAAGCCGCATGGGAAGCGGAGATGCAGACGGGGACCAGCAGGTTCGTGCATTCCGCGCGCCGGGGCACAATGGCGCGAAAGGGAATGGCGAAAGGCGCAATGGGCGTGACCTCTACGTTTCCCTCGTTCACCGCGCGGCCGGCCCTGACTACGCGCTTGCAGTTATGGGAATCAATGGTATACGAGGCCATGCCGACGGGGTCCTCCACCTCGCGCGAAGCGAAGGCATTATGTTCGGTCACCACATAGTCGGAGACCATGCGGCGCGCCTCACGGATATAGAGCTGCGGCGACCAGTTTCCGGAATCCCTGAACTCGTCGGCTGCCAGTCCCCAGCTCGCCGTGATCCGGCGGACGATGGGCGGCAGCTGAGGATCGTTCTCGAGGAACCAGAAAAGCCCCTGCTGGTAGTTTACGTGGTCCTGGAAGACGCGTTCCCGGGTCTCGTAATCGCCGTCCGGCCATTCGTAGTTGCCCCCGATGTTGTCCGAATTGATGCCGCCCCAGTTATTATGATCAAACTTCCTGTTCGGCAGCGGCACGGTAAGATTGAAGATGTCGAATATTCCCGACCGGATATACCGTCTTGCCAGCTCGTACCGCAGAGGGTCATATTCGGGCGGCTTGGGGAAGGGAACGCTGTTCTTCGGGTCGTTGCTCAGGCACATCCGGAAATTATAGGACTGCGTCAGGCCGTCGCCGTCCCCCTGCCTGCCGGGCGGCGAATCGCTCACGCCGGGAAGCAGCCCGCTTGCACGATCTCCTTCCTTATAGTAGGGGTCCACATAGCGGCGGAAATTGTGATGGGGCCCGCCGTACTGGACGCCGTTGAAATGCTCGCGGTAAAGGCTGTTTCCCTCCCGGCCCACGCGGAAGCCGACGCCCGCGCGGGCCATCAGGTCTCCTTCATAGCTGGCATCGATATAGACCGCGGCCTTGAAAACTGCTCCGTTCTCGGTTTTGAGCGCTGTGATGCGCGCTCCGTCTTTCTCGACGCCCGCAAGCCGGTGCTCCGTATAGAGCGGGACGGCATGATTGCGGATCCACTCCCCGAGCACCCGGGAAGCGATGTGGGGTTCGAAGTGCCACCGTTCCTCCATGCCGTAATGCGCACCCACTTCCCGGTAAAACTGACGGGCAAGTCCGCCGATCACGTGCTTGCTGCCGATGTCCGTCGCGCCGAGACCTGCAGTGGTCATTCCGCCGATATGCCTGCTGAACTCGACCAGCACAGCGCTTTTGCCGGAGCGTACCGCCTGGATTGCCGCGGCGATGCCGCCGGCCGTTGCTCCATAGACACAGACATCGCTGGTGATCTCAGTGGGTTCCGTCAGCTTCGGCAAAGGATAATAGTAGTTGATGCTCATGGCACGCCCCTGTCATTCGGAACGGTAAAAGGTATTAGGGAGAACAAAGGAGATCGTCGACGCTTTTTTTATTATCGTTGAAAAGGTCGTGATTTTCAAATCCGGAAGATCACGAAAGCGCATCTGTTCCCGGCCCCGTATAGGATTTTTTCTTTTCATTTGAGAAAAATTATAGTACCTTAATCCCGAACGCTCGGCTGGCGGGATACAAGGTGCGGGCACCAGTACACCTGGAGGACTTATGCGATATCTTGGCGCTGGAATTCTGATTGCCGTTACGATAGCAGCGGCTCCGGCCGGAGCGGACATGTATAAATGGACGGACCGTTCCGGGGTTGTTCATTTCAGCGACCAGGCCGGAGACCGGTCCGCCGAGAAGGTGGACCAGGAGAGGCTGACCGTGGTCACCGAGACCGCAGACCCTTCTTCGGATGCGGTTCCGGAGCGGTCCTCCCTGCCCGGCGAGATAACGGTACGGGGCAGGCTCCTGTTCGACGGCAAACCGCTCGCGGAGTCTACGGCAGCGCCGGCCGTGTTCCGGCTTTACAGCCAGACGCTTCGGCAGTGGATCACTCCGGAAGCGGAATATGAAGCCACCACCGGCGCCTTTCTGCTGAAGCGAGTGCCTGAGGGGACGTATTCCTGCGACATCAAGGTTAATGCCGATGCGCGAAAGCCTCAGTATCCCGGCGATTACAGGGGAACGGTCAGCTTCAATGCTTCCTCAGCGAAGAGGGCTGAGATCTCCGTTGATATGGAGCGGCTCCTCCATCTCACCAGGCCCGAGGACAATGCGGTGCAGCAACCCGAATGGGGTGCTGTTTGCATGAACAGAATCGAGTACCCGACGCCCGTCCGCTTGTCCTGGGATTCGCTCGGCAGGGACGTCTCCTATACCTATATGATCGTTCGCACCGAATGTTCGCCCTTTGCCTTCAAAGAGACCGTAGCCGGCGATACGATCACTTCCCCGGGAGCGGTCCTCGATCTGCCGCCAAGCAGGGAGGGAGAGTTCTATACGCTCCGGATCCAGGCGCGCAAGGGCAACAGGCCCGTTGGTTCGCTCATGACTCACGGGAAGAACGGCTGGGGATGGGA
>MHEA01000206.1:5283-10918 GCA_001805085.1 Nitrospirae bacterium GWC2_57_9
TCCGGGTCGTTCCGAAACGTCGTCCCATTGTGATCATAAGCCCGGCAGGAAAATAACTCCCTCCTTGCCCCGCGCGTCAGCCGGACCACCCGGTCAATCCGGTTACGCCCGGGCTTCGCAGCCGCAGAAAAGAAAGCTTTCTGCAAACCACCGATCTTAATCAGAAGAGACTGTTCAACGGGATGGAGTCTGTTCGATCCGTCCTTCAATCCGCATCCGCTGTTCGCGTTATCCAGTTCCCTTTCTTAATGCTTCCTTCCTTTCGGCGAGGCATCCTCGGGTCGAAGAAAAGAAAAAAAAGTGTTTCCTTATTATGCGTATTTTGGTAAAATTATGCAATTTTCAGCAACGGAGGACGTCATGGCTACGGAACAGGAAAAGACCGGCCGCTGCGGCTGGGTCGCGCTCGGTTTCATGATCATTCTGCTGCAGGGGATCCTGCCCGGCTCCTTTTTCGGCGGGCTGGCGGGCCTGCAGGCGGCGAACGCATTGACCGAGCACATCGGAAGCGCAGACCTGATCAAGAGGCTCCTGGTTCTCCTGGGCATGATCGTCGGTCTGCTGACCGCAGCAGCTGCTGTCATGTTCGTTACCATGGCTGCTGTACGGATCATGAGCGGCAGAAAGAAATCCGCACTCGCGGGCTCTCCTTATCGCGCTCCGGCTGATCCTTCACGATGACTTGACGGGTCACCGGAAACAACGCCTTCCTTGTCTGTGACTTGACGGATTGCCTCTTCAGTCCCATTCCTTTCTTCTCCCCACAGGGACAAGCCCGAACCAAAAATGTAATTAGCCACAACCCCGCACACTATTCTCGCGCTGAGAACATCGTGAATTCGCGTAATGAAACCAGGAAACCTTGACACAGAAAAAAGCCGATAAGGTTATGATTTTCACAGATAGGTCAAGGTCGTATCTGTGTTAAATGCTTCAGGTTGTTTTCTGCCGGGATTCAGGTCTTCTGCATTGAGAAGAATTTGATCAGAAACTAAAGATGAACCCCGCAGGCTACCCCCCCGTTTCTTGCGGCGATATACTTGAAGCAATATCGTTTTCTCAGGTGTCCTCATGAAGACCAAAGATCCTGTATGCGGAATGGTGATCGAGAGCGAGAGCGCGGCAGGGACGGCCGTGTATCGGGACAGGACGTACCATTTCTGCTCTTCATCTTGCAGGGAGAAGTTCGAGAAAGACCCTGAACGCTATGTCCCGGGCCCAAAGGCAAACAAGAAAAAGCCGCCTTCTTGTCCGGAGTGCGGAAGGGAACCGATGCCGGACGAGCCGCACGAGCACGTCCCCGGGAAAACGGAATGGACCTGCCCCATGCACCCCGAGGTCGTTCGCGACGCGCCGGGAAGCTGCCCTATCTGCGGCATGGCGCTTGAACCCAGAACCGTGACCCTCAGTCAGGAGGAAAATCCGGAACTTAAGTCCATGACCCGCCGGTTCTGGGTGAGTACGGTGTTCACCCTTCCGCTCATCCTGATCGGCATGCGCATATTAATCCCCGGCATCTCGCCTGACGGCCTCCTGCCGCATCGCACGCTCGCCTGGATAGAATGCATTCTGGCGACGCCCGTCGTGCTCTGGGGCGGCCTGCCGTTCTTCGTGCGCGGCTGGCAGTCGGTCGTAAACCGCAGTCCCAACATGTTCACGCTGATCGCGCTCGGCGTGGGTGTCTCCTACGTTTACAGCCTGGCAGCGGTGCTGTTCCCCGGCTCCTTCCCGGCAGCCTTTAAGGACGAGAGCGGAATGGTGGGCACCTATTTCGAAGCTGCAGCCGCCATTACGACGCTGGTCCTTCTGGGCCAGGTGCTCGAACTGCGGGCGCGAAGCAGGACCGGGGCCGCGATCAGGTCCCTGCTGAGGCTGGCGCCCACGACCGCCAGCCGCGTAACGAATGCGGGCGAAGAGGAGGTCCCCCTCGACCAGGTCGTGCCCGGCGACCTTTTGCGCGTCCGGCCCGGCGGGAAGGTGCCTGTAGACGGCACCGTGATCCAGGGTTCGAGCAGCCTGGACGAGTCGATGCTTACCGGGGAAGCGGTGCCCGTGGAAAAGCAGAAGGGAGACCCCGTCATCGGCGCCACGCTGAATACTTCCGGTTCGTTCCTCATGCGTGCCGACAAGGTGGGCGCCGAGACGGTACTTTCCCGCATCGTGCAGATGACTGCTGAAGCGCAGCGGAGCAGGGCGCCTATCCAGAAACTGGCTGATGTGATATCCGCCTATTTCGTCCAGATCGTGGTCCTTGTCGCCATCCTTACCTTCGCCGTCTGGTCCCTTATCGGCCCCGAACCGCGGTTCGTCTACGGCCTGGTCAACGCTGTCGCCGTCCTGATCATAGCCTGTCCCTGCGCGCTCGGCCTGGCCACCCCCGTGTCGATCATGGTGGCAGCGGGCAAGGGAGCTTCAGCCGGCGTCCTCTTCAGGAACGCCGAAACGATCGAAGTGATGATGAAGGTCGATACGCTGGTCGTGGACAAGACGGGTACGCTCACCCAGGGCAGGCCCCGTCTGGTCGGCGTCATTCCCCTGGACGGTCCTGATGAACGGTCCCTGCTTCATTATGCCGCAAGCCTTGAACAGGGCAGCGAGCATCCGCTGGCCGGAGCGATCGTCGAAGGTGCGCGGGAACGGGGAGTACCACTGACGGAAGCCGCCGATTTTAACGCGGTGTCCGGAAAAGGAGTGACCGGAACGGTGGAGGGACACTCGGTGGTTCTCGGCAATCAGGCGCTCCTCGAAGAGGTCCGGGCCGACATGCCCCGCCGTCTCCAGGAAAAAATGGAGGTTCTGCGCAACCAGGGGGAAACGGGACTGTTCGTTGCGATCGACGGGAAAGCAGCGGGCATCGTGGGGGTTGCGGACCCGGTCAGGGAAACGGCGATCCAGGCGGTCAGGGACTTCCATGACGAAGGGATCCATATCGTGATGGTGACCGGGGACAACCGGACCACGGCGGAGGCGGTGGCGAAGAAGATCGGCATCGATTATGTGCTGGCCGAGGTGCTGCCGGACCAGAAGGGTTCCGTGGTGAGACGGTTCCAGGACCAGGGACGCACCGTTGCCATGGCGGGGGACGGGATCAACGACGCGCCGGCGCTGGCACAGGCCCATGTCGGGATCGCAATGGGTACAGGCACGGACATCGCCATGGAGAGCGCCGGAGTGACCCTGGTAAAAGGGGATCTGCGGGGGATCGTCCGCGCGCGGAAGATCAGCAGGGCGACCATGAGGAATATCAGGCAGAACCTGTTTTTCGCCTTTGTCTACAACGCGCTGGGCGTGCCCCTCGCCGCAGGCGCCCTTTACCCCCTGTTCGGCATTCTCCTGAGCCCGGTTTTTGCAGCTGCAGCGATGAGCTTCAGCTCGGTCTCGGTCCTGGCGAATGCGCTCAGGCTCCGCAGCACCAGGATATGAGCAAGCCACCTGCATTGCACACTCCAGAATGGAATTGACTTTTCTTTACCGTCACCTATACTTAAATTACAGATGAACAATCACCCGGACTTTTCGCGGGGATGCCGACCGGCGGTGAGCGGGTGCATCGTTTGCTCTTGCCGGCCTGATTCCAGCAAGATCGCCCATCAAAAAGACTAACACCAAAGGCTTTGCCCTGCTTCTCCCCCGGTCTTTTTGCCCGATGAAGACGATAATTTTTACCGACTTGGACGGCACGCTCCTGCATCCCCTTACTTATTCCTATGAACCGGCCCTGCCTGCGCTGCAGCTGATCCGGCGGAAGAACATTCCACTGGTCCTGTGCTCCAGCAAGACAAGAGCGGAACTGAAGCTGTACCAGGACCGCCTGGACATCGGCCATCCCTTTATCAGCGAGAACGGCGGGGGTATTTTTTCGCCCCGGGGGTACTTCTCTTCACCCATGGAAGGCGAAGCGCAGGACGACGGCGTCAAGTTCAGCCTGGGCTTGGCCTATAGCAGGATACGAAAGGAGTTCACAGAGCTTCGCACGCTCCTCGGCGCAGCAGTGGTCGGTTTCGGGGACATGGATGCCCGGCAGGTCGCGGCGCTGACCGGACTTCCTGTCGAGGAGGCGGTCCTGGCCCGGATGCGTGATTTCAGCGAACCCTTTGTATTCGACGGCGATGCTGACCCAAGGATCTTCCGTGCTTTTGAAGAACGGGGGTTGAACTGGACCCAGGGAAGATTTTACTGCGTCATGGGCCGGCATGACAAGGGCAAGGCCGTTCAGATGCTGATAAGGTCGTACCGGAAGGAACATGGTAAGATTATTACCATAGGTCTTGGAGATGCCCTGAACGACCTGCCGCTCCTTCAGCAGGTGGACCATCCGGTGCTGGTGCAGAAGCAGGACGGCTCCTACCAGGAGCATAGGGAACTTGCCGGCGTCAGGAAGGCTCCGGGGATAGGACCGCAGGGGTGGAACAGTGCCGTGCTGGAGCTGGTGAGCCCATGAACAAAAAAACACTGCGCGATATCTTTCAGGATGCCCTCGGCGCGGTTGATCCCCGCCGCGCAGTGGCCCGCGTTCTTGCGCACGGGAACGGCCGACTGGCCGTGGGCAGAGGGTACCAGCTCGATGCATTTGACCGCATAGTAGTAGTGGGAGCGGGCAAGGCAACCGCGGGTATGGCAGCGGCAGCGGAAGAAGCGCTGGGCGACAGGATACGCGAGGGCCTGATCATCGTGCCCTACGGCCAGACGGCCGGCCTCAAGATCATCCGGCAACGAGAGGCTTCCCATCCGGTTCCCGATGAAGCGGGAGTCGAGGCCACCGGGAGGCTCCTGGACCTGGTCCAGGAGGCAGGCGAAGGCACACTCGTGATCTGTCTTCTCTCCGGCGGAGGATCCGCCCTGCTGGTGCAGCCCCCTCCCGGCATCACGCTGCAGGAGAAACAGCGGGTCACCGAACTCCTTCTCAGGGCAGGCGCCTCGATCGCGGAAACGAATACAGTGCGAAAACACCTTTCCCTCATCAAGGGCGGCCGGCTGGCCCGGACAGCCTTTCCTGCCACGGTCCTGACGCTGATCCTGTCCGATGTTATCGGGAATCCGATCGACGTCATCGCCTCGGGTCCCACGGCGCCGGATCGTTCAACGTACCGCGATGCCTCCGCGGTCATCGATAAGTACCGGCTGAAGCAGCAGCTGCCTCCGGCGGTGAACGCCTGGATCGAGCGGGGAACTAAAGAGCAGGAAGCGGAAACGCCGAAAAGCGGAGACTCCTGTTTCAGCAGGACCGAGAATATCATCGTGGCAGGGATCGAGCTCGCCCTTTCCGCTGCCAAAGCAAGATCGCAGCAACTCGGTCTCGCGGCGGAATTGGTCACGAGCGAGCTCCGGGGCGAGGCGCGGGAAGCAGCCCACCTGCTTGCCGGAAGAGCGCTGGACATCAGAAAGGCGCTCGCTGCCGGGGGGCACTACTGTATTCTTTCCGGGGGCGAGACAACCGTGACGGTGCAAGGAGAAGGCACCGGCGGAAGGAACCAGGAGCTGGCCCTCGCCTTTGCGCTCGATGTCGAGGGCGTGCCCGGGATCACCCTGCTTTCCGCAGGCACGGACGGCATCGACGGACCCACCCGGGCGGCGGGAGCCATCGTGGACGGGGATACCGCGAAGAAGGCGCGGGCGGCGGGCATGGACCCTGCCG
>MHEA01000206.1:10925-13343 GCA_001805085.1 Nitrospirae bacterium GWC2_57_9
CGAGCGCAATGACTCCTATTCCTTCTTTGAGCAGCTGGACCGGCTGACGGCGGCAGGCAGCCATCTGGTCACCGGGCCGACCGGCACAAACGTGATGGACCTGCAGATCGTCTGCATCGAAAAAGAGGAATGAGACGGCATGAATGAGCGAGGGGTTCGGGAAAACAGGCGAGGAAAGACCATGACCGCAGGCGCGTCGGCTTCAACTGCTGCTCCGGGCGTCGTCGCCCCGACGATCCTCCCCGGCAGGACCGTAATTTTCCGGAAAGAGGTCCAGCAGCAGCTGGAGCGGATCAGCAAGGCCGACATCCTGATCGGCATCCCGAGCTACAACAATGCCGGCACCATCGGCCACGTGGTAAGGGCGGTGCAGGTCGGGCTTGCCAAGTACTTCCCGGACCGGAAGGCAGTCATCGTTAATTCCGACGGCGGCTCCGTCGACGGAACGACGGAAGTTGTGACGGGGACCACGATAGAGGACTTTCAATCGATCCTGCTCCATCACCGGGTAGAACCGGCAATGAAGATTGTCACTCCTTACAGCGGAATTCCGGGCAAGGGCAGCGCGTTCCGGACTGTGTTCGAGATCGCCGAGGCATTGAACGTAAAGGGCTGCGCCGTCGTCGATTCCGATCTCAGGAGCATCACGCCGGAATGGATCGAGCTGCTCCTGAAACCAATCATGGAGTCGGATTTCGACTACGTCGCGCCGCTCTACCACCGCCACAAGTTCGACGGGACCATTACGAACAGCATCATCTACCCGCTCACCCGCGCCCTGTACGGGAAGCGGGTGCGGCAGCCGATCGGCGGCGACTTCGGATTCTCGGGCAGGGTTGCCAAGTTCTACCTGACCAAGGACGTCTGGGAGACCGACGTCGCACGGTACGGGATCGATATCTGGATGACGACGACGGCCGTGGCGAACAACTTCAAGATCGCCCAGGCGTTCCTGGGGGCCAAGATCCACGATCCCAAGGACCCGGGCGCGGACCTCAGCTCCATGTTGTATCAGGTGGTGAACGCGGCCTTTGAACTGATGGAGACCTACAAGAACGAATGGAAACAGGTTCGCGGCTCCCTGGAGGTGCCCACCTTCGGCTTTCGCTATACCGTAGGACTGGAGCACGTGAATGTGAACGTCGACCGGATGCTGAACGTGTTCCGCGAGGGCATCGAGAACCTCCGGGATATCTGGATAGAGGTGCTGGGCAGCGGGGATTTCCGCGATATCGAGAGCCTCATGCGGAGATCGAACGCGGAGTTCCGGTTCCCGAAGGGACTCTGGACGAGGATCGTTTACGATTACGCGATCGCTTTCCATAAGAAGAAGCTCCCCGCCCGGCATCTCGTCAAGTCCCTTACTCCGCTCTATCTCGGCAAGACCGCGTCCTTCATCAAGGAGGTCGCCGACAAGGGACCACTGGAGGCCGAGGAGGAGATCGACAAGCTCTGCATGGTATTTGAAGAGAACAAGGAATACCTGACCCGCAGCTGGACGTGAGTGCAGAGTGTCGAGTGCGGAGTTCGGAGTGCGGAGTGTGGAGTTCGGAATTGAGGTGATGCAGGAGGTGCTCCATGAGCAGTTTTCTTCAAATGATCTTTGAGCCTTTGAAAGAGGTCTATCTCAAGTTCATCAATTTTCTGCCGAATCTCCTTGCGATGCTGATCGTCATCCTGATCGGCGTGATCGCGGCCAGGATCGTGAAAGCCCTCCTGGTGCATGGCCTGAGGGCCGTCAAGTTCGACAGCTGGAGCGACCGGATGGGCCTGACGTCGGCAATGCGCAAAGGCGATCTCTGGTCCAAACCGACGGAGGTCCTCGGCGCCGCCGTTTTCTGGGTGCTCATCATCGTAGCCTTCATGGCGGGCATGAGCACGCTGAAACTGGACGCCATCGACAGCCTGGTCGCCCGGTTCGTCCTGTACCTCCCCCGGGCGTTCTCAGCGGTCATCATCCTGGTCTTTGGTTACATCATCGCGGGCTTCGTGGGGAGAGCCGTGGTCATCGCGGCCGTGAACCAGGGCTTCCATTACGCGCGCCTCCTGGCGGAGGCTGTGCGGCTGCTGATGATCGTGCTGGTGCTTGCGATGGCCCTCGAGCAGCTGCAGGTCGCGCCCGAGATCGTGGTCGCCGCTTTTTCCATTCTCTTCGGCGGGATCGTGCTGGCCCTGGCCATTGCCTTCGGGGTCGGTGGGATCGACGCGGCAAAGCGGATCATTGCAAAAGAGTCCCTGGACAGGAAGGAAAAGCACCAGGAAGAGATCGATCATATTTAGAACGAAAATCGTTCGGGCTGTTTGCAGATTTGAATTCTGAAGTGAGCGCAGTTCCCCGCAGCTTGCTGCGGGGTTAGCGAGCGAATACGATAATGACTTGCACCCAGTGTTTACGAGCGCTTGCCGCGCGTGCAGGGT
>MHEA01000206.1:13414-14765 GCA_001805085.1 Nitrospirae bacterium GWC2_57_9
GAGCAAATAAACCAGGAGCTTTGACACAGAAAAAAGCCGATAAAATATGATTTTCACTGAAAAGTCACGGTTTTATCGGTGTGGAATCATGAATAGATCCGCCGTAATCAGTGTCAAATTCTTCCAGTTTGTCTTCTGCGTCTCAACCAAAATTGGATTTTAAAAAATACGAATGAATCATCTGTTTTCAACCTTAAGAACGGGATGCCCCCTAACGACCGGGACGAGCGCAGGTGAACTGGTTTGAACGATGGCTGATTTCTACCAGACCGGTATCATCACGACCCTCCATAAGCTCGGCACCTCGTCGCTGGAGCGGCTGGAGCTGGAGCTGCAGAACCTGGTCCGGATCCGGCCCGTGACCCTCGTGCTGCCCGCCCTGTATTCCGAATTCGAAAGCAAGGCCATGCCCCGGATCGTCGAGGAACTGGCCAAGGTGAAGTACGTTCAGGAGATCGTGCTCATCCTGGCCAAGGCAACGGAGAAGGAGTTCCATAAGGCGCGGGCCTTCATGGATCCGATCCCCTATGATGTCAAGATCATCCATAACGACGGCAAGCGCATCCAGGAGATCTACGATACGATAAGGAGAAACGGCCTGGATCCCGGGGCAGACGGCAAGGGACGGTCGGCATGGCTCGCTTACGGTTATGTCATCGGCTCGGGAAGGACCCACGCCATCGCGCTCCATGACTGCGATATCGTCACGTACAGCAGGGCAATGTTGGCGCGGCTGTGCTACCCCGTGGTGAACCCGAACCTCGACTTCGTATTCTGCAAGGGGTACTACAGCAGGGTCACGAACAAACTGCACGGGCGGGTCACGCGGCTGATGGTAACGCCGCTGGTCCGCGCGCTCCAGGACCTGGTCGGCCAGCACCAGTTCCTCTCCTTTCTGGACAGCTTCCGGTACCCCCTGTCCGGGGAGTTCTGCATGACCGTGGACGTGGCCCGCGTGAACAGGATCCCCTCGGACTGGGGGCTCGAGGTGGGGTCGCTGGCCGAGGTTTACCGGAACTATTCCCCGCGCCGGGTCTGCCAGGTGGATATTGCAGAAAACTACGAGCACAAGCACCAGTCCCTGTCTGCGGAAAATCCCGAAAAGGGCCTGATGAAGATGACCGGCGACATCTGCAAGTCCCTTTTCCGCACGTTGGCATCGGAAGGCATCGTCTTCTCCGGCGGGTTCTTCAAATCGCTCCTGGTGGTCTACCTGAGGCAGGCTGAAGACGCGATCGTCAAGTACGAGGCCGATGCGGCCATCAACGGACTGGAATTCGACCGGCATGAAGAAGCGAAAGCGGTTGATTCCTTTGCCCGGGCGAATTCCAGTCCGTTGATGGCCGCATCG
>MHEA01000206.1:14801-24206 GCA_001805085.1 Nitrospirae bacterium GWC2_57_9
ATCTTCGATATGCTCAAGAAAGCCGTGGACGAGGACAACCGCTGAACAGCGAAAACAGTAGCTGGAACCACCTTCCCCGGAACATTCCTCTCGGTTACACCTTGACAAACAGGCAAGAGATGTTATCCTTTGTAACCATAGAACCATGGCGGCACGAATTTTATTTACCGCGAAGAACACGAAGTGCACGAAACAAACCGACTATGATTTGTCTCTGGTGTTCCTTCGCGGCCTTCGTGACCTTCGTGGTGAAAATGCTTTTCGTCCAGTCTTGTCGAGATTAGGGATTTTGACCAGGCAGCAGGGCCCGGAGGGAGCACCATCTTATCAGCGCAGTACGGGCGGAAAGGCGGCAGCAGGCATGAGCAGGGAAGTCCGTACAATTCTGATCGTGGATGGGAGCGCCGCCGCACTGTTTGATATCGGCATGCTTCTTCGCCGCCTGGAATACCGCGTCGAGACCGCGAGGAACGCAGAGGAGGCGCTCCGGAAGATGGAAGATGCAGGGCCTTCGATCGTGCTGACCGAGATCGCGCTTCCGACTATGAGCGGGATCAATTTTCTGAAGCGCATGAAGGACCACCCTCACCTCAAAACGATCCCGGTCGTCATGGTTACCTCCGAGACCGACGACCGGATGCGCGATACCTGCATCCGCATGGGCTGTGCCGCCTATCTCTGCAAGCCCGTCGAGCCCGACATCCTCTATCGCACGATCCAGGCCGTTTCCGAATCGGTGCCCCGCGCGAACATCCGCCTCAAGACCTCGCTGACCGTGATCGTGGGGGACGGAACAGCGATGGGCGGCGCGGAGAGGACCGAGTCGGCCATTGCCCTGTCAGAGGGGGGCCTGTACGTGCGCACGCTGTACCCCCAGCCGCAGAAGGCGATAACGCCCGTCAGCATTCTGCTGCCCGGCCGTGAGATCCGGGCAAAAGCAGTGGTGCTCTACAGCTATGCAACGGCCGCCGGACCGTACAAGGAACCGGGCATGGGCATGCAGTTCATAGAGATGCCCGATGAGGACCGGAACGCGGTCAAGGCCTTCATCAGGGCGCAATTGACCAGGGACATCATGACCTTCGAGAAATAACCGGACAGGAGCGCAGGATCAGCCGCAGAGGGTTGTCAACGATAACGAGTCGCTGAATGGCAGCATCTGCCTTCCGGGGATGAACAGGCGGAGTAAAGGGGGAGCCGCTCCGTAGCTATTGCCGGGGGGCAGGTCCGGCGGGGGCTGAGGTGTCAGTAACCGCGGATAGGCTCGAGCCTGCGGGCAGGCTGACCACGGACCCGGTCGGGGCGGTTTCGATCGGGGGAGCGGCTTCGGGCGGGCGGGTCTTCGTCCACGAGTAATATCCGATCGCTCCGGTACACAGGAGAAGTCCTGCTGCTGCAGCCACCAGGACCCTGGTAAAGGTGCCCATCGCCGGCGCGCGGTAGATCACGACGGTCTCATCCGCGGACGGTGCCTCGATCAGCTCCGCTTCCACGAGATAGTCCGATATGCGCTTGAGCTGCGCGGCCTTGTCCATGCCCCTGACTCGTTTGCCGAGGGACCGGGCCAGGGCCTGCATCGAAGCGTAGCGTTTGTGGGGCTTGTTCTTCAGGCATTTCTTGATCGTGCGCTGCAGGCTGCGCGGCATATCGGTATTTATCCGGCGCGGCGCGATGTAGCTGCCTTGCAGGATCTTCGCGGTTATCGACCGCGTCTCCTCTTCCTGGAAGGGTTTTGCGCCGGTGAACATCTCGTAGAGCACGATGCCGAAGGAGAAGATGTCCGACCGGATGTCCAGCGCCTCGCCCATGGCCTGCTCCGGCGACATGTAGGAAGGAGTGCCGACCAGGGTGCCCGGCTGGGTCAGCGCTTCCAGACCTTTGGTGCGGGCGATGCCGAAGTCCATCAGCTTCACCTCGCCGTTCCGTTTGATCATGATATTGCCCGGCTTGATGTCGCGGTGGATCAGGCCCCGGGTATGGGCGTACTCCAGGGCGTTCGCGACCCGGAGGGCAATCATGACGCCCACGTCCGCAGGAAGGGAGCCGCTTCGGTCGATCACCTGGGAAAGGGTGACGCCGTCCACGTACTCCATGACGATGCAGTACTCCGGAGCCCGGCAGAAATCGTAGATATGGACGATGTTCTCATGCTGGAACGAAGCCCCGAGCTTCGCTTCCCGCTCGAAGCGCTGTTCGACGGTGCTGTCGCCGTGAAAGGTCTTCCTGAGCTCCTTGATGGCGACCGGCCGGTCGAGAGACCGCTGTATTGCCTTGTACACGGTCGCCATTCCGCCCGACCCCAGTTCCTCGACGATCTCGTATTCCTCTTTTATTTTTTTCGTCATGGGACCGCCTGTTGCTCCCGCGACTGCCGATGGGTCACGGGAGCTCCTCGACTTTTACCACCACAACCGTTATATTATCCACCCCGCCGTTGCGGTTCGCTGCCGCGATAAGCCCCTGGACCGCGTCCGGAAGCGCGGAGCTTAGGAGAATGCGCTCGATCTCCCGGTCCTCGATCATCTCGGTCAGTCCGTCCGTGCAGAGCAGAAGAACGTCGTTCTCCCTGAGCTCTATCGTTCTCCGGTCCACAAGAAGCTCGCGCTCGATGCCGAGGGCCCGCGTGATGATGTGACGATAGGGGCTTCTGCGCGCCTGGTCCGGCGTAACGATTCCGGCCCGGACCTGCTCCGCCACGACCCCGTGGTCTTCGGTCACCTGTTCCAGCATGCCTTCGCGGAGCAGGTAGGCGCGGCTGTCGCCGGCGTGGGCCAGGTGAGCCGAGGTTCCCTTCAGCAGCACTGCCGTCAAGGTCGTCCCCATGCCCGCGAGGCCCCGGTCCGTCGCTCCGGCCTCGATTACCCGGGTGTTCCCCAGGATGAAAGCGTCGTTCAGAACATCGCCGGGATCGCGTTCGCGCCTGTCCTCGCGGACTCGTTCCCGCAACGTCTCCACCGCGATGCGGCTTGCCACTTCGCCGCCCGAATGGCCCCCGATGCCGTCGGCGACCGCGTAGAGACGTAATTCCTGATCGATGAGGAAGGCGTCCTCATTGTTCGTTCGCTTCCTGCCGGTGTCCGTATTCGCTGCTGATAAGGTTTTCATGAGAGAGATGATCGTACCGATCCGTCCTGCGAGATGTCGGTCCGCCCTTACGGAGGCAAGGGCGCTTAAAGCGCAGTTAAATCATAGATGAGAACCGGCGGGCAGTCAAGGCCAATTCTCTGGCGCGGAGGGGGCCGGGGCGGCCGATATTGCTATTTCACTGCGATGTCTCTATAATGCGCTCAGAAATGCCGGGAAGGCCTGTGGGCCCCTCCCCTACCTCATGAAAATCAGGCTGAATGAGCTTCAAAAAAAAATTTGGATCGTCCTTGCCGGGTCCGCTTCCTCGTTCCGCCGGAACAATGACCTTACGGCCGCGTCATCCCTTGCCTTCTCGGCAATGCTTGCGCTCATTCCCGCCCTCTTTCTCCTTACCTTTCTGCTGGGTGCCGTCATCGGCTCCTCTGCACGCGCGGTGGAGCAGACCCGGGAACTGTTGACACAGCTCATTCCCGCCTACAGCCAGGTGATCCTGCAGGAAGTGAATTTCATCGCCCGCCACAAGGGAGCGATCGGCCTCGTGAACCTGTTCGTGCTTTTCTGGAGCATCACTCCGCTGGTCGCGGACATGCGCATCGCATTGGGGACCGTGTTCCGGAAGAAGCCGACCAGGCCCTTTCTGCTGGAAAAGCTGTTCGACGCGGCGATCGGCATGTTCTTCCTCGTGGGCCTGGCCGCGGTTGCCGTTGTCGGCGTCGTTGTCACCATCATGGAACGGATACGGCCCCTCCGGATTATCCCGGGCTACCTCGAGCAGATCGGCTTCTTTTTTGTCGTGTCCGGCGTGGTCCTGGCCCTCTATTTCACGTTCTCGAAGCGCGCCCGGTTCAGGCACCTGCTTGCCGGCGCCCTTGTCACCTCGCTGCTCTGGTTCGCTCTGCGCCCCGCCTTCCACCTGTTCCTTACGTTCAACCCGGGGTACGGGTTCGCCTTCGGCTCGTTCAAATCGCTCTTCGTGGTCATCATCTGGATCTACATCTCGCTCGCCCTTTTTCTGTTCGGCGCCGAGGTGGCAGCGAGCCTTGGCCGGGACGAGACGATCCATATCAAGCGCTTGATGGAAGGCGGAAAGAACATCCCTGCGGCCATCATGAACCGCCATGTTTTGCGTTATGAAAAGGGATCGGTCATCTTCACCGACGGGGACCCCGGGCGCGAGATGTACTCTGTGCTGAAAGGAAACGTGTCGATCCGCAAAGGAGACCGCGAACTCGGTGTGGTCGGCCGGGGCAGAAGCTTCGGCGGGCTTTCCTTCCTCCTGTCCTCTCCCCGGGTCGCGACCGCCGTCGCTCTTGAAGACGTCGAACTGGTCGTCCTGAACAACGAGAACATCAATAGGCTGATGAACGAGTTCCCCGAGTTCGTGGTAGAGATGCTGCGCGAGATGGCGCTCCGGCTGCGGGAGACTGAGGAGAATGCGGAGTGTCGAGCTCGGAATGCGGAATGAGAGCAGGACGAGGTGAAGGCCCTTTGCTCTTTGCCGGGGGGGTAAGCGTGAAACGGCCTGGCTTTCATTCGTTTTGAATTCTGGAGTGAGCGCATTCCCCGCAGCTTGCTGCAGGGAGCTTCAATTTGTCCGGGAGGTAAGTGGATGGTTCCCTTTTTTGCTCGGGATTACGAACAGGCGAGGTCTCTCTTCAAGATCACCGTTCCCGATCGATTCAATTTCGGCTTCGATATCATAGACCGGCATGCACAGGACGAGAAAAAACAGGCCCTGGTCTGGACCGATGCCGCGGGGAAAGAGACCCGGGAATATACGTTCCGCGACATCTCGCGCCTCTCAAACCAGGCGGCGAACGTGCTCAAGAAGATCGGCGTAAAAAAAGGCGACCGCGTCTTCATCATGCTCGGCCGCGTGCCGGAATGGTATTTCCTGCTCGTAGCCTGCCACAAGCTCGGCGCCGTGATCATGCCCGCGCCGGTCATTCTCCTGGCATCCGATATCGAATACCGTATCGTGAAGGGCAGGGCGAACGTGGTGATCACGAACAAGGCGAACTACGCCAAAGTGGACGAGGCAGCACGGGACGTCGACGCGCCTTTCCTCAGGCAGAGGATACTGTTCGGCGGCGAGGCGCAAGGCTGGCACAACTTCGATGAGGCCATGAAAAAGGCGTCGCCCGAGCTCAGCCGGAGCGACGTGGAGCCGACCAGGGCTTCGGATTCCTTCCTGATCTACTTTACCTCGGGAACCACCAGATACCCCAAGATGGTGCACCATGTCTGCTCTTATCCCCTCGGTCATCTCAGGACCGCCGTACTCTGGCACGGGCTTACGGACAAGGACCTGATCTGGGTCGTTTCGGACACCGGGTGGGCCAAGTCAGCCTGGGGTCTCTACGGCCAATGGACGATCGGGGCAGGCCTGTTCGTCCATAATGCCGAAGGCCGGTTCAATGCCAAACTGACACTCGAACTGCTCACTACCCGCGGAGTCACGGCGTTCTGCGGACCGCCGACGGTGTACCGCATGCTGGTCCTGGAGGACCTGTCCAGATATCATTATGCCGGGGTCCGGCACTTCACCTCCGCGGGCGAGCCGCTCAATCCCGAAGTGATCAAGGTCTGGCAGGAAGCGACTGGCAGGACCATTCACGAAGGCTACGGCCAGACCGAGAGCACCGTGCTCGTGGCGAACTATCCCTTCATGAAAGTAAAGCCCGGGTCCATGGGAAAGCCGGTGCCTGATCTCACGGTCGATATTCTTGATGAGGACTTCAAGCCCGTGCCCACCGGAGAGGTGGGATTCATCTGCGTCCAGGCGAACCCGGCAAGGCCCGTCGGCATCTTTGAAGGCTATCTCGAGGATCCCGACGAGAACGCGAAGGTGTTTCAGCACGGCTGGTACAATACCGGCGACAAGGCGGTCAAGGACGACGAAGGGTACTTCACCTTCGTAGGCAGGGGAGACGACATCATCAAGGCGTCGGGCTACCGGATCGGGCCTTTCGAGGTCGAAAGCGTGATCCAGGAGCACCCCGCAGTGGCGGAGAATGCCGTTGTGGCCAGCCCCGACCCGGTCCGAGGAGAGATCATCAAGTCCTTCATCGTGCTCGCGCCGGGCTTCAAGGCTTCCGATGACCTTGTTCGCGAGATACAGGAGTTCGTAAAAGCGCGGACCGCGCCTTACAAATATCCCCGCGAGATCGAGTTCATGGAAGAATTGCCCAAGACCGTGAGCGGCAAAGTCAAACGGGCCGTACTTCGCAGCCGGGAAGTAGAGCGGAAACTGGGAAAGCCGGGTCTGGGAGTACAGGGCGGGTAGCCAGGGAACGGCACGCCCAGGGAGCATCGTTTCCGAAAGGGCGTCACTTCTTTTATTCCGGGTCAGCAAAGGAACATCTTTATGAAAAACATATTTTCCTTCATCATATTTGCCGCAGTTGTACTCGTCATCCTGTTCTTTGTCTCGTCGGGCAAGAAACCCCCGCTCATTCCTAACGACGAGAGGCACAAGATCATAACCACGGAGGCAGCTTGTGCCGAATGCCACGCGCCGGGCAAGGCAGCGCCGCTCAAACTTTCTCATCCTCCGAAGGAACAGTGCCTGATCTGCCACAAAATGAAAAAGTAAGAAAGGGGGGGATCAAGGCTTAAATACCATGCTGCATGAACACAAGGAAACCATCCCCTCCATCATCCGGGATTACCCTGATTGGCATCGCGGCCGCAAAGAGTACCATGTCTGGCTGATCGAGCTCGGCAGTGAAGAGATACTCCAGAAGGTTGAAGCGGCGCGGGAACATCTTTCCGGGTACCTGCTGGAACCGTACCGAAGGCTGCCCCACATCACGCTTTTCGTCTGCGGTTTTCCTGCTTATAATGCGCTATATGATGATGACTACACCAGAGAACAGCTTCTTGCTCAAACACAGTTGCTGGGCAATTCGAAGATCAAACCGTTCCAGATCGAGATCTGCGGATTGAACAGCTTTGCATCGGCGCCGTTTCTGGAGGTGCATGATCGGGAAGGCGGGATCGAGAGCATCAGGTCGCTCTTGTCGTCAACAGCAGTGGACATCGGAAGGCAAAAAACATTTACGCCCCACGTAACGGTCGGTCTCTATTCGGGTGCTTTCTGCAGCAAGGAGGTCGGCCGGAGGATAGCAGCCTTTTCGGAGGAGCCGGTCGGAACCAGGGTGGAACGGATCACGCTTGGAAGTTACCAGGCAGAGGAGATCGCAGGGGCATTGAACTTCAAGTTCCACGTTCCGCTCAGGCAGGGAGAAGGGTTGCAGCGCGATACATCGGGGTGCACGGGCAGGGTGCAGGGATAGCGTGCTGCGCGGCGGATGCGTTCGTTATTACGGCGTGAGGTTGAAGAGCCAGGGGCTCGATGGGTTACGCGCTCTTTGGTGCTGCCTGATCCTGCCGCTCGTACAGCGCCATGATCGGCTTGATATCGATATGCAGGAACTTAGCGTAGATCTTGAGATACCCTTTGTCGAACACCTTGGGAATGATCTGGAACTTGCCGTCTTCCATGGCCCGTATATAATGCGGGCTGATGCGGGTCTTCGCCGCTATATCGCCTATCTCGAGCCCCAGAGCCATTCTTCCTTCTTTGAGCAGCCTGCCTATGTCACGCATATCCGCTTCCTCCCAGATTTTTTACCGCTTGAGCAGGAAAAGTTACTTTGAAAAGCTTTATCAAATAACGGCAAGCGACAATTTTCTCGCTTGGCCGTGCTTTTGATGCGGTAACGCTTTCTGGTTGCGGGGGAGCGGGCTCGGTTAAATGGGTTTATTCAAAGCTGCTTATAGTTCTCATATCACGAAATTATAGGAAAATCAATATAAAGTTTTACTTTTATTAAAATATTCATACGATCGAGTAGCGAATACCAGATCTTGTGTTTTTTGTCGTATAAAACACATTATATGACGCCTCTCGTGAGCTGCCAACTTTTTTCCGGCTTGATAAGGGGGCCCGAACATGCTATAAACAGCCATCTCGCGCAATAGGGTGAACCAATTATGGAAACGGTTTCTATCGTATTTGTTCAAAAGAATCAAAAGGCTTATGCCTGGGCTTCCGTGTTGGCGCTGATAACGATCTTCTATAACATTGCCGAGGGACTCATCTCGGTTTTCTTCGGACTGGAGGACGAGAGCATGGCGCTCTTCGGGTTCGGCCTCGATTCCTTCGTGGAAGTAGTATCGGGCATTGGGATCTGGCACATGGTGCGCAGGATCAGGCAGAACGGCGGCGAAAATCCCGACCAATTCGAGCAGCGGGCGCTCAGAATCACGGGTATGGCCTTTTACCTCCTGACCGCCGGCCTCGCGGTCACCGCGGTCGTTGACCTGTACCGCGGCCACAGGCCGGAAAGCACCTTCTGGGGCATAGTGATCTCCCTCATCTCGATCGTTTCGATGTGGGCGCTCATCCGGGCCAAGGTGTCTGTCGGGAAGAAACTGAATTCCGCGGCTATTCTTGCCGACGCAGCCTGCACCCGGGCCTGCCTGCAGCTCTCGATCGTGCTGCTTGTGGCGAGCGCCGGATACCGATTGACCGGCATCGGCGGGCTGGACTCCCTGGGCGCGCTGATCATCGGCGGGCTCTGTTACCGGGAAGGGAAAGAAGCGTTCGAGAAGGCCCGGGCGCGGAGCTTCGCGTGCAGCTGCGGAGGAAGCTGTAAGGTCCAGTCAAAATTGTAAATGAGGAATTAAGGTCATTCAGTAAATTGTGATGAATAACAAGTTTCCATTCCTCATTCGTAATTCTTAATTCCAAATTGCCGTTATGAAGATAGACCTTCACGTCCATTCGCTCTACAGCACGGACAACAACTCCGATCCCGAAGAGACCATCATCCGCGCAATCGAACTCGGCCTTCACGGCATTGCGTTCACCGAGCATTACTATTATGCTGCATCGGAGCCCATGGAGGCCCTGAAGGAAAAGTACGGGAACAGCATCAGGATCTTTCGCGGTGTTGAATTCTCGGCAGAGGAAGGGCATTGTCTTGTGTTCGGAGCGGATACGGACAGGATGAATATAAAATATGCGCCGGTGGCTGAACTGATCCGGCGGGTAGCGGAAGACGGCGGCGTCGTGATCCCTTCCCATCCCTACCGTCCTGGAACCAGCCTGGGAGATCTTCTTTATGACGTAAAAGGCATTGCCGGTCTCGAAGGCTGCAACGGCGCGAACATGCATGCCTACAACGTAAAGGCAATCGCGGCGGCAGCAGCGCTCCAACTTCCCTATACCGGCGGGTCCGATGCCCACGCGCCGGAAGAGGTCGGCTCCTGCTATACGGAGTTTTTTGAAGACGTTACATACGAGAATTT
>MHEA01000207.1:0-1781 GCA_001805085.1 Nitrospirae bacterium GWC2_57_9
TGTCAAGCGCCTGATTCTCAATCTGCCTCACACGCTCCCGCGTGACTCCGAACTGTTTGCCGATACTTATGAGAGTTTGAGGATCTTCGCGGTTCAAACCATATCTCAGCTCAATTACTTTGCGCTCAGTTGACGGCAGATGTGAGATCCATTCGAGGATATGTCTTTGACGGCTGTCGTCATCATGGGAATTTACGGATGACGCATTCTCGTCGCTCAGCACCTCCTTAAGGGTCACTTCTTCCTGATCGCCGATAGGAGTGTCGAGAGAGCTGACGTCTCTTATGTGCTGGGACACGACCCCCACTTTGTGGACGCTGATCCTCATCTCCCTGGCAACCTCCTGAGCGTCCGGTACGCGCCCCAGCCGCAGCGTCAGATTCCGTACAGCGCGTGTATATTTATTGACAGCTTCCGAGACGTGCACCGGCAGACGGATGATCCTTACCTGGTTCACGAGCGCCCGCTCGATGGACTGTCTGATCCACCACCACGCATAAGTGCTGAACCTGAACCCGCGCTGGTGCTGAAATTTCTCCACCGCCCGGATCAGCCCGAGGTTTCCCTCCGCGATGATGTCGGGAAAGGGCAGTCCCCGGTTGATATACCGTTTACCGACGACGATAACGAGCCTCAGATTTGCTTCGATCATCCGCGCGCGCGCGTCCTCGTCCCCGCGCGCGACCCTCTTCGCGAGTTCCTGTTCCTCCTCGAAGGTAAGGAGCGGGGTTTTTCGAATTTCTCTCAGGTAATACTTGAGCGCGTCGGGACCACCCGGTGAGGCGGCATCCTCTCGCCTGCTTGCAACTTTTTCCCCATGCTCCAGCCCGGTCTCTTCCGGCGCACGATCGAGGACCGTCACACTGCCGTACTGCTGCCCTAAATCACTCATGAACACCCCCCTTGACTGACAAATTTTTTATGCCGCAGAGGTAAATATCTAAATTAAGCCTTGTTATAACTAATCTCGAAGTGGTCGGAACTTTTGCACGCAGCATGCTGCCGTACCGTCGCGATCCGGTCGCGGCCCTCAGCTTTCGCCCGATAAAGGGCCCCGTCCGCAGCAAGCAGCAGTTCCTGAGCGGTCTGCCCGTGTTCAGGGTACACGGCCACCCCCAGAGACAACGAGAGCGGGTCGAGTAAACTGCCGAGATAGCGTATTTCGAGCAGTTTCGCTTCTTTGCGAATCTGTTCGGCGCGCTGTTTGATGTTTTCCAAGGATGCTTCCGGCAGCACCAGAAGGAACTCCTCGCCTCCGTACCGGCAGGCGAAGTCCCCACCCCTGATATGTTTTTGCGAAAAAAGACCAAATTCACGAAGTACGGCATCGCCGGCACCATGGCCGTAGGTGTCGTTGACTGTCTTGAAATGGTCGATGTCGATCATGATGATTCCCAGCGGCTGTTTTTTTCGCGTCGTTCTCAGGATCTCCCTTTCCAGGAATTCATACATCGGCCGTCTGTTCAGCAGCCCGGTAAGCGAATCGTGAATCGACTGATGATACAGGCTCTCCCGCAATTTAATGTTCGTCAGGAAGAGCGCTATGGTTTCCGCTGTTGTCACTGCCAGTTGCCGCTTGTATTTGATCGCGCGCTGACGTTTGTCTCTGTTTTGTTCCCGCAGATTCCCACTGAGCCGAACATACAGCAAGCCCAGGGTTTCGCGTTGACCCACTATCGGTGCGTAAAAGCAGGCGTCCCGGCCCGATGATTGTTTCCCGTCAGGGCAGATCAGGGGAAAGCACCTTCCGTCATCGGAATAGGACCGTTCTTGGGCCAGGG
>MHEA01000207.1:1797-12087 GCA_001805085.1 Nitrospirae bacterium GWC2_57_9
CGGGGAAAAACTGCCCGCCGGTGTGTGGTCGCCCCAGGCGGCAACGGGCGCTAACGTCTGGAGCGGGGAACTGAAAAGATAGACCGCGCCGGATTCGGTAAAAAATAATTTACGCACTGTCCGGGCGATGACGGCGTGGGTTTCCTTGACGGTAAGGCACGATTGCAGCAATGTTCCCAATCCACGGAGTTGTTCAAGCTCTCGATTGCGCTGCTCGAGATCATCCACATAGGATGAGAGTTTTTCATTGACCTCCTGCATTACTTCCACAGCGCGCCAGTCCTTCTGCGCCATTTCTTCGCTTTTCATCATCGACCACCTCGATTTTCGGTCCGCGGTGCAGCCTCGTATGCATCACGTTGAACCGGTTAATTGAAAAAGCATCTAACCTAAATTAATGCGGCTAAATACGGACCATGCAGCAACTTAAGCCGGGATCTCGAGCCGCCCCTGGTAAGGTTTTTGCGTATTAGTTCATAACTCGGCTTCTCTCAGCGTTCATCTGTGGTTCCCCTTACCGTTGTTGGTCAATGCATAAACACCTGCGAACGTCCTGCCTTCGTCCCCTCAACGCATTCAGCGCCGGCAACATCCTCTGCAGAACAAGTCACATCTCCACCACGCCTTTATTTCACTTTTCAGAAGCAGACAGATGCGCTCGGCCACTCTGTCGCCGAACAAGCCGCAATAGACCAGGGCGGCGTGCGGTTCGTAAGGGTGCTCAACGGTGTGAGCGACAACATCTGGAGTAAGCATGGCGATGACTATCTCCTTATCTCTCTGAGCTGCCTGGGGAACGAGGATCGGGTTATGATTTCCGCCTTCGCGGGAATGACGGGAAAAACAGCGCTACCGGCCTCAGCGTCGGCCAGCCCTTGATGGCAAAGAACACGGCCAGGCACAGACACATACCCACGCTCAGGCCGACCGACACGAAGGAAAGCGCGAACGCGGCAAGGTACATCAGGGGCCCGTATCGGTATTGCATCGTGATCTGCCGAATCTCCCTGTCGTCCACATTCCGGGCAAGAAGCCTTCCGCTCTTTGACGCGTGATGCCACAAGCCCTTGAACGCAAATGCGCTCGCGACGTAAGTGCCGGCAAAGACCGCTCCCGCGACCCTGGCTTCGGGGTGCAGGAGGTATTCCGCCAGCAGGGCCGTCGGAAAGGGCATGAACGTTATGAACAGGAGCAACAAGCCGTTCCAGTACAGGAAAGGATGATCGGTTCTCTGGATAAAACTGAAGATCCGGTGATGGTTTACCCACTTGGCAAGGATAGTAATGAAGCTTGTCACGAAGGCAAGGTAATGAGGCCACAGTTTTATCAACGTTGTGCCGAGGCTTCCGCCCGGGCCGAGTTCACGGGGCTTCGGCACCGTGATCCCCAGGACAAGCAGCGTTATGGCAATGGCAAAAACGCCGTCGCTGAACGCCTCAATTCGCACTGTTTCGTTTCGTTCAAACAACTTAGGCATATTCATGGCACTCTCGGGTGTCACGTCTGTGGTCCTGGCGACGATATCAGCGCCAACGCCTCGCTGCTCTCTCGCTGCGTCATCGCGTTCTTCTTGCCGATATATCCCGCTTCCCTGCATGATCATCCTTCATTCTTACCTTTCCTGTCAGCCATCTTTTTTCGAGACTGGAACTTTCGTTTCATGCGTTTTTACATAGTCCAGGTATTTCCGAATATCCTGGCTGGTCCAGTCCGCAGGCTGCTTACTTGTTTGTGATATGAATTGATCCAGGAGTTTCATAGGATATCTCCTCCATCTGCTGTGCGGAATCATCCCGGGCTTATCGCAATCCGCCCTTTACCATGAACCACTCGATTATATCCGCGTCTTCCACCGCCGGTTTCATGCCAAGCGAAAACGATTCCCCGCCTGTTTTCAGTTTTCCGCTCTCCTCTGCGATGAAACCGGCAGAGGTAATGTTTCCCGCTGCCCGCATGGCCTTGTGATCCACACCGAAAAACAGGATAGGGATTACGTAATCGATCATCACATACTTGACTAGCAGATTTTGCATGCCGTCCTCCTCCGCGTTCATCCCGCAAGCCTTGCCCCGTTAGAGAAAGCCGACGAATCCAGTCGCCGGTTGATATATACCTTATAGCTTGTTCTCTAACGGGGTTTACTCCAGTAAAAGGGCATTTTGTGTCAGCTGTAAGCGATCGTTGAGAATCCTATCGCCTCTGCTCATGTACGCCATCTCGTCCTCGTGCCTGTCGGCAAGCAGCTGCGCGTTTCTGTATATATGTTTCGGCTGTTTCAAGATTATCCTGAATTGACCGGCCTCATAATTCACAGGCATGAAGACCCCCGCCTCTCGAGCATGGATATTGGCCTGAACGAACGCCCATTCACTGCCTGTTGAAAATCCTCTGTTCCGGCCGATGGGAAAACCGGCTCCAAAACCCGCCGTAAATAAAACGATCACCAACGCAATTCGCATTATTATTTTCATTTGGCCCTCCCGTTGCTTCTGCGCGCCCGGTTTGCTCTGTTCGAAAAAACACATCTGTTTCGTGATTGATGCCATCCCGGATCGTGCCGCCCGCCGGGCCGCCTTTCAACCCGCTATATTCCCGTCACACTCGCGCCGCTTTTATCGCCTCCAACCCTGCAATGGATGCAATGGTATTGAACCTGATGTCCGGCTCTGCACGGAGCAGCCTCATTGCCCCGTTCAAAACACCGAAATGATCGGACCGCAGATGGTTCTCCAGGTCCTCTCTGGTCTTCCACTCCTCTCCGAAGAGCAAGACGCTTTCATCCTCCACATCCACATAGCAATTGCAGCTTATGCAGCCGGGTTCGCGACGGATCGGGCCAAGTATCGCTTTTATTGTTTGAAGGACTTCCTTCCTTTTCTCAACCGGCACCGTCATCCTAATGAAGGTTTCGATCATGGACGATCTCCTTGAGATGTGAAGCGAGTGATGGCGCCGAGGACCTTTACTGATTCACTCACAAACCCCTTGCAAACAGCAATAACAGCGGCTGGAGTGAATGCCCCGGAATAGATCTTCGTCCATGTCTCACGCCCCCATCGACTATACTATTCTTTTGCCTTGAATGACCCGTACCAGGACGGCGACAATTGCGATCACCAGCAAAATATGAATAAACCCGCCCATCGTGTAACTGCTCACCAACCCCAGCAGCCACAGAACCAGCAATATCACGGCGATTGTCCACAACATTTGATCCTCCTTCCGGATTGCCCGGAGACGGCGATGGAAACGCTGCCGTCCTATTGCACGATAACTTCAAAAAGAACCCGCATGTTGGCCTTCGCTTCCCTTGTATTGATGTCGCCCGGAGACACTTCATACAATGCCGGCTTTGTCCTGCCATATCCGATTACCGTTATTCTTTCCGGCTCAGTGCCCTTTTCGATGAGATAGTTCCTGACCGCATTTGCTCTTCCTTCGCTCAATTTTTGATTGCTGTCTTCCGTGCCTTGAGCGGAGGTGTATCCCGCCATACGGACCTTCATTTTGGGGTTCTCTTTCAGTACCCGCACATCGTTGTCGAGCTGCATCTTTGCTTCATCGGTAAGAGTCGACTTGTTATAAGCGAAATGCGTGTCCCCGAAAGCTACCAGCTCCTCATCGGCCTTTTTGTCGAGCACAAGCATCATAACCTTCATATCAGTAAGGTTTTTTTCGGATAGTTCCATCTTCGGGCCATGCCTGAACAGCATGATCAAAAGGATCGCCACGATGATGCATAATATTCCCACTATGGCAAAAAGAATATTCTGCATCTGTTTCCTGCGCTTCATCCCGGATCGTTTTCCCATTTGCTTTTCGGCTTCAAGCCAATCGACAAAATCATTTCCGTCCTTAAAGCCGTGCTTCTCGTAGAGCTCATAGGCCTTGTTCGTTATTTCCTTATTTTCCTCATTCAACTCTTTCTGCTTCATTTTGACGCCTCTTTCTTCAATTTTAAATCGCCGCAGGACTGTCCTGCCGCCGTTCCTTCCGAAGGCTCCCGGCGTTGTCGATGAAAGGATAATTTATTGAGCTGCTTTACGCTGTTAGACGACCTGAAACCGTTTTCCCGACCGCTGCTCATTTAAACCTCGAGCTGGCGTCGTGGTAGGCGGTCTTCACCTCAGCCCATGCTTTTTCAGCGCCGGCCTTGAGGTCTTCCCACGCCTCATCGCCGGCGGTCTTCAACTCGTGCAATTTCGTCTTTGCTTCATTCTGTTTTCGCTGCAATGCGTCGATGGCTTTGAAGTACTCAACCTTCGCGTCGGCCCTGGCATTGTCCGCCTTTGCTTTGAGCAACTCGATCTGGGCGCTCCATTCCTTCAATTGTGCATCGAGCTTTTCTTCGTATGCTTTTCTCTTACCCTTCATAGCAACCTCCATGATTGAAACATTATGTCACGATCAGGCTGTTTCTTTCTTTCAACAACAACCCGAAGCCGCCCCCAGGTTATTATCACGAATCTGATAAACTCCCGGTTACGGATGCCGAGGCATGTGCTTTGGTCCCGGCATGTGCCCCGGTTTCGGTCCACCTGGAAAAACCGGAAAGCATGATGCAAGTAATGAGACACCTATCAGCAATACCATTACTATCCATATTTTTTTCATGATGTAACTCCTCTGGTACAGTCGATTCTTTTACCTGAAGGTCCATTTCTTACAGAGAATAATGGGACTGGGTGTCTCCTGCAACCCAAGTAGTTCAATTGTTCATTTGCGATCAGGCCTTTTTCCTTCCCGTGATCAGCAGCAAGATGCCGCCTACGAGCGCAAGAGCGCCCGCAATCGGGGGCAGCGGAAGCGTTCTCGTTTTCTCAGCCGTCAAGTGCACCGGACCGAGATCCACGACCTTTTCTCTGGTCGTGTAGGTAATGCCCTGATAGGCAAAGGCTACGATCCCTACAACAATGAGGATGATGCCTAACAACGTGTATGTTTTCATTCCCTGCCTCCCCAGATTCATTTATGCGGATTTTAATTCAGCTAGTCGATGGTCATCCGGTTCTTTACGCTCTTCACACCGTTTATGTCGGTAACGAGTTTGCTCACCAGGTCCTTTTCGGCTGCATTCCTGGCCTTGCCGCCTACCGTGACCACGCCGAGCTTCGTTGCGACAGCGGTGTTGAGGGCGCTGGTCGAACGATGGAGCAGCAGCGCCATCTTGACCTGGGCGCTGATGGAAGCATCATCGATCTTTTCACCCGTTGTTCGGCGTGAATTTTTCGAGGTCTTTGACAGGGTCATCTCATTTTTGACGTCTTTGACCCCTTCGACATCCCTGGCGTATTCGGTCGTCAGTTCCTTCTGCGCCTGGCTTTCGGCCTGGCCCCGCAGAGTCACGATGCCGTCCTTGACGTCAATCTCTGTCTTTCCGGCGCTCACGCTCCGGTGGAACAAAAGCGTGACTTTCACTTTGTCCTTGAGCCATGCATCCGAGTTTGCAGTGGGTGGCGCGCCTCTCAGTTCCAGCCTGTTGTCAACGCTTTTGACACCGGGCAGACCCGCCATGGTCTCCTCGGCCAAAGTTTTGTGGTATTCATGCGAGACGACCCCCGTCAAGGTTACGGCGCCGTCCCTGGACTCTATCTTAATATCATCTTCCTTGAGGAAGGTCTTGAACACATATGACTTTCTGGCAGATGTTTCGATGCGGTCATCCATCTTGGAAGCGTGCACAGGCACGCTGATCATCAACAGAGCGACCGCGGCAACCAGCAGAGCTGTCAAATATAGTGCTTTCACTTTCATAATACGTTCTCCTTTTATCGATCATTATTGTTTCTTTTTGCTGGCCCGCCGTTCGAGATAGGGACAGGTTAAGTTTTCATAATATGCTTGCCTGCTGCGCGATCCTTTACCGGACCTTTTCCGCCGGGCGCCTTTGCAGCACGCCTTTTAGCCGCCGTCATCCTGCCGCCCCTGCTTTTTTTTGACATTTTTAACACCTCCTCAAACTACCGGTATCCCGTTGACAGCGATTTTTATCTCTCTGCACCATCGATGCTTAAAAAGAAACCTTAGCTCCAAGGACACTCCGCGATGCTGCGCAGTCCTCTACATTCCCAGAACCTTTTTTACCTGACCGATCTTTTCCTGAATTTTACCGGATATCTTTTCGTCTTTTCCTTCACCTTCCAGGCCAGAATTCAGGCCGATTTTCCCGGCGATCTTTCCGGCAACTTCGCTGAGCTTACCCTTGACTTTGTGATACATGCCCTCCGCCTGGTCCTGCGTTCCGGATTTCATGGTATGCCTCCTGTCGGATATGCCGACCTTCTCTTTTAGCTATTGCGGCGGTAGAAATGGGTTCCTGAAGAACGGGTCTCCAGGAACCCCTGTAATTTATGTTCTTCTCATGGTAAGTACTTTAAGCGCGATTGCTTATTGCCGATCTCGATATGCCCGGCCTTATTTCCCGTTACCGCCCTGACGGCCCGGGTCCCCGGGCGTCCCGCCCAGCTCATCATTCGAGCGGTTCGGGCTACCCTGGTTCGAGTTGCCCGGATCGCAATTCTCCGGTCCGTTGCCCACGCCCTGGTTGCAGCGGCTTCGCACCGGCCGGCCGGCCTGTTCGCATCCGGTGACAGTGGCACCGGTCATCGTTACCGCGGCCAGCGCCAATGCATCCCCATAAAACGTTCCGCGTGTGATGGTTATGGCCGCACCCGCGAGAATAGTTCCCTGGAAAGCCGAATCCGTCATTGTCGCGGCCTCGGCGACCCACCAGTACACGTTGCACGGCGCTCCGCCGCCTTCCATGATCACCGAGAAATTGGTGCCCGTCAAGGCGCCGGTCCCGCTGGTCCCGATCTTGAAGATCCAGGTACCGCTCGACGGCCCGCTGAGCGTCAGTATCCCGTCCGTTGTCGTCGACGCCGCGTCTACACAGTAGACGCCCGGTGCAAGCACCTGGCCCGCGAGATTGCCCGCCAAGACATAGTCACACTGCATGAGCGCGAGCGCATTGTATGCGTCGAGGAAGTCAATGTAGGCCTGCTTGGCGACTCCGTCCCCCGCGTGAACCGTCCCGTTGATCGTGCAATTGGTCTGAGTGATTGCGGTGCCGGGCCAGACTCCCACGTCGCCGGTGACAATGGAATCGGTGCAGGTCACCGCCGTGCCGGCCAGTACCGTAAAGCTCCCCGCCGCACCTAAAGCAGGCGCGGTTTGAGCGAACGCCGCGTGGAACGGCGCCGCGGAAAGAAGCGCGGCAAACAGAACGATGACAGCCAGTCTTACCATGGGTCTGCGGCGAGTATGTGTTCGAGCCATTGGAATATTCTTCATAACCTGTGTTCCTCCTCAATACCAAGATTAAACATCCGGTTCTTCGGTTGCTTCGCCCCTTGACAGGTCCTCATGTTGTCAATGTCAAGACTCTATATTTTTCTTATGCTTTTGAAGAATCCCCTCGCTGGTCCAAGGGAGATAAAAATTCCCGGAACCAGCGAGGGGCGAGATTGCAGGGAAACGCTATTCCTGGAATGTATTGGAGGCAGGGGCGGGACAAACGAAGATCGCCTGTCCGGCCCCTTGACCTCTATGTCTATTTCACGATGACCTCAAAAAGCACTTTCTGGTTGGCCTTTGCAGCCTCTGAGTATATGTCCGAAGGAACCGGTTCATACTCTGACGGTCTCGTCTCGCCATATCCGATTTTGGTGAGCCTGTCTCCCGCAACGCCGCCTTCTTTTATGAGGTAATTCCTGACAGCGGTTGCTCTTTGTTCGCTCAGCTTCTGGTTATACTCTTTGGTGCCGCTGGCGGAAGTATATCCTGCAATGCGGATCTTCATTTTCGGACTGTCTTTCAGGATTTTGGCATTATAGTTCAGTATTGTCTTGCCATTTTCGGAAAGTGACGAACTATCGAAGTCAAAATGCGAATCCTCGAGAGAGATCAGCACCGCGGGCACAATCTTCGGCGCAGGAACCGTAGTGAAGCTCCATACATAGCTGTTTGCCAAAACATTGCCTGCCAGGTCCTTGACCCCGGCTGCGATCGTTGCGGTATAGGTAGTGCCTTTATCGAGTTCGTTTGCCGGGTCAAAGGTTGCGGTTGTGCCGGCGAAGGTCACCTTGCCCGTAACAGGCGTGGTCCCGTGCTTTACGGTAAAGGTTGACGTGGTGATGGTGGAACGGGCCATCTCCTCACTGAAGGTTGCGGTGATGTTCCTGTCGGCTGACACGCCGGTGACGCCGCCATCAGGGCTTGTGCAGACAACTTCCGGTGCGGTGTCGTCTCCGGTCCTGGCAACCGCCTTCTTCTCCGCGCCAAGAACGAAGGTGAGGCCTACCGTGTATTCCATATTGATCCGGGAATCGCCTCCTTCGGTGAACACCCCCTGCTTGACGTCGCCCCGCAGTGCCACCGTATCGGAGATGAAGTACTTGAGTCCAAGGCCATAGTTGAACATCCCGCGGCCGTGGTCAGGCATGCCTTTCGAACTGTTGTCGGTTTGAGTGACGCCGAACCCGGCCGAAACGAACGGAACAAAAGTACCTTCCGGATTGAAACTGAGCACAGCGTCGACCCCTAAACGATAGACCTGCACATCCCGATCGACATACTCCATTGATCTGGTCTCCGTGGGGACAAAGCCGAACATGGCCTCCAACCCCAGGTTGTCGGTGAAGTTGTAACCTCCGCGCAGGCCATAGTAGGAGCGTGCGTCCAGGTCCTGTTCACGGTCGAACGAATAGAAACCGGTGAACGGGTCCAGAGTAAATGTCCCGCCCTGGTTCCCGGCAAATCCGGGGGCGGCAAGGCTAAGCAGCATCAAACCGCTCAGGAAAACCATCGATATTTTTTTCATTTGGAGCCTCCTTTTAGCTGCATCATCTTCAAAATCAACACAATCCGTTTTACCGGATCGAGAATAGAACAGTACGCGCTGATTTGCGCTGCCGTACCGCCGGGGCCTGCCTTGTTCCGGCATCCACCGGGAAGAAAAAAATGGGGACAGACAGAATTTCTGAAATGGTGCCTGTCCCCTGTTCCTAGCCTGCGTTCATACAGGATGCCTCATGTCCTACTCGCAGCCGACAGGTGCACTGGCATGACCCGGTACTGAAACAGTATTGCTGAGGAAGGTAAATGCGCCGGCCCCTGCGGCCCCTGCCAGCAATCTGCCGCAAGACGTCGCGCCGGTCCCCATCGAGATTGACGCGGAAGCCAGTATGTTTCCATTGAATACGGCGTTCCCGTTAATAGTCGCTGAACTGCCTACAAACCAGAAGACATTGGATGCCTTGGCGCCGCCTGTCAGAATAACCTGGCTGCCGACCGACGCGGTGAGTGCCGAGCCCGCCTGGAAGTAGAACATAGCATTCGCATCGCCCCCGGCGTCAAGAGTAAGGTCCCCTGTTATATCAATCGTGGTGGCTGAGGCCGCTTTATAGATACCAGGAGGAAGAGTGGCGTTGCCTGCACAGCCCAGGCCCAGGCCTGCGCCGCCGCCAGTTCCTATAGTACCGCATGCCAGATCGGCAGCACCCGGCAAATTCGCGGGCGAGATGCTGTTCCATATAGCGGTCAATTGGGTCATGACAGCGGGTGCAGTGGTTGTGTCAGGATAGATTGAGGTAATTACCACGTCTCCGGCATTGTTTGTTGGAGGCGTTCCTCCGCAAAGACCGAAACCCGGCCCGTCCCCTAAAAGGATAGTAACTCCATTGCAGGTGTACGTTGTATGCAGCACCACATCCCCGTTAATCTTGGTAGCGCCGCTGTTGGTCAGCCCGCCGTAAGATGCGATCCCGAACGGCGCGAGGATCCCAAGGTTGAGTCCCGACGATGCCGTTGTAAACTGCCAAGGATTCGGCACATTACCAAGCAACCACGGATTTCCTGCCAGGTCGCTGGCTGCGATCTGGACGGTATAGGTGGCGTTTGATTCGAGATCGTTTGTCGGGTTAAAGGTCGCGATGTTGCCAAAGTAGGTCACACTGCCCGAAATGGAGGAAACGATTGTCCCCGTGGGACCGGTCACCGTGAAGGTCAACGGCGTGATCGTTAATGGGTCCATCGGCTCATCGAAAGTGGCGGTGATCGTCACATCAACAGGTACATTCGTGAGGCTGTTCGTAGGCGCTGTGCTGAGCAATAAAGGCGCGGTGACGTCCGTAGTCAAGCCTGTGGTAAAGGTCCATAGGTAGTCACTCGCCAACGAAGCACCCGCCACATTCATGGCCCCGGTTGTAATCTTGCCGGTATAGGTGGTGTTGATCGCGAGGTTGCTGGCCGGTGTAAAGAGCGCAGCGTGGCTTGCAGCGTCATAGGGGA
>MHEA01000207.1:12099-13879 GCA_001805085.1 Nitrospirae bacterium GWC2_57_9
TAAAGTCTGCTGCATTAGTGACCGAAACAGCGTCCATCGCCTCGCTGAAAGTTGCGGAGATCTTCCTGTTCAAGGGCACGCCCGTGTCGCCATCAGCCGGGACCGTGAAGATCACCGTGGGTGAGGGGTTTGCCGCTCCATGATCTCTGTCGCATCCGGCCGTAAAAACGACCAGGAGCAATGCCATAAACCACATCATCTTACTAAATGCCTTGGAAAAGCTTGTGCCTGTGCGCATATGTGTGTCCTCCCTTTTTAAATTTGAAAAGCACTTGTCTTTCGGTCCCATGTCAATGGAACCTGCCCGGGGTTTGCGACATACAATGTTTTTCATGGTTCTCTGCATCAATTTTTCCGGACTCATTGTTTTGTCGTTCAGGGTTGCAGCCTTTGCGGACCACCGCGGCTTGCGTTCTCCCTGCCTCCTGTGTTACGGCCTGGTAACCGTGGTCGCATCAAGAATGACCGTAGTCTGCGCCAGCAGCCTTCCGTTGATCGATGCGAGATTCCCGAACGTGATCGATGTCTTACCCAGTATGATTCCCTCAAAGTGCGTGTTCGCTCCAATGGTCACGGCACCGGCAACCTGCCAGAAGATGTTCCTGGCCTGTGCGCCGCCGCTCAGGATAACCTTCCTGGCAACGGCCATGTCGAGAGTTCCCGCCACCTTGAAGATCCAGACATCTGTTGCGTTCCCGCTGAGAGCGAGATCCGTCGGTATGGTAAGAGCGGTCCCCCATTCGTAGACGCCGGGGGCGAGGGTCAGATCGGTAAGCGTTCCGCCGCCCACGTCGGTAGTAGCAGCAGAGGTAGGCTGCCGTCCGGCTGCGTCGGTGTACGCAGCTTCCATGTTCAGCACGGCCGCGATGAGCTTAGTAGGGGTCGGCTCCGCATAGTCCGCTGCGTATAGTTTGAAAGGCGCGACCACTTGAGCGGATGTCGAATAGGTGTCCGAGGCGTCAGCCGCGGCTATTTCCGACCATCCGGTTAAGCCGACCCTGGCGGTTGGACTCAATCCGACATTTCCCGTCACCACGGAGTTCGGAACGGTTGAAATCCCGTCCTTTGCCAGAATCGCATAACCGCCGGCCGCTCCAAGGTCTCCGGCCGTTCCAAGAGACACGCAGTCCGTTCCCACGCAGACCGCGCCCGGGCCTCCTCCACCAGCACCATTGTCGTCATCTCCGCCGCAACCTGTCATGGAAACAGTGAGGAGTAATGCCATTAACCACATCTTGTTATTGAAGATCTTACGCATGTGCTACCGCCTCTCTAAAATTAGTGAACCTGATGCTCTTACTGAAGGAGTAGTATTACAACTTTGGTGCCAACGCGGAACTCTGGATTTGGAGGGCACAAGACATTGATTGTGTGGAATAAGATGGAAGGATAGATAGAGCCGTAAAAAGAAAGCCGTCACGAGCGGCCATCGCATTTAACAGAACCGTCAAATGTGATGGGTTGCGTAATAGGCAATTTTTATAAGACTTGTGTTGTATCTGTTCTGTTCGCCAACCGCAGCAAAGCGGGTCGCTTCTCGTCGCACCGGTAAATTCGTCTCGGTAACCCTGGTTAAGCTCTATTTGTTTTTTTGGCTTGACCGAGTCGCGGCGACTTTTCCGCCGGGATTACTTGCCGAATTGAACTTCAAGGGTAGTCATGAAAGCGTAAGTGGAATTTCTGCTGCCGCTCGCATCTTTCGGCCAGGTGATCTCAGGCGCAAGTTCGTAAAAAAGCCAGGACCGGTGAAAATTCCGGCGATATCTGATTCCTACCCGGT
>MHEA01000207.1:13994-15242 GCA_001805085.1 Nitrospirae bacterium GWC2_57_9
AGGAGCGTAAACGAGCTCAGCTTTCGTTCAAGATCGAGCTGCGTTGTGTTCGTGAAATGCTCAATAGTTTGCCACATGGCGATTTCGGTAAACCGGAAGAGGTAAACCTCGCCAAAGGGGTGCAAGTACTGATATCGCATCCTTACATGGGCATTAGAATGAATACCAATTTTGATTCCGCTATCGATACTTGCCAGTGAACGGAGCCTGGTGTACAGATCCGCTCGCACCCCGATGATGGGCTGTCTGACCCCCGTTGCCCGGTCGACACCCGGCTGGACAGGCTGACCGGGCTGGGTAGTGTATTTGTCGGCAACAGATCTCGATTCGAAATATAACTTCGATTTCTTCAGGAATTTCTTCCATTGGGGCAGTTTCCACTCGAGGTGGTAATCGAAGATATAAACGACACCCTCCCCCCCTGCCGACCAGGCTGAATTTCTTAATATGATGAGAGCGCCGGGCCGGAGATCGAGCAAAACATGGTCCTTCACGAAGAAGGTATCGAACCATACCGCCGGCTCGCAGGTGTTATCCTGCACGAAGGCATGCACCTGGTCCAGCCATGTATCTCCGGCTACTGTGGCGGTAAAACAGGGGTCTACTTGCGGCCCCAACCGCTTCTCGGCTTTAGTTTCCACCGGCTGAGGCGCCTGGTGGGTTTGAGGTTCCTGCTGTGCTGCAGGTGAAGGCGGGTTCTGCCCGGTAGTCGTCTCCGCGCTGGCCGCATCGCTATCGGTCGAAGTCGAATTTGCTCCAGGCTGACTCGGGGTATCAGCGCTCGCGCCATGAAAACCGGGGAACAGGACGATCAGGCTGAAAAACAGCAGGATAGAAGAATAACGGGGGTGCCTCGCAGCAATAGTTATGCGGCCTTTGGTTATGATATCGTACTCCCGGTGGAACGGGCGCCGAAATTCCACCCTGAGCCCCTTCCCCACGGGAATCTCTGCTCCGTCATTCCTGAAGGTTTCCATAGGAATCAGGTTTTTCTTTTTACCACGATTTTTACACCAGAGAAAGGGATGACGGATTTATTAGTTGCGGTTGAAGGCGGCGTTCTTTTTGTATAAATCCGTGTTAATCAGCTTTCGCTGGAAACGCCCACGTTCGGCATCCCTGTCCAAACACTTCTTCAGAACCCTCTTACGCACGGCGGATGCCGTCTTTCCGCATACGGCCGCGAAGCGTGCTGGGATTGAGACCGAGTATTGCCGCAGCGCCCTTTTTTCCTTCGATCCTCCACCC
>MHEA01000208.1:0-1029 GCA_001805085.1 Nitrospirae bacterium GWC2_57_9
GTCTTGCGGATAAGCTTTTTTTCCACGCTGCTCAACGCCTCGCGAAGGGGCATGAGCCCGATCTCCTCGACGGCATCCTTGTTTCCCAGCAGGAATTCTATGTGATCGGGCCGGATCTCCCTGGTGCCCGACATCAGTGCCGCCCGTCGCACGACGTTCTTCAGTTCCCGGAGGTTGCCCGGCCACGAGTGGCGCACCATCCGGTCCACTGCTTCAGGACTGATCGTCTTCGGAGGCATTTTGAGCTCCGAGACCGCGGTATCGAGAAAGCCGCTGATGAAGGAGGGAATATCGGCAGACCGCTCCCGCAGAGGCGGCAGCGTGATGATGAACTCTCCCAGGCGGTAGAAGAGGTCTTCCCGGAACTTGCCGGCCTGGACCGTTTTTTGGATATCCGTATTAGTTGCGGCCATGAACCGGATATCGAGGCTGACCGGTTTTCTGCTGCCCAGCCGGATTGTTTCCCGGCTTTCGATCACCGTCAGCAGCTTGCTCTGCACCTGGGGGCTGATATTCTCCAGGTCGTCCAGGAAGGCCGTGCCGCCGTCGGCTGCCTCGAAGAAACCCTCACGGGGCTGATCGGCGCCCGTGAAGGCGCCCTTCTCATACCCGAAAAGCTCTCCCTCGATTATGGATTCCGCCATCGAACCGAGATCGATCTTCACGAACTTTCGTGCCGCACGGCGGCTCACGTTATGCAGGATCCTGGCGAGCAGGGTTTTTCCCGTGCCCGTCTCGCCCTGGATGATCACGGAAAAATCCGTGACCGCAACCTGTTTCAGCTGATCGGCGATCTGTTTCATGGCGGTCGTCTTCCCCATGAACCGCTCCAGCGACGCATTCTCGGAGTTATGCAGCCGGTTCAACTCCTGTTCGAGCCCGTGTTTTTCCACGGCCCTTCTGACGATCATGACGAGCTTTCCCGGCTCAACCGGCTTCACCAGGAAATCATAGGCCCCGAGCTTCATGGTGTCGACCGCAGAGGAAATATCGCCCCGCCCTGTCGCGATGATGACCGGGACGGACGGG
>MHEA01000208.1:1058-2020 GCA_001805085.1 Nitrospirae bacterium GWC2_57_9
GGCCGCTCCTTGCGGAACAGCTCCAGGGCCTGTTTTCCGTCGGCTGCCTGGATGACCTCCATGCCCTCTTTTTCCAGGATGCGGGCAAGGGCCAGCCTGGTCACTTTTTCGTCTTCAGCGACAAGCACTTTTGTCATTTCCGGCTCTCCTCGAGAGCAACTATAGCACGTCCGACAGGGACAAAACAGCCTTTTTTAAAGCCGCCCCTTTGTTGCCATTGTCTCCGGTTTCGGGTATAGTTTCCCAGTGATCATGTTCTATTACACGCCCTATATTATTCTGCCGCTCCTGTCCGCGGTGGTCACCGGCACGCTGGCTTTCGCGGTCTACCGCCGAAGAGAAACCGCGGCCGCCCGTTATGTGTTCTGGATCATGATCATCCTCGCGGTCTGGTCCTTGTGCTACGCCGTCAATACGGCGGCGCTGTCGCTTCCGGTCAAGATCCTGTGCTATCAGGTCGCCACCACCTTCGTCGCCTTCCTCGGTATGGCCACCCTGGCGCTGGCAATGGAGCTGCTCGGGTACCGTGCCTGTCTGACCCCCGGCAACGTTGTTCTTCTGGCCGCGGTTCCTGTTATCACCGTCGCCCTGGTCTGGACGGGCGAGTTCCACGGTCTCATGCGCCACGGCTTCTTCCTGTACACCAGCGGTCCGCTGCTCCTTCTCGGCTTTCAAGTCGGCCGGTTCTGGCCGGTTTATGTTCTGTATGTTCAAGCCACCCTTGGGATAGCCGTCCTGTTTCTTCTGGCCGGCATAGTACGCGGTCCTGACGGTTACCGCTTCCGGTTCGTCGTGCTCGCTTCGGGCGTCATCGCCGCGCTGGCCGTCGAGTTGCTCGATCTCACGCCGATCAAAGGTTTTCGCGCGATCACTTCAATACTCTGGTTTACCGGGCTCTGTTATGCACAGGCAATCTACCGTCATGGGCTGTTCAAGCCCGCGCCGGCTGCCCGGGCCGCGCT
>MHEA01000208.1:2057-3411 GCA_001805085.1 Nitrospirae bacterium GWC2_57_9
TTAGCGGAGTCGAAAGCGACCGACAAGAACCTGGAGCATCGGGTATTCGTCCGGTTCCCCCTGCTGCGGTCGCTGTCAAAGGACTCGGGCCGCGACAAGATCGACTCGCTTGCCCGGGATGCAGTAGACGCAGACCGGCACTGGCGACTCAAGACCCTGCCGCTTACCCGCGGCCCTTTTACGGTCGGCACCCTCGTCGAATTGCACGACATCACTCCCATGAAACGGACCGAGGAAGAGCTGCGAAACGCTCACGCCGAGGCCGAATCGGCCAGCCGGGCCAAATCCGCGTTCCTCGCGAACACCAGCCACGAGATACGCACGCCCATGAATGCCATCATCGGCTTCACCGATCTGGTCCTGGACAGCGAACTGACCGTCGAGCAGCGGGCATATCTCGATATCGTGAAGGTTTCGTCGGAGACACTGCTCCAGATCCTGAACGACATCATGGATGCTTCCAAGATCGAAGCCGGAAAGATGCAGATCGAGGATATCGATTTTGATTTCCGCAGCCTGATCGAAGCATCCCTCCGCCCGCTTTCGCTGCGGGCCTCGTCCAAGAACCTGAAGTTGGAAAGCCTGATCGATCCCGGCATACCGGATTTCGTAAAAGGCGATCCGGTCAGGCTGAAGCAGATACTGCTGAATCTTCTGGACAACGCGATAAAGTTTACCGATCAGGGAGAAGTGGTTCTGACCGTAGAGATGGTGACGCAGGACGACGCAGGACGGAACGGAGAGGGGACGGCCGGTCTCTTCTTCCGCTTTACCGTGCGGGATACGGGCATCGGGATCGCCGAAGAGAAGCAGAAAGATATTTTTTTAAGTTTTACCCAGGCCGACAGCAGCATCACGCGCAGGTACGGGGGCACGGGGCTGGGTCTCAGCATATCGAGCCAACTGGTGAAAATAATGGAGGGAGAACTGACGGTCCAAAGCTCCCCGGGAAACGGCAGTTCCTTTTCGTTCACGGCGCGGTTCGAGAAGAGCACGCAGACAAAAGGCCTCTCCGGCAGGCCCGTGACGGCGGGGGCCCTGCATCCGGGAAGCATGAACATCCTTCTCGTGGAGGACAGCGTTATCAACCGCACCCTGACGGTCCACCAGCTTGCGAAACGCGGTCACCGGGTGACAACGGCAAACAACGGCAGGGAAGCCCTCGATCGCCTGGAGCGGGAAGTATTCGATCTGGTTCTGATGGATGACCGCATGCCGGTGCTGGATGGCTGCGAAGCCACCCGCATCATCAGGGACCGGAATTCTTCGGTGCTCCGGCACGATACTCCCATCATCGCTTTGAGTGCCAATGTGTTTCTCGGCGATAGAAAGCGCTTCCAGGAAGCCGGTATGG
>MHEA01000208.1:3431-3754 GCA_001805085.1 Nitrospirae bacterium GWC2_57_9
GTCCGGACCGAGGAATTGACGGCCCTTGTGGAAATGTATGCCTCCGGGCAGCGGCCCGGTCCAAAAAGGGCATTGCAGCAGAACATGGACGAAACGCTGCTTCCCGATTCAGACCGCGGGGAACCAGCACGCAAGACCTCTGACGAACATCAGGACCTTCGGGCCGAGATAAGGGCCGCGGTTCTTGACCGGTATGCGGGGGACGAACAACTGGTCGATGAGCTGCTCCTCGTATTCACCCAGGAGCTGCCGGTCATCATCGTGAAGATCAGGGAGGCCTGCGATGCAGGGGACCGGGCGCTCCTGGAACTGCACGCCCATTC
>MHEA01000208.1:3783-14080 GCA_001805085.1 Nitrospirae bacterium GWC2_57_9
TCGGCTCTCTTGCCGCCGTAGCCGCCTCCGTGGAGCACGCGGCCGCAGCGAACGACATGGAGCGCGCCGCGGGCATGATGCAGCTGCTTGAACGGGAAGCGCTGGGGTTTCTGGACCGGGACATCGGCCGGGGGGGTAACCGTTAGAACCTGGCGGACTGCGGGAATCAGTCTGCTCCGCTTCCCGTGATGCCGTACCTCTTCAGTTTGTCATGGAGCGTGGAGCGGGATATCCCAAGGATCCTGGCAGCGGTCGAACGGTTGTTCTCCACATCCTGGAGAACGGTCAGGATATGCTCCCGTTCGACCTCATTCAAGGATCTGCGCTGCCCGGGGCTTGCGGTCGTCTCAGAACGGGCTGACGCGGCATCATGCTGAGACCCGGAAACCTCCCGAGGGAGCAGGTCAACATCGATCACCGTGCCTCTCGACAATACCAGGGCCCGTTCCACGAGATTCTTCAACTCGCGCACGTTGCCGGGCCAGGCGTATTTCACCATCCGGTTTATGGCTTCTTCGGTAAATCCCGTTATATTCTTCTTTAAAGCGGCATTGAACAGGTCAAGAAAATGAGCGGTCAGGACGGGAATGTCCTGAACGCGTTCCCGCAGCGGCGGAAGGTGGATCGGGAAGACATTCAGGCGATAGAAGAGGTCCTCCCGGAACCGCCCCTCGGCCACGGCTTGTTCCAGGTCGCGGTTGGTGGCGGCAATGATGCGGACATTCACGGGGATGTCCCGGGTGCCGCCTACCCGGCGGAAGGAGCGGCTCTCGAGCACGCGAAGCAGTTTGGGCTGAACGCTCTGCGGCATCTCGCCGATCTCGTCCAGCAGGACCGTCCCGCCGTCCGCCACTTCGAGGAGGCCGCGCTTCAGCTCCCGGGCATCGGTGAACGCGCCCCGCTCATGGCCGAACACCTCGCTTTCCAGCAGTGTTTCCGACAGGACCGCGCAATTGATGTCGAGGAAGGGCCGCTCCCCGCGGCTGCTCCGGGCGTGGATCTCGCGCGCGACCAGTTCCTTGCCGGTCCCGCTCTCCCCGAGAAGAAGCGTGGTCGTATCGGCGTTTTCCGCCATGAGATCGATCAGATGGTGCAGCTTCTGGATCTCCCTGGATGCACCGATCACGGAATGGTGCATCCGCTCCCGGTAGTAGCTGTTCTCGATCCTGAGCTTTCTCGTCTCCAGGATGCGTCTGATGACGCCGTCCAGTTCCAGAATATCGATGGGCTTCGAAAGGTACTGCTCGGCGCCGAGCTTGATCGCTTCCACGGCGTTCTGAATGCTCCCCCATCCGGTCATAATGATGATCGATGAAGTGCATCCCTGCTCATGCAGCTCCTTGAGCACGGCGATCCCGTCCTGGTCGGGCAGCTTCATATCCAGCAGGATGATGTCCGGCGCCATTTTCTCAGCCAGCTGTTTCCCCTGTTTGCCGCTTTCCGCCTCGCTCATTGTCCACTTGCGGGATGCGAAATGGGCTCGCAGCAGCTTTCGGATGCTCTCTTCGTCGTCTATGACAAGGATATTCGGCATAAGACCTTACTTCCGTTTTTCAAGCTTTCGACCTTGCACGAGTGCGCCTATTTTAACACAAAATATCCCAAACCCGAAGCCGTCAATCGGCCCCGTGGACCATGTTATCTGCGGCTTTGCGGAGCTTCTCCATGGTGCCCCGATGCGGAAGCCGCACAGTCACCGTGGTCCCCCGCGGCCCATCGGGCCCTTCCTGTTCGCGGCTTTCGAGCGCGATCCCTCCGCCGTGGTCTTCGATGATCTTCCTGCATATGGCAAGGCCCAAGCCGGTCCCCTTGGACTTTGTGGTGAAAAACAGATCAAAAACCCTGCTGATATTCTGGGCGGCAATGCCGGTCCCCGTGTCGGTGATCCTGAAAATGATGTACCGGTCCTCCAGCAGCAGCCGGACCGTTATCTTCCCGTCGCGCGGCGTAGCCTCGATCGCGTTCCGAAGCAGGTTCAGGAAGACCTGCCTGATCTGGTGAGCGTCCAGAACGGCCCTCGTATGCCCGCGCTCGAGATCACCCTCGAACGCAATCCCTTTTGTGGTCAGCTCCTCGCGGTGCATTGCGGCAACCTCTTCCCACAACTGTCTGAGATCGCAGGCGGCAAGGGAAAGCGGGATCGGCCGGCCGTAGATCAACAGTTCCTCTACAAGGTGATTCAGCCTCCCGGTCTCGGACAAGAGGGCCTTCACCAGATCGAGATGGGCGGGGTTGTTCAGCTCGCGCTCGAAAATCTGGCCGATGGAGCTGATACCGAACAGCGGGTTCCTTATCTCGTGGGCCACGCCCGCCACCACCCTGCCCATGGTCGCGAATCGTTCCTTGCTCAGCACGGCGGCCTGGAGGGACTTGATCTCGGTCAGGTCCCGGTAGATCACGATCGTCCCCTCCGGCGCGCCTCCCTGACCGGTAAAGAGAGCGATGGAAAAACCGATCGATAGGCTCCCTCCGTCCCCCCTCCGGAGCTCCGTTTCATGGTAAGCTCCAGGAGCCGCGGTCACAAAATGCTCGGCGTCGGGGATCAGGTCCAGCAGCCTGCGATGCAGCATCTCCTCGGGGGCGAACAGAAGCAGCATCGCTCCCGCCTGGTTGATAAGCCTGATGGTGCCGCTGTTGTCGAGCAGCATGACGCCGCTCGACATGTTCTGCAGGATCCCGCCCATGAGGTTGCTCTTCGAGGCAAGCTCCCGGTTCTGGATCTTCAGCTCCTCGTTCAGCCTGCAGACATTCACCGTCATGGCCGCATGGTTCGCCAGAAGCTTGAAGGCCGCGATCTCGCGCTCGAAGAACGGCGTCCTGCTTTTTTTGTGGAGGCAGAACACGCCGATGGCGCGCTGCCCGGTCTTGAGCGGCACGGCCAGCAGCGCCGGGAACTCCCCGGCCATCCTGCTTCCGCCGAGCCCGGCCGGGTCCTGCAGCGGCAGGGTGTATTCCGCGGCCGCCTCGTTCCGGCTGATCGCAGCGGCAAGCACGCCCCGGTCTGCGGGAAGGCTCCGCGGGCAAAAGCTCTCGTCCGCCGCGGCGGGAAAACGAGCCGCCTTCCGGACCAGTTCGCGACCGTCCGGGGAGAGGATCCAGAAACTGCAGGCATCGAAGCCGGAGAACCGCATCGCCGAGTCGGCAAAAGCGGCAAGGGCAGCATCGGGCGAGAGTCCGGCAACGGCGGTGGCCGTGACGGTATGAAGTCCCAGGAGCGCCGCGAGCAGCTGGCGGTTGTCCTCGTGAAGGCGGTGGTTCTCGAGTGCCGCTCCCATTTCCGCGGCCACGATCCGCAGCACGCTGATGTCCCGCCTTCTCAGCTGCCGGTCCTCTCGGGCGGCCACGATGAGCACGCCGAGAACGGGGAATACTTCGCAGCTCATGCAGTAGGCAAGTTTGTCACCATAAGACTCCATCAGCGGATCGCCGCAAAGGGTATTCTGTACAAGCCAGCATTTTTCTTCTTCATTCTGATAGGCCGGACAGTCCGTCCGGGTGCAGCTCTTTGCCTCCCGGCACAATCGGTCCTGCGTACCGCTCCGGATAGGGACCACGAGCAGGCCCTTCAGCTCCGGGACGCCCCCTTGCCGGCAGCAGCGGCTGAAGACGGGGTCCTGGGCAACATCCCGCACATACAGCTCCCTGCCCGAACGGACCAGGGCCGCAAAGGGGTCCGGGCCGGAAAGTGGCTGGCGCGTGATGCCCAGGATTTCACCCAGGCCGGCGTCCCGCTTCACCTCCAGCAGGGCGTGCTTTCGGTCGACCAGGCAGAGGATCGAGCGCCGGTACCCCAGCCCATGCGATATTGCCCAGAGGAACCGGTCCAGCATCGTGTCCAGGGGCTGCTCGGCATTGAACACCTTCGTCGAGAGACGCGAGATCGTCGCCATGTCCCGGCTGAACTCGTACAGCCTGGTCGCCTTGTCCCGGACCTCCGCGGTCCGTTCCCGCACCTTTTGCTCGAGCCCTGCATGGGACTCTTCCAGGCGCTTCGCCATCGCGTTAAACGACCCTGCCAGCACCTGTATCTCGTCGCCGGTCGCGAGGCTGATCCGGTGCTTCAGGTCGCCCCTGCCGATGCGCTCCGCTCCGGCGTGGAGGATCTCGAGCGGCTGGAGGACGAATTTCCGGACCAGAACATAGAGAACGCCGCCGGTGACGGTGATAAGGGCGCCGAGGAACAGGGCAAGCCGGCCGGTGTTTGCAGCGATCTCTCGCCGGGAATCCTCGAGCGAAAGGGAAATGTGCAGAACGCCCAGGATCGCCTCCTGGCCGCGATGACAGGTGCGGCATTCCGGATCGTTCCTGAGCGGGTAGAGAATGGTGCGAAGAGGCGGATCAAGCTCCTCCCCGAAGGACAGTTCCTGGCCGGACTCGAAAACCTGTCCGAGCTGCGGGCCGGCAAAACGCTTTCCCCGCACCCCGAATGCGGGATAGCCGTCTTTTCTCAAGGCCTCCAGTTTCATCAGCCCGTGCCTGCCCCGCAGGTCCTCCATCAGCTTGAGGGTGCTCCGCGGTGTGCCTTTGAGCATGTGGTTCCTGAGATCGGAATAAATGGTAAAAGACAGAAAATGCTGTTCATGCTCCGCCTTCTTTTTGAGGAGGAGCGCCTCTCGCTCGACGATGATAATGGAGAGCAGGCCGAGAAAAAGGACCAGGCTGCCGAGAACGAGCGCCAGGAATTTGGTATGAAGCCGCATCGAAAGCATAGGACTTTAGTATACCACGAAGGGAGTACTAAAAAAAGGCGCCGATGCCGCAACAAAACATATGATTGGCAATGGGTATGTCAGCGGAGGTTGCACCTGCGGACCATCAATTTCCGTGCTTCCTCCGCGGCGATCAGCATGATCGCGAAGGGGACCAGCACGAGCCAGGTGTTCAAGGAAAGCGGCAGCGTTCCAAAGATCCGGTTTCCGAAGGGGTTGTAGACAATGAACAGCTGGAGAAGCAGCTCCACGCCGATCGCGGCGAAGATCAGCTTGTTCGTGAAGAGGCCGATCGTGAACAGGGAATCGCGGAACGACCGGCAGGCAAAAACGTTCGCGACCTGGGTGACCACGATGCCTGTCAGGCAGGCGGTCGTGGCCTGCAGGTAGAGCGGATCGCTCACGGACGTCATCATGCCGTAGGTCCACCCGCCGGAGAAGAGCACCCAGAAGTACCCGAACATGCAGGCGGCCGCCTCGATCGGCCCCAGGAACAGATAGGCCCGCGTCAGCAGGGAGCGGTTCAGGAGAGGAGCGTTGATCTTCCGGGGCGGCTGCTTCATGATCGCAGGCGTCGGTTTTTCCGCTCCCAGTGCAAGCGCCGGCAGCATGTCCGTGCCCAGGTCCACGGCGAGGATCTGGAGGATCGTGAGCGGCAGCGGGATCCCGAACAGGATATAGGCCAGGTAGGGCACGGCCTCGGGAATGTTCGAAGCGAAGATGTACGTGATGAATTTCTTGATGTTCTCGTAGACCGTTCTTCCCTCCTCCACGGCGTTCACGATCGTGGCGAAGTTGTCGTCCAGCAGGATCATATCGGACGCCTCTTTTGCCACGTCGCTTCCGCACAGTCCCATGGAGATGCCGATGTCCGCTTTCTTGAGCGCCGGCGCGTCGTTCACCCCGTCCCCGGTGACCGCCACCACCTCCCCCCGGTCCTTGAGGACCGACACGACGCGCATCTTGTGCTTAGGCGTCATGCGCGTGAACAGCACCTCCGGGTTCGCCAGTTTTTCCATCAGTTCGCGGTCGGTCAGCTGGTTGAAGGCCGGGCCTTCTATGATCGCCGGCGTCTTCGTTCTATGGATCAGCCCGATCTGCCTGGCGATGGCGAGCGCCGTCCTCGTCCCGTCGCCCGTGATCATGATGATGCGGATCCCGGCATCCCGGCATCTGCCGATCGCATCGGGCACTTCGGCACGCGGCGGGTCATGCAGGCCGATCAGGCCGAGGAAGACCAGGTCCTTTTCGAGCTCCTCGCTCCTGAACGCGCCTGGGCTGCCGCCATCGATGCGTTTCATTGCGAACGCCATGGCCCGGAACCCCTGGTCCATGTGCACGTGGTCCGCATGGATGATGTCTTCACGGTATGCTTCATCGAGCGGGATCCGCTCTCCGTTGATCATGATATGGCTGCAGAGCGGAACGACCTTTTCAATCGCTCCCTTGGAGAAGATGCTGGTGCCGCCGTCGATCCGGCAAACCGTGGTCATCATCTTCCGGTCCGCGTCAAAAGGGATTTCGAACAGACGCTCCGCCTGCAGTTCGCCCAGGCATTCGCGGGCAGCCCTGAGCAGCGCCGTTTCCGTGGGGTCGCCCCGGTACTCCTCGTCCAGGACTCGGGCGTTATTGCAGAGCGCCGCTGTCATGAACAGGAGTCGCGAGGTTTCCGACGCGGCCTGAGTCCGGGGCCCCTTCAACTCCCCGTCCACCCAGACCTCTGCCACGGCCATCCGGTTCTGGGTGAGCGTGCCGGTCTTGTCCGTGCAGATCACCGTGACCGACCCCAGCGTCTCGACGGAGCTGAGCGTCTTGATCAGGGCCTTTCGTTTCGCCATGCGCTGGCTCCCCATGGCGAGGGCGAGCGTGACCGTGGGCAGCAGCCCTTCGGGGATGAGCGCGACGGTGATGCCGATCCCGAAAATGAAATTCTCCCAGAAGGTTCTACCGATGGCGAGGCCCAGCACGAAAAAAAAGATGCCCACCGATGCGGCTATGACCGCAACGACCCGGCTCATCTTCACGATCTCCTTCTGGAGCGGGCTCAGCCCGGCCTCGACTGCGCTCGTGAGATGGGCGATCCTGCCGAACTCGGTCTTCATGCCCGTTGCGTAGGTCACCGCTCTGGCAAAGCCGCTGATCACCGTGGTGCCCGCGAACACGATATTCGGGCTTTCGAGCAGTTCGCCCGGAAAGGGTGCAGTGTTCCTCGTTATGGGTTCCGACTCGCCGGTGAGGGACGCATGATTTACTTTCAGGCCGGACGATTCGAGCAGCCGCGCGTCAGCGGGAACCTTGTCCCCTTCCGCCAGCAGGACCACGTCCCCGGGCACGATCTGTCGGGCGGGGACGTCGAGCTCCCGTCCGTTGCGCAAGACCTTCACCTGGAAGGGCAGGAGCTTCTTGAGCGCCTCGAGCGCCTTCTCCGCCCGGTATTCCTGTACAAAGGTGAAGATCGCATTGATAACGATGACGCCGATGATGGCAAAGCCGAGCATGGCCATGCCTTCACCGGGGTGGAGGTGCTCAGAAAGGAACGACAGGAAGGCGGCGATCCAGAGCAGGACGGCGAGGAAATGGGTGAACTGTTCCAGAAAACGGGCAAAGAGATGCTTCTTCTTCACCTCGGTGATCTCATTCGGTCCGAAATCGGACAGACGGCGCACGGCTTCGGCCTCGGAGAGGCCCTGCTCGGACGTGACGAGGCTTCGCAGGACCTCTTCTCTGGTAAGGGATGATATCTTCATTGATCAAGTCGGGCTGATCAACCGCGGATACGAGAAACTAAAAAGCGAATTTCAAATGATTGTCTCGCGCAAAGCCGCAAAGAACTTCACAGAGACAGGGAACTGAGGAAAATGATCAACTCGTGTGTATGGACGGCTTTTCTTAGCGCCTTTGCGTCTTTGCGCGAAAAATGTTTTCGCTTCGTGCCGTTGCTTCTTTCAAGATTGTAATTAAGTAAGTTACGGCATTTATAAAAGTGCAACTCACCTGCGTTCCATCCTCGGCTTCAGAATGATCAGGTCGCACGTCGCCTCCCGCAGCACCCGTTCGACGGGATTCCCCTTGAGGAATGAATTGAGCAGGCTTCGTTCGCTCGCCCCCATGATGATCATGTCATGCCGCTTGGCTGCAGCTTCCACGGTTATGCTCCTGCCCGGTGTTGCGCCGGGAACAAACTTTTTATCCAGGGAGATGTCGTAGCGTTTCAGCTGTTTCGTGAATCGGACAATATCGGCGGGCAGGCTGGCCTCTTCCCACTCCAGGGGCGTGACCAGGGTCTCTTCGAGGAACAGGCGCACAACCGGTTTTCCCGTATGCAGGATGTGGATGCGCGATTCGAATGCGCCTGCCATGATCGCGGTAAAGGCAGCGCGCTCGTCCACGTGGTCGATCCGCGCCTTCAAGGGAACGAGAATGTTCCGGGGCTGGACGCGGCCGAGGTTCACCACGCGCACAAGGGCCACAGAACAGGGAAGGCGGAGGGAAAGGCGGCGGGCGGTAGTGCGCGCGTAGAAGCGTTTTTCCACGTCTTCATGCCGGGTGGCGGTGAAGACGAGATCGATCTTTTCGTCCAGAACGATCCTGCTCACCTGCTCAAGCGGCTTGCCCGTCTTCAGAATGCATTCGGCTTTGAATCCCATGGCTTCGGCATGAGCCGCAAGTCGCCTGACCGCGTCCTGCGCAATCTGAAAATCCTTCTCCCCGATCCCGTTCTCGGCAATGGAACAGAACCAGATCTTCGCGTTTGCCCGCTTTGCGAAGTGGAGCGCATACCGCGCCGTGATCTCCGAGTTCAGGTGCTCGTTGACCGTGGCCAGGACCCGCTTATACATACTGTAAAGATAGCACAAAAAATGATAAACAAAGATGCGTTGGAGGGCATGCTGAAAGGTTTTTAACGGGGAAAACCCGGAACCCCGCGTCGGGTTCCGGGTTCAACGAGACAGATGGCTATTTTTCGGTGTAAGCCTCCCTTCACCTCTTATCTCCTTCAGCAGAGGGGAGAGGAATAACGTTTTGACGCTATTATTACGATGTTGTGATCGCATCCCAGAGCGGCTTCCCAAGAAACGCGGCAAGGACCCTGGCATCTTCCCGGATCTTGTCCCTGTTCCCGTGATCGACGACATTGACCCGCTTGCCGTCTTTCAGGACAAGATTCAATTCATAGCTGTAATAAGAGCTTTTATTCCCCCTGCAGTATTCCGAGACTAGCTGCAATGCATGCACCTGATCCAGGCGGACAAATTTGTCTGTATTCCTGCTGTCGATCGCCTCGTCCGGACCCTTGCGGCCCTTCCAGAAGACGCCCCGTCCTTTTTCGAAAACAATAGGGGCCGTGCCGGTGTAGAGCAGGTAACCTCCGACAGCGGCGAAGATCAAAGTTACGAGCAGAGGTACCAGCACAGGCAAATCAGCGGAAGGTTTGTGCGAAGGAAACCGGGAGACGAAGAACGAAGCGAAAAATGCGAGGCCGAAAAGCATGAACAGGAGGTAAAAGAGAATGGCGCCCAGCGACGCCCGGAACTCGATCCTGCTCGGATCGACCGTGACCAGCTTGTGAGTCCGAAAGCTGGATCCTCCCCGCCTGATCGGGGTCCAGGCTGTTTGCGTCGCAAGGGGATCGCCGAATTGCGAGGGATCGACTGAACTCGGGACAGTCGTTAACATTCCGAGCTTCTGCTTAAGTTCCTCGTACATGCTCATGGGGTGATTATTGAAGAAGTAAGCCGGCATGTCAAGGAGTTTGAGGGGGCCTATTAAACCCGGATAGGAAGGACCACCACCGGAATCCCTTTGCTGTAGAACCGCCGTTGAACGGCAAAGATCGTGTAATTGTGGAACAGGTTGGAAAAAAAGGTGGTTTTTGGAAATACGAGCTGACCACCGAAAAGAACGGCATTGGGAAATCGCTCGAGGATCTCGGGCATGATCCGGTCGATCTCGTCGACCACGTCCGTGCCGAAGGAGGTATAGCCCGCGGCATAGTAACCATGGCTTCGCATGTAGTTCACATAACGGTCCAGGTCCTTCTTCACCTCCGCCTTGAGGTGCGATACTTCCTCAGCGCCCTTGAAGCTTCCGGCGTCCGCAATCCCGACCTGGACGAACACGAAATTCCTAAACGTCCCGCCGAAGAGACGGATGATGCTGAAGAGCGTATGCAGCCCCAGCCCATTGAACCCGTTCACGAGGAGCACCGCGGTCTTTTCCCGGGGGTCGAATTTTACCGTGGTCCCCGCTTTTGACGGTTGTCCCTGTAGTGACGGTGAAGCCGATGTAACAAGGTCATCGAGCCGTTTGAGAAGCTGGTAGGTGCGGCGGTAATGCCGGCGGGTAAACAGCGCAAGGGAAACCAGCCCTCCGGTCAGCAACAGCGTGATCCATCCGCCTTCGTGGAATTTCAGCACGATGACCGTTACCAGGATGAAGAACGTGAGGGTCATTCCCACGCCGTTTATAAAAAGCTTTTTCTCCCAGTGATGCTCTTTTTTACGGACCTGCCACCAGTGCCGCACCATGCCCAGTTGTGAAAGGAAGAACGTGATGAACACGTTGATACTGTAAAGGACCACCAGATA
>MHEA01000208.1:14124-15904 GCA_001805085.1 Nitrospirae bacterium GWC2_57_9
ATGGCGAACTTGGTCGGAAACCAGCGGTCGAGGGCCATGTTGGCGAGCACGCGCGGTCCGTCAAGGAAGCCGGCCTGGGCGGCGACAAGCAGAAGTGTGGCTTCGGACAGAAGAGCGACGAAGACGAAGGCCGTCCCTGATCCGCCCCATCCCCGGGTCATGGTCTCGAACAGCACTGCATTCAGGGTTTTTCCTTGTTGCGGCGTAACGCGGTACAGCAGGTAGGCAAGGATGAGACCCATAACCGTAATCGCGAGCGAGACCGCCATGTAGCGCATGGTCCGTTTGCCGGTCACGACTTTCGGTTCCCGAAGGATCGGGAGCCCGTTGCTCACAGCTTCGATCCCCGTATACGTTCCGGCGCCCATACTGTAAGCGCGAAGGAGCAGGGCGAAGACCCCAAACGTGCCGAGCTCGGCATGTGACTGGACCAGGTCCGCTCCGGTTGCCCTTGCCACGTCGCCGAAATTCCCGGCCTTCATGACGAGCGCGTACACGATGATAAATGCGTGGGTGAATACGAAGGTAAGAAAGATCGGCACCAGGGGAAGGACCGACTCCCTTACTCCGCGCATGTTCATGAGGGTAAGCACCAGCACGCCGAAGATCGCGAATTCGATCTTGTACGGATGCCAGGCAGGAGGAAGAAAGCTGAACAGGGCATCCGCTCCGCTCGCGACAGAGATGGTTATCGTGAGCACGTAGTCGATGAGCAGGGCCGAGCCCGAGACCATGCCGACGGATGGGGACAGCAGCTTGCTTGCGACAAGATAGCCGCCCCCGCCCGTGGGAAACAGCTCAATGATCTGCGAGTAGCTCGCGGCAATGACCAGGACGGTGATCCCGGACATGAGCGCGACAAAGACGCTCAGGGAAAGATGCTCCCCGAGCGCGAGAAAGGTTTCTTCCGGACCGTAGCAGGACGAGGACAGCCCGTCGGCGCCCAGCCCGACCCAGGCAAAGAAGGCGATCAGGGTGAGCTTGTGAAAGACGGTTGTGTCCTCGAGATTCCGCTTGCTGCCCAGGATCAGGGTTTTCACCCGTTCGATGATCGTTTGTTTTTGCTCCAAGATTCTCCCCTTATTTGATGCTCGCGCGCTCGTCGGGATCATATTTCAGACGATACCCGATCCCGGGCTCATTTATCAGAAAGCGCGGACGGGCAGGGTCCGCCTCGAGCTTGTGCCTGAGCTGCGTCATATAGACACGCAGATACTGCACCTCCTTCGCGTGGGCCGGGCCCCAGACCTCGGTCAGGAGTTGTCGATGTGTGATCACCTTCCCTGCATGACGGATGAGCACCATCAGGAGCTTGTATTCGAGGGGGGTAAGATGGACTTCGTTATTGTTCAGAAACACCTGCCGCTGGGAAAGGTCGACGCGAAGAGTATCGAACACAAAAATCGGCTCCGGGCGACCGGATCGGCCGCGGATCGAGTGGCGGAGCGCAACGCGGATCCTGGCCAGCAGCTCATTGGCGCTGAACGGCTTGGTCAGGTAATCGTCGGCACCGGCGTCCAGGGCTTTCACCTTGTCCTGCTCCTGTTCGCGGGCCGAGATGACGATGATCGGGGTCTGCGCCCACTCGCGGAGCCGGCTGGTGACCTCGAGGCCGTCCATATCCGGAAGCCCCAGGTCGAGCAGCACCACATCGGGATTGCGCGACGCTGCCTGCAGCAACCCTTCCTGCGCCGTGGAGGCCTCTATCAGACGGTATCCGTGGCTCTGAAGCGTGATCCGGAGAAAACGGCGCATCTGCTGCTCGTCTTCGATCAGTAAT
>MHEA01000208.1:15976-18892 GCA_001805085.1 Nitrospirae bacterium GWC2_57_9
TTTCTTTCACTCTTCTCGCTCCGGCAGCGGCGGCACCCCCGCCGACGACAGAGTGAAACGGAATAGTGCCCCGCCACCGGGACGGTTCTCCGCCCAGATGCGGCCGCCATGGGCGGTGATGATCGCCCGGCAGATGGCAAGCCCGAGCCCTACGCCCCCGCCCGCAGTGCCGCCCCGTACGAATTTTTCGAAAATGCGCTCCTCCTGCCCGGGGGGTATTCCCGGTCCCTTGTCGGCAAACTCGACGGTGACCGTAAAAAGCTGCTCCGAAGCCGAAAGCTCGAGGGGGGTTCCCCGGGGCGTATATTTGATCGCATTTTCGAACAGGTTCATAAAAACCTGTTCCAGCAGCAAGCCGTCAAAGGGTATGAGCGGCAGGCTCGCCGGGAGATTGAGGGTTACCGGATGGTCGTTCAGCCGCTCGCCCAGACGGTTCAGCACGACACCGACGATCTCTTCGAGCGACTGCCATTCTTTCTGCAGCATCAGGACCCCGGATTCCAGCCGCGTCATGGCGAGCACGTTCTTTATGACCCTGTTCAGGCGGTCCGATTCCTCCTGAATGGTCTCGAGCAGTTCTCGCCGGCCCTGCCTGTCCAGCCTCGCGTCGGCGTCGAGGAGTGTGCTCACGGCCCCGGTGACCGCTGTCAGGGGGGTGCGGAGATCGTGGGATATGGAGCTCAGCAGCGTATTCCTGAGACCTTCCGTCTCCGCTTTCACCGAAGCGCGGCGGCTCTCTTCGGCCATAAGGGCCCGTTCGATGGCGATCCCCGTCTGATTGATGAACGCCTCCAGATATCTCAACTGCTCCGGTTCGAGCTTGCGTTTCGACTTCTGACGCAACCCTACAACGCCGATGGTGCCTGCGGATGCGATCAGGGGAAGATACAACGCTACGGCATCGGGCCCGGTCAGAGCGTTCGATCCCGCAGGCTGACGGTTGTCAAAAACATATTGGGCAGCTTCCCGCTCCTGTTCGCTCCAGGGGAACTCCCGTGCAGGAGGCATCGGCCTGCCGTGGAGATCCGGCAGGAGCACGACGACGTTACTGTCGAAGAGCTTTCCGATATGTTGTTCGGCGATTGCCTTCAGCTTATCCATGTCGCGTTCACGCACCAATTCGCGGCTCAGGTCGTACAACGCGGCGGTTCTCTGCTCCTTGAGCTGCGACTCCTCCGCCTGCTGCCTGATGCGAAGAGTGAGACGGCTGGTTGCCAGGGTGACAAAGAACATGACGGCGAAGGTGACGATATGCCTGGTTTGAGCGACGGCGAAGGTAAGCCGGGGAGGAACAAAAAAGAAATCGAAGGCGGCAACGCTCAGGAAAGCGGTCAACAGCGCCGGCCATTTGGTCGTCCTGCTTGCGGTTATCACGACCCCGAGCAGGTATATCATTGCAACATCGACAAGCTCAAAAGCGGGATAGGTGAGCATTGCGATTCCGGTGCAAAGGGATACGGTTACGATGCTCCACGCCCATCCGCTTTCTCCTGCCTGTTGCGCTTTAAGCGATGCAGACGAACGGTCCTTCCGCCCGTCCGGAGCCGTGTCTACCGTCTGCGCAAAGATGCACTTTTTCTCTACCTCGGTCATTATCGTGCTCTCGTCCTTAGAGATATTCTTGCACAGTCTGCGTTAATTTGCTGCAAAAAGGGGCAATGAAAGCATTAGGATTTCATAAAGAAACATGTGTTTATCGTCGCCCCTGGTACCAAGAGAGGCTTACATCCAGCAAAATAAAAAAACCGGAACCCCTTTCGAGGTTCCGGTTCTGCTGTGAGGTCTTCCTGAATTTAGATGTCGTAATACAGGAAGAATTCGTACGGATGAGGCCGCAGGCGGAGGGCATCCACTTCCTTCGTTCTCTTGTAGTGGATCCACATCTCGATGGCGTCCTTGGTGAAGACATCGCCCTTCATCAGGAAGGCATGATCAGCTTCGAGGTTGTTCAGCGCTTCCTCGAGCGAACCCGGCATGGAAGGAACGGTTGCCAGTTCTTCCGGAGCCATATCGTAGATGTCCTTGTCCAGCGGCTGACCCGGATCGATCTTGTTCTCGATGCCGTCGAGGCCCGCCATCAGCATGGCAGAGAACGCGAGGTAGGGATTGCACGACGGGTCGGGGAACCGGACCTCGACGCGCTTTGCTTTGGGGTTTGCGCTGTACATCGGGATGCGGATCGATGCCGAGCGGTTCCGGCTCGAGTAGGCCAGGTTCACCGGAGCTTCGAAGCCCGGGGTCAGACGCTTGTAGGAGTTCATGGTCGGGTTGGTGAAGGCCGCGATCTTCTTTGCATGCTTCAGGATGCCGCCGATGTACCACAGGGCCATCTGGGACATGCCCGCGTACTGGTCGCCGTGGAACAGGGGCTTGCCGCCCTTCCAGAGGGACTGGTGGGTGTGCATGCCGGAGCCGTTGTCGCCGAAGAGCGGCTTGGGCATGAAGGTGACGGTCTTGTTGTGACGTTTTGCAACGTTCTTGATGATGTACTTGAAATACATGACCTGGTCGGCGCACTTGACCAGGGGGTTGAACCGGATGTCGATCTCGGCCTGGCCCGCGGTGGCCACTTCATGGTGCTGCCGCTCGACGTAGATGCCGACCTTCTGCATCTCCATGACCATCTCGCTCCGGATGTCCTCCTGGGAATCGATGGGGGGAACCGGGAAGTAGCCTTCCTTGTGGCGGGGCTTGTAGCCCAGGTTCGGGTTCTCCACGCGGCCGCTATTCCAGATGCCCTCGCCGCTGTCGATATGGTAATACCCTTCATGGGAGTTCTGATCGAAGCGGACGTCGTCGAAGATGAAGAACTCGGGCTCGGGGCCGATAAAGCAGGTGTCGCCGATGCCGGTGGACTTTAGGTAGGCTTCCGCCTTCTGCGCGATATAGCGCGGATCGCGGGAGTAGCGCTCCTTC
>MHEA01000208.1:18912-21280 GCA_001805085.1 Nitrospirae bacterium GWC2_57_9
GCAGATAAGCGACATCGTGGCATACTGGGTGAAGGGGTCCATAACCGCAGTCTCCGGATCGGGCACGACCAGCATGTCCGACGTATGGATCGACTGCCATCCGCGGATGCTCGATCCGTCAAAGCCCAGACCTTCCTCGAAGATGCCCTCGGTCAGTTCGTCCACGGGCACGGAAAAGTGCTGCCACAGTCCCGGGTAGTCCATGAACTTGAAATCCACCATCAATGCCTTGTTCTCTTTTGCCAGCTTTACCACTTCCTTCGGTGTCATCATGTTCCTCCTCATTTAAAATCAAATCCTAAATTCTAATTTCTAAATCCTAAAAGTTTAGAGTTTCGGATTTCGCATTTCGTATTTGTCAGAGTACTGGTTCCTTGTTTAGAATTTCGGGCTTCGGATTTCGAACTTGTCTTAAATAGCTGCTTCTCCCCGCTCGCCGGTCCTGATGCGCACGACCTCCTCCACGGGGGTAACGAAGATCTTGCCGTCGCCGATCCGGCCGGTCTTGGCCGCAGTCTCTATGGTCTCGATGATCTTGGCGACCAGATTGTCGGCAGCGATCACCTCGAGCTTCACCTTCGGCAGGAAATCCACGACATATTCCGCGCCCCGGTACAGTTCGGTATGGCCTTTTTGCCTGCCGAAGCCCTTTACCTCGGTCACGGTGATACCTTGTACCCCGATACCGTTCAGGGCGTCCTTTACCTCGTCCAGTTTGAAAGGCTTGATAACAGCCTCGATCTTTTTCATTGGCCAGCCTCCTGTCTATTTAATTAGCAAGTTTAATGCTAAAACGAAAAAAGTGAATTATCAGAGGGTTAGTAAGAGAAAAGTGGGAAAGAAATGATTATTTTTTGATCAAGAGCCTAAAAAAAAGGCAGTACAGGAAACCCGGATTTCGTTTCATCGGGAAAGGCCTTCAGCGTCTGACTTTCTCGTCCTTTTTCGTCTTCTCCTCGCGCTGGATCCGTTCACCCTCCTGGAGGAACTTGGACGAGATCTCCTGCTCGATATCCTGTTTCAACTGATCCATGGAGAATCCGCCCCCGCCCTGCTGCAGTCCTTTTACTTTTACGGAGACATCGCGGAAACCCGGATTGGCTGCATAGACCTTCATGAACTCCTGGAGCGCGCCGGCAGCGTCTCCCGATCCCTGGTACGCAAGCCCGAGATCGTAGCACATGCCCTGATGGTCCTCGGCCGATACGCCGAACTCTTCGGCGCAGGTCATTGCGTTCTGGATCTCTCTGATGGCGTTGTCGTAGTCGCCCTTTTCCATATAGCAGAGTCCCAGCATGTACCGGCTCTGAACGTACTTTGGTTCGTCCTCGGGCGTCATCACGAACTCGCCGATGGCATCGTCGAGCAGCCCCATCTCCTTATAGGCAACGCCCAGGTTATAGTGAGTGTCGACATCCTCCTTGACCGCCTGCTGCTCAACGCCCTTTTTGAACTCCTCGAATATATCATCGAGGCTCTGGTCCTCGGCCGACGAAGGCGCCGCGGCAGGAATGGACGTGCTGCTCAGTTCGTCCCGAAGCTCTGAGGCGAGGTCGAAGAAATCATCGGAAGCAGCCGGGGCGGAAGCCGACGGCCGGTCGAACGAGCTGCTGCCGCCCGCCACGTCGTTCAGTTCGGCGCCGAGATCGAAAAAATCCTCGCTTGCCGGGGGAAACGAAGGCGCTGCCGCAGGCACGGCCGGCTTGGCGTCCCTCGGCGGAGCGCTGAAGGCAGGAGCTTTCGGAGGAGCAGGCGCCGCGGACGGCGGGACCGGTTTCTTGTTGAGCTGGGCTATCTCCTGCATCAGCGAACGGACAGCCTCTTCGTCCGACGAACTGGACACCATTTCCCTGCTTGCTGCAGCAGGTCCCGGGGTCTCAAGCCCCTCCAGCTCGTCCACGGCATCGGCGAGCCGTGAAAATTCCTGCACTTCTTCCTGTTCGCGCGATATCTCGGCTATCCGTTCCCGCGCCTTTGCATTGTCCGGATTGTGCTGGACGATCGTTTCGTAATGTTTCCGCGCCTCTTCGAACAGCCCCTGCTGATAATAGAATTCGGCCTCGGCCCAGACCTCGTTGAGATCGATTTCCGGAGCCGGCGCCGGCTTCTGTTGAACTTTTGCTGCCTGCTGCCGCGGGCGCTCGATGACCGGCTCCGGGACTGCGACTTCTTCCGGAAAAGCAGCCGGGAGATCCTCAGAAAAATCAGGAGCAGCAAAGGGCTGATCAAAGGATATTTCCCCGGGAGCCTCTTCTTCAATTCCGGCAGCCGGCAAAAATCCCGCTTCTTCCGCGGGCTGGACTTCGGCAGCATGATCGAATGGGGGAAGGATTTCCTCAAGGTTTGTCTCTTGCGCGGCCGGCTCTTC
>MHEA01000208.1:21315-21593 GCA_001805085.1 Nitrospirae bacterium GWC2_57_9
TCCGGGCCTGGAGCAGAGCATTGCCGGGATCCATTTCCTGCGCCGCCTGCAGCAGCTGATCGGCCTCATCCTGCCTGCCCTGATCGGAATAGAGATCGGCAAGAACGATCATGTGAACGACCGCCTTGCCCATGTTCCCCATGTCGCCGTATACGTCGCGCAGCTTTATCCTGGTCTGGATGCTGCCGGGATATTTTTTGGCCAGACCCTCAAGCTGCTCCACCGCCTTGGTCGCAAGTCCGTATTTGACCAGCACATCGATCTCGTTCAGCGCTGCC
>MHEA01000208.1:21643-23299 GCA_001805085.1 Nitrospirae bacterium GWC2_57_9
CGTCCATTCCGCAGGCTGGTAGGCGGCTTCTTCCGGGGCCGGCGCAGGCTCCGCCTGCTGCGCTGCGGACTTTGCCGGTGCTGTTCGCGGCTCCAGGCTATCGAGCCGCTTCATGGCCTCTGCATGGCCAGGCGCAATCTCGAGCGCCCGGGCAAGTACTTCCTTGGCCCCGTCACGGTCCCCGTTATCGATGAGGATGTGGGCGGCCTGCACGAGCTGATCGGCCGCTTCCTGCCCCTTGCCCACGGTATTATAGAGCGCGGACAATGCCCGCATCCCGTCCACACTCGCGGGAGCCTCGGCAAGGAACTCGTTCAGAATTTGTTCCGCAGCCTCCAGATCCTTGTTCTCGATCTTGCTGTTGGCCAGCGTTGAAACTTCGGCAAAGGCCTTGTCATATTCTTTCTGGAACAGGTAGAGACGATACAGCTTCTCCCGGAGTTCGGCACGATCCGGCTCCTTCTCCAGGAGTTTCTGGTAGACATCGGCTGCCTCGGCCCCGCGGCCTGCCTTGGCCAGGGCGTCGAGATAAAGGTCTGTAAGCTCGGTGTTCGCGGGGTCGTTCTCAAAGGCCGGTTTCAGCGCCTTGCAGGCTTCCACGAACTTGCCTTCCTTGAAATAGACGAGGCCGGCCTTGTGATAAACTTCCTTGTTGTTCGGATCGAGAGCGAGGGCTTTTTCGAAGAGCTGGCGGGCGTCGGTAAAGGCTTCCTTGGAAACGTGCACATCCGCTGCCTGAAGGTAGGCGAGAACCGCTTCCTTCTTCATGCCTTCTTTCGCGTACATATCGGCCAGTTTCAGCCGGAAAGCGGCGTTGGACGCGTTCAGGTCGGCCATCTTCTGGAAGATGCCGAGCGCCTTGGCCTTTTCCTTGTTATGGGTGTAATGGTCAGCGACGATCTTGTAGCTTTCGAGCGCGTTGCCGGTCAGGCCTTTTTCCGCATTCAGATCGGCGAGGGCAAGGTGGGCTTCGATCTTCTTGGGGTCGATGTTCAGAACCTTTTTGTAAAGGGCGATCGCTTTGGAAGTGAAACCGTCTCCGGCCAGGATGTCCGCTGCCTTCTTGTAGGCCTCGACCGCTTCGGGTTTTGAGTTCTTTTTCAGGCAGAGATCGCCTATGGTATTGAAAAGATTGGCGTCGTTCGGCGTTTCCTTGGCGATCTTCTTCCACTCGACGATCGCCTTGTCGAACTGGCCTTTGGCCGCGAATTTTTGCGCTTCTTTGACGACAGCGTTCCTATCAATTGCCATGGTTCGTAAAATACCACAAAGGGTTGCAGACTGTCAACACGAACGGTTGCAAAGGGTCGACACAAATGTCTTATCTTACGCCTTGATTTTAAAAATAAATCATGTTAAAAAGAGCCATGGCCGTGCGAGAGATAACCAAGTTCCCCGATCCGGTTCTGCGCAGGAAAACAGAACCCGTAGCCGCGATCGACGGCACCCTTGAGCGCCTCATCGATGACATGATCGAGACCATGCACGCCGCTCCCGGCGTAGGGCTGGCCGCGAACCAGGTGGGCGTGCCGCTGCAGCTTGCGGTCATCGACCTGACCTCGAGCGAGGAACGGAAAAAAGGAGTGCGCCAGCCGATCCTGGTCATCATCAACCCCGAGATCCTGTCCATGGAGGGATCGGTCGTGGAAGAGGAGG
>MHEA01000208.1:23352-23678 GCA_001805085.1 Nitrospirae bacterium GWC2_57_9
AAGGTACGGGCCCAGGACCGGACCGGCAAATCCTTCGAACTCGAGGCTGAAGGGCTGATGGCCAAGGCCCTGCAGCACGAAATAGACCACTTGAACGGCATCCTGTTCGTCGATCGGTTAAGCACGCTCAAGAAAAGCATCTTCAAACGGAAATACAAGAAAACGGTGCTCGAAAAAGCCTGATCGAACGACGGATCCCAAACCGCAAATCCAAATTCCCGGTTTCCAATGATCAAAAATAGAAGCAGGATGCTTGTTGGGTTTTGACGTTGCAATTTGGAAGTTATTGGAACTGCTGTTTGATATTTGTGATCGGGGATTTGAAG
>MHEA01000209.1:0-3484 GCA_001805085.1 Nitrospirae bacterium GWC2_57_9
TAAGACTGTTCCCTAAGATCGCTTTCATGGTTTTACCCCCAGAAAGAACCCGGATTTACGTCACAGTATTTATTATCATATCTCAATAAACAGGGCTTGAGTATAGTAATTGTAATTTGAGATGTCAACAAGAAAAATTGGTTGCACAGTTTAGAGAAATCGTAACCTTATCAAGGGTATTTCTTCAGAACGAGTGCCGCGTTGATGCCGCCGAAGCCCAGGGAATTGGAAAGGGCAGACCGGACATTCTGCCTGCGCGCCTCATGAGGAACATAATCAAGGTCGCATTCCGGAGACGGGTTATCCAGATTGAGCGTGGGTGGAATGATGCCGTCACGGAGTGCAAGAGCAGTTACTGCGGCTTCGACGGCGCCGGCCGCTCCCAGCATGTGTCCGAGCATGGATTTGGAGGCACTGACGGCAAGACTTCCGGCATGGCTCCCGAAGGTCCTTTTTATCGCCACCGTCTCTATTCGGTCGTTGGACCGGGTAGACGTGCCATGGGCATTCACATACTCGATCTCTTCAGGGGCCATGCCTGCATCCCGCAAGGCAAGCGACATGGCCCTGCTCGGGCCCTCAGCCGACGGGTCAGGCCGGGTATAATGGAACGCGTCGGAGGTCAAACCGTAACCGGCAAGCTCGGCATAGATGCGGGCTCCCCGCCTTTCTGCATGGCCCAGTTCCTCGAGCACGAGAACGCATGCTCCTTCCGCAAGAACGAAGCCGTCGCGGTCGCGGTCAAAAGGCCTGCTTGCTCTTCGGGGCTCGTTGTTCCGGAGCGAAAGAGCTTTTGCCTGGCAGAACCCGGCGAGGACGAGCGGCGTAAGCGCAGCTTCGGTGCCTCCCGCCAGCATGACATCGGCATCGCCGCGCTGAATGATCTTCATGGCCTCGCCCACGGCATGCGTGCCCGTGGCACAGGCAGTGGAGACATCGAGGCAGGGGCCCTGTGCCCCCAGTTTCATCGCCACATATCCGGAAGCCATGTTCACCAGCGACATGGGAGCGTAGAACGGAGAAACAGCACGAGGACCCCGGGTGAGGAGTGCCGCCATGTTCTTTTCAGTCGTGGTGACGCCGCCTCTGCCCGAACCGATCAGAACGCCGGTGCGGAACGGGGGCTGTGCCGCCGCCTTGAACCCGGCGTCATCCTTAGCCATCAGCGCTGCAGCAAGAGCATATTGGATGAAGGGGTCGGTCTTGAGCGCTTCCTTCGGCGGCAGGAAAAGGCCGGCATCGAAGTTTTTGACTTCACCTGCGATGCGGCAGGGAAAGGCGGAAGCATCGAAGCGGTTTATCGGACCTACCCCGGAAGTTCCTTCCAGGAGCGAGGACCAGGTCGTCTCGCTGGTTCCCAGCGGCGTGACCATCCCGATTCCGGTAATGACGGTGCGCACGTTCATGGCGCGCAGTATATGATTTTTAACGGTGGTTGTCAAAACATTCAGCAAGGTCAATGGATTAAAGTTTGACAACCATCCTATTTGTGCTATATTTTAGCAAGTATCTTGATTAAAAACTTTTCAGGAAGGGGGTTTGAGATGAAAAAAACAGAACTACAAACAATGGTAGTAAGTGAACTCAAAGCCCTGGCCAAGAAAATGAAATTGAAGATGCCCGTTAGTGTCCGCAAATCCGATATGGTAGAGCTACTGGCTGCTGCATTCAGAAAGAACGGCAAACCGGTTGTCATAAGGAACGAAAAGAACGAACTTACCGTCAAGAGCGTAAAGAAGAATTCCGCCTCATCAAAGCCGTCGACGGACCGGCAGAAACCCTCGACCCGAAAGGAACTTCCCGCAGCGAAACCTTCTGTTCCCAAACCGACGGTGGACGCTCCTCCTGTCGGGCGAGAGTGGAAAATGCCCCCCGGTGCAGAGGAGCCGATCATGGCCCAGGAGCGCGTATCCGATGCAAAGTTCTACACCGGTCCCCAGAAGGAACAGGCGACGAATGCGCCCTATGTCGAGCTTCCCACCGGATACGGCGAAGAGAAGATCGCTCTGATGGTCCGTGATCCCTATCTGGCGTACGTATATTGGGAGCTGACGCCGTCACGGATCGAGCGGGAAAAGACCTGGTTCGGCTGGAACGGCAAGCTTACCGTCAGGCTCTATGACGTAACCGGAGTACAGTTCGACGGACGCAATGCAGCAGGGTATTTCGACCAGGAAGTGAACGAATTGATCGGCAGCTGGTACTTCGATCTGGGCAGACCGACCCATTCGTTCATCGCAGACATCGGGTTGCTCTCGCCCGAGGGCAGATTTCTTACTCTGGCCCGTTCCAACTATGTCATGATGCCCCGGGACGGGGTGTCCGATATCGTCGATGAGGAGTGGCTGCTCGTGGACGAGGAGTTCTGGAAGCTCTATGGATTCCCGGGCGGTCCGTCGTCCCCGCAGCTGCAGGAGATGATGAAAACCAGGCGCATGCAGCAGATCACGTCGCCCGGTACATTCTCCCGCGAACGGATCAAAAAATAGTTTTTCTTCGGCTGGACCAGATATATTGAAGTCCATCCTTCAAGGGATGGACTTTTCTTTTGCCCTCTGATATTCTCGGTCAAGACTCTTCCGGCTGGACCACAGGGCAGGTAATTCAATGGGGAGCGGGGGCCGGGGTGTCAGCCAAAGGCGGAATGAAGAACGTTGGACAGAGGGGAAAAAAGAAGGGCAAAAAAAAGGGGATCTGCCGGACCCGTGCAAAGGCAAAACGAATGAACAGTGAAAAAGGCTACCTCGCACTGGTGCTCCATACGCATCTGCCCTTTGTGAGACATCCCGAACATGATCAGTTCCTGGAAGAAGACTGGTTGTATGAAGCGATAACCGAGACCTATATTCCGCTTATTAATGTTTTTGACGGCCTGATAGCGGACGGCATTGACTTCCGCATCACCATGAGCCTCACGCCGACCCTCATTGCGATGCTCACGGACCCGCTCCTCCAGCAGCGCTATGTCCGGCATATCCGCAAATTGATCGAACTGTCCGAAAAGGAGATTGAGAGGACAAAGGACCAGCCCGAGTTCAGCCCGCTGGCGAACATGTACCGGGACCTTTTCAGGAACGCGCTGTCCCTGTTCGAGGAAAAGTACGGACGCAACCTGGTGACGGCGTTCCGGAAGTTCCAGGACCTGGGAAAGCTCGAGATCATCACGTGCGGTGCGACCCACGGATTTCTGCCGCTCATGCAGAATCAGAAGGCGGTACGGGCACAGATCCAGGTCGCCGTGGAGCAGCATAAAAAACATTTGGGAAGGGAACCGCGGGGGATCTGGCTTCCCGAGTGCGGGTTCTACCCGGGACTCGATGAGATCCTGAAGCAGGCGGGGATAAAATATTTTTTCACGGACTCGCACGGCCTGTTCCATGCGACCCCCCGGCCGAAATACGGCGTCTATGCCCCGGTATACTGCCCGTCCGGGATCGCCGCCTTCGGCAGGGACATCGAGTCTTCCAAGCAGGTCTGGAGCTCG
>MHEA01000209.1:3506-16405 GCA_001805085.1 Nitrospirae bacterium GWC2_57_9
ATAATTACCGCGACTTCTACCGGGACGTCGGATTCGACCTGGATTATGACTATATCAGGCCGTACCTGCATGAGGACGGCGTCCGCGTCAATCTCGGGATCAAGTATCATAAGATAACGGGCACGACCGACCACAAGGACCCCTATATCCGCCACTGGGCTCTCGAACGCGCCGCCGCTCATGCCGGCAATTTCCTGTTCAACCGGGAGAAGCAGGTGGAGTGGCTGGCTGGAATGTTCAAGGACCGGAAACCGATCATCGTGGCCCCCTATGACGCCGAGTTGTACGGACATTGGTGGTTCGAAGGACCGGACTGGATCAATTTTCTGCTCCGCAAGACGGCATGCGATCAGAAGACGGTCCGGCTCATCACGCCCAGCGAGTACCTGGCCGAGAACCCGACCTGCCAGGTCGCCAAGCCGTCGCTGTCGAGCTGGGGATACAGAGGATACGCCGAAGTGTGGCTCGACGGGTCCAATGACTGGATCTACCGGCACCTGCATAAAGCGGCCGATCGCATGGTGGAACTGGCCGGACTCCACCCCCAGGCGGATGGGTTGCTCAGGCGGGCCTTGAACCAGGCGGCCCGCGAACTCCTCCTTGCCCAAAGCTCGGACTGGGCCTTCATCCTCAAGACGGGCAGCCACGTGGAATATGCGGTCAAGCGGACCAGGGACCACGTGCTGCGGTTCACACGGCTCTATGACGATATTCGAGCAAATCATATTGACGAAGCATGGCTCGGCACTATAGAATACCGGGACAATATCTTCCCGGATATCGATTACCGAGTGTATTCCTAGCAACCTGCCTCTTCAGCCGATACCGGGACCGCCAGTGAGGTGTATGCTGAAGCCATCCGTCATCAAGGAACTGAAGGGGATCGTCGGTCCCGATAATTTATTCACCTCGCCTGAAGAACTTCTTGTCTATTCCTACGACGCTACCCGGCAGGAATCCCCGCCCTGGGCTGTTGCCCGTCCGGCGTCGACCCGTGAAATAGCGGAGATCCTGGTTCTCGCCAACAGGGAACTGTTCCCCGTCGTTCCGCGCGGAGCAGGCACCGGGATGTCGGGCGGATCGGTGCCTGTGCAGGGAGGCCTTGTCCTGTCCCTGGAACGCATGAACAGGATCGTCGAGATCGACGGGAACGACCTGGTGGCGGTTGTGGAGCCCGGCGTCGTGACCGGCGACCTGCAGCGCGAGGTCGAGTCCCGCGGTCTTTTCTACCCGCCTGACCCGGCAAGCCATGAGTTCTGCACCATCGGCGGAAATGTGGCCGAATGCGCCGGCGGCCTTCGCGCCGTAAAGTATGGGGTGACCAAGGACTATGTGCTCGGCCTCGAGGTCGTTCTGCCCACGGGCGAGATCATCCGGACCGGCGCACGAACCGTCAAGAGCGTGGCAGGGTACGACCTGACAAAGCTCATCGTGGGGTCGGAAGGAACGCTCGGCATCGCTACCAGCATCATCCTCAAACTTCTGCCCCTCCCGGAAAGCGTCATGACCCTTTCCGCTTTCTTTGCCGATCCGGACCAGGCAGCCGGGGCAGCGGCGGCAGTCATCGCAAGGCGCATTCTGCCGCGCGCACTGGAGTTCGTGGATCAGGGTGCGCTCCGCGCCGTCGAGGCCTATCTGCAGGACGATCTTTCGGGCGGCGCGGCTGCAATGCTGCTCGTGGAAGTGGACGGCACCCCCGAGTCATGCTTCCGCGAGATCTCCCGTGTCCACGAGGTCATGACCGGGGCAGGGGCTATGCGCGTGGCCAGGGCGGAGACCGAGGCCGACCGGGAGCGCCTTTGGAAGGCGCGGCGTTCGATCTCTCCGGCGCTTTACCGGATCAAACCGGCGAAGTTGAACGAGGATATCGTGGTCCCCCGAAGCAGGATCCCCGACATCCTCCGAGCCGTGGGCCGGATAGGGCGGCGGCACGGCCTCCAGATCGTGAACTTCGGCCATGCCGGGGACGGAAACATCCATACCAACGTCATGTTCGATGAGCCCGACCGGGAAAAGGCGCGCTCGGCGGTCCGCGAGATACTCCGGGAAACAGTGCGCCTGGGCGGAAGCATATCGGGAGAACACGGGATCGGGCTGGCCAAGGCTGCCTACCTTCCCCTGGAACTGGGACCCGGCTCTCTTGCACTCATGAAAAAGATAAAGCAGACCTTCGATCCGAACAATGTCCTGAATCCGGGCAAAATATTCCCGGACAGCACCGGTGCGGCATGAAGACCATTACCCTTCCCCTGATGCTCATCCTGCATCTGGCCCTCTGGCTTGCGTCGCCGTCCCTCCTGCGTGCCCAGGACGGAGGGGATGAGGAGCTCCGTGTTGCCGTTCAGGCGCTCAAGGAAGAGGCAGCCCGTCTCGAAGAAGAGAACGAGGGCCTCCGCAATATGCTCCGGGAGATGCAGGACAACGACGTGTACCTCGTGGTCGACACGGGGAACAACAGGCTTGCGATGCGGCAGGGGAAGGATGTGCTGCTGACAGCCCGGGTGGGAACCGGAAGCAGGCAGTTCGTCAAGGAAGAGACAGGCAGAAACTGGCTGTTCGAAAGCCCAACCGGCTCGCTCACGGTTCTGGGCAAGGAACGGAACCCCGTCTGGATCAGGCCTGACTGGTCCTACGTGGAGGAGAACATGCCGGTCCCGGCCGAAAACGATCCAGACCGGATCGTCCGCGGAGTTCTTGGTAAATACGCGCTCATCCTCGGGCAGGGGTACAAGATCCACGGTACAAAGTACAAGGAACTTCTCGGCACCCATTTCACTCACGGATGCATCTCGGTGGGCGACGATGACCTTGAGATCCTGTACAAGTCCGTCACGATCGGTACCAAAGTGTATATCTATTAGGACGAACATGATGATCAACCATACGGTAATCTTACTGTCCTTCCTTTTCATGCTGACCCCGGCATCCGCTGCATTCGGCAGCGAGGATGAGGGACGTGGCGATCTTCCGGCGCAGCAGAAGGCCCTGGCGGAGCGGATCGAGATGCTCAAGCACGAGCAGGATTTCCTGCTCTTTCAGAAGACCGCTTTTGCCGCCGATTCCAAATACCTGATCCTGTCGCTCGGTGACGGCAGGGGCCAGTTCAGGTACAAGAACAAGATCCTCAAGGACGTTCGCTTCAAAATGCGTCAGCGCGATGCCGGCCGCCTGAAGCAGGGGGTTGTCATCCTTTCCGGAAAGATCGAATCGCCTCCTGGCCGGCAAGCCTTGATCTTCGGAAAAGGGCTGGTCCTGCTCATTGCGGGCGGCAGGACCGCTTTCACCGATGTCCCCGTGTTGTTCCTCGGCAAGAGGGATTTCAATTCCCTGTTCTACGCGCTCGAGAACGGCGCACAGGCATATATCCTTCCCTGAGCTTGACGAAAACAGCGCTCTGACAAATAGTTATTGGATGTCCGCCGATAGGGCTACCCGGCACCTAAACAAATGTTTTTGGATCAACACGTGCATGGCCGGGCACCTTCCCGGCGTTTTAAGTTGACTCATTCCTATTTCACAGTATAATACGAACATGCGCGAGCTGAACAGGGGGGAAGAGTTCTACGACGGGACGGCGCTGCTCGGCGATCCCGTTCATGGGTACCTGTCCTTCACCACGCCTCGAGGGCCCGGAGAGAAGACCGAAAAGGACCTTATCGATACGCCGTGGATGCAGCGCCTCCGCCAGATCTATCAGCTCCAGAGCGCCCGCTGGGTTTATCCCTCGGCGGAGCACAGCAGGTTCCAGCATTCCCTGGGCGCAATGCACCTTGCCGGGCGTTTCGCGCGACATCTTTATCCTTCCCTGAAAGCGGCAACCCGGGATTGTCCCTCTGAACACTATGTCGAGGAGCTGCTGCGTGTGGCCGCGCTGCTCCACGATGTCGGCCATGGTCCCTTCGGGCATTTCTTCGATGACAACTACCTTGAGCAGTTCGGGCTGACCCATGAAAAATTGGGGCAGCACATCATCAAAGCCGAACTGGGGGAAATCATCCGGGCGATACGCCGCAGCCCCACCGGGGAGTTTCTGAAGGGGGAACGTCTGAATCCCGATCAGATCGCCTTCCTCATCGGCAAAGGACCATCAACCGGAGGGAAGCAGCCGCGGTGGCTTCAGTTCCTGCAGCCGCTTCTTTCAGGCATTTATACCGTCGACAACCTGGATTACGTTCTGCGCGATGCGTACATGTGCGGGGTCGCTGTGGGCGCCGTGGACATCGACCGTCTGATGTACTACAGCTTCTTCAGCGAAAAGGGGCTGACCCTTCACAAATCCGGTCTGAGCGCCCTCAATATGTTCCTGAACGCCCGCCTGTATATGTACACGAACGTTTATTACCATCGCACCACAAGGGCCATCGACGAGCATCTCAAAGAACTGTTCAAGGACACGATGGCCGCCCTGTTCCCGCATAATCCCGTAGAAAACCTCCCTGAGTATCTCGAGCTGACGGACTGGTCCCTGCTGGAGGCGGTCAGGCGCTGGGGCAAGAAGGAGAACGGAGCCACGGCAAAGCTGGGGACGGAGTGGGCGTCGATCCTGTCGCGAGAAGTTAAATGGAAAATGGCCTACGACGTCACGTTGTCCATGCGCGCCTTTGAAAAGGGAAAGACCATCATTGATGCTGTCGAACTGGTGAAACGGATCCGCAAGAACCTGCCCCAGAAGGTCAAGGACCTTCAGTTCCGCGTGGACATGGCCAGCCAGGACCCGCGGCCGATCAACCCGCTCATGATGGGTGAACGCCAGATATACGTGTTCGACCCCCTGACACAGAAGGTCGAGAAGGAGCCGCTCAAGGACTTCTTCGACTACATCCCGGCACGGGTCGTCCAATGCAGGGTGTTCACGCTGAACCACGACCACGACGGCGTTCTTGCTGAAATCGTGGAGAAGGTCCTTGGCATTCAGGAGGACAGCATCAAGACCAATGTTTGACGATCAGCTCTCGCAATCTCGGGGGCTGAGTTACCGTCGTCAGGGCAGCATCTTCTGACCGGTTCTTTTTTATTTCCGTCTATCGTTCTTGCAGGTTTTTTTGCGCTTACCGGGCGGGGCCGTGATCAAAACAGAACGTAAAATACTTTTCTGGTCTTTTCTTGCCGCTCTTTTCCTGTGGTGCACCGATGCCTTCGTCGACGCATTCGCGTTCAAGCAGGGAACATTCCTCGACGAGCTGCTCTTCGACGTATCCTCTCACGAGCTTTATTTCCGCTCCTTTTTTGCCATCTGTTTCATAATCTTCGGCCTTGTGGTCTCCCGGTTCATGTCCAAACATTCGGTAGCAGAGGAAATCCTCAAAAAGAACACCGCCGCGATCGAAACGTCCATGGACGGCGTAGCAATTTACGACAGCCGGGACGTCTATCAGTATGCCAACCAGTCCTACGCCCAGATCAACGGTTATGACAGCCCGAACGAGGTCATGGGAAAGACCTGCATCCATATCTATGGCGACAAGGAATATGAAAGAATGCAGCAGAAGGTCGTGCCGCTGCTGAAGAAGAACGGCCGGTGGCGGGGGGAACTGGTCGCGAGAAGAAAGAACGGCAGCAGCTATATCCAGGAAGCATCGATCAGCATGCTCGAGGACGGAGGCCGTGTCTGCATCGTTCGGGACATCACGTGGCGCAAGCGAAGCGAGGACCGGCTGCAGCGGTCGGAACGGTTCCTGAACACGATCTTCAACAGCATCCGCGATCCGTTCTGCATCTTGGACAACGAGTTCAGGATCATACGGGTGAACGAGGCCTACGCACAATTGAAGAACAAGGCGTTCAGCGACTTGATCGGGAGCAGATGCTTCGAGGCCCTGGAGGGGAAAAAGGACATTTGTGAAGCGTGCGTGGTGAACAAGACCTTTCAGGCAGGAGATCCCTTTGCCAAGGACAAGCTCGTGACGCTGCCCGACGGGACCCCGGTGTGGGTCGAGATTTATACCTATCCGATCCTCGACGAAGGGGGGCGGGTGTCCCACGTTATTGAATATACGCGCGACGTCACGGACCGAAAGAAGTCCGAGGAAGAGAAGCGCCGCCTGATCGACCGCCTCGAATACCTGTCCCGGACTGATGCGCTGACGGGCCTGATCAACCGGCGCGCGCTCACTGACAGCCTCACCTATGAGATGGACCGCGCAAAACGGTACGGATCGGGCCTCTCCCTGATCCTCTGCGATATCGATAATTTCAAGGAGATCAACGACAACTACGGACACGACATGGGGGACCGGGCCTTGCAGATGCTTTCGGGAACACTCAAGTCGATGCTGAGGAGGACCGATATAGCCGGGCGGTATGGCGGAGACGAGTTCATGATCATCCTGCCGGAGACGGCGGCGGGCGGAGCGGAAAGCCTCGCGGATAAGTTACTTTCGGAGATCAGGAAATCGGATCTGCGTTTTGATGACGGTAAGCAGGTCAGTCTGTCCATGAGCATCGGTATTGCGTGCATGACCGGCGAGGAGGAGACGCCGGATTCTCTGGTGAAACGGGCGGATGCGGCATTGTATACTTCAAAACAGGGCGGCAGGGACCGCGTGTCGACAATGAAAATGGAAAAGGAGAAGCTTCCTCCCGGATGACGGGCAACAGCCGGGTCCTGCCAATCGCATCCCTCCTTATTTTTCCCGGCCCTGCACGATCGTTCTTACCTTGTTGACTATTGCTGCACTCGATATTTCCTCATAATCCAGCAGCTCTCCCGGCTTTCCGCTTTTCGGCATTTTCCGAACGGCCAGGGACAGGACCGTAGTCTTGTGCGCCCCGAGGCTGCCTGCCACCGCTTCACCGATGCCGCCTTCCGCATAATGATCTTCGACCGTGAGCACAACGCCTGTTTCGTCCGCCGCCTGCGTCAAGGTAGCATGATCGAGAGGCTTGATGCAGTATAGGTCGATCACGCGGACCATTATACCCTCGGTTTTCAGAGCGTCATAGGCCTGGAGCGCCTCGTGGAGCGTGATCCCCGCGGCCACGATGGTTGCGCGGTCGCTCTTGCTTGAACGCAGTACCTTGCTACCGCCTATCCGGAATACCTCGTCGGTCCGGTAAAGGATAGGCGTTTCCTTCCTCGTCGTTCGGAGATAAGCGATCCCTTCGTGCTGTGCCATTATTTCAACGAGCTTTTCCGTAGAGGCCGCATCCGACGGATAGAGGACGATGCCATCGAGGATCGTCCTGAACATGGCAATGTCCTCGAGCCCCATCTGTGATGAGCCGTCCTCCCCAATGGCTACCCCCGCGTGGGAGCCGCAGAACTTGACGTTGGCGCGGGAATACCGGCTCATGCGGATCTGGTCAAAGGCTCTCGTCAGGAATGCGGCGAAGGTCGAGACAAAGGCGGTCTTGCCCCGGAGGGACAGCCCCAGCCCGGTCCCCACCATATTTTGTTCCGCTATGAACATTTCAAAGAACCGGTCGGGGTACTTTTTCTGGAACAGCTCGGCATAGGTCGAGTTGCCCACTTCACCATCCAGTACGACCATGCCGGGATAGCGGGGAAAGAGCCGTTCCAGCGCCGTGCCATAGGCTTTGCGCGTGGCCACCGGTTTGTCCTCGGGATAGGAGAGCCTTGCCGCTTCCTGCGGACTCGCGCTCTTCGGCTTGAGGTCCTCGGGCTTCTCGATCCGGCCCCGCACGGTGCGGTCGACGGGACCGAGCGCATCCAGGGCGCGGGCAAGATCGTCCTTTTTGACCGGTTTGCCGTGCCATCCGTTCTGGTCCTCGATAAAGGGAACGCCTTTCCCTTTTATCGTCCTTGCGATGATCATGACGGGCCGATCCCGGGACTGCAAGGCCTGCTTGAAAGCCGTCAAAACCTGGGGAAGGTGATGCCCGTCGATCACGATGGGCTCCCAGCCGAAGGCGGACGCACGCTGCTTATAGACGGAAAGGTCGTGGCCGTACATCGTCTCTCCCCGCTGGCCCAGACGGTTCACATCGATGATGCCGATCAGGTTGTCGAGCTTGTAATAGGAGGCTATCTCCATGGCCTCCCATTGGGAGCCTTCCGCCATTTCGCTGTCCCCGAGAAGCACATAGGTCCGGTAGGGAAGCCGATCGAGGTACTTTGCATTCAGTGCCATGCCCAGCCCGATCGAAAGCCCCTGACCCAGGGAGCCGGTCGCTGCCTCGGTATAGGGGAAAGCGGGCGTGGGATGCCCTTCGAGCCGGCTGTCGAACTTCCTGAAGCTCATGAGTTCCTGTTCAGAGATCTTTCCCGCAGCAGCCCAAAGTGAGTAGAACAAGGGTGAGGCGTGGCCCTTGGAAAAAAGAAGGCGGTCGTTGTTCGGGTTGCGGGGATCATCAAGATCATACCGGAAGGTCCCGCCGAAGAGCAGGCCGGTCATAAGGTCCGCTGCCGACAGGGAGGACGTAGGATGGCCGGACCCCGCCTCCGTGGACATCACCAGGCTGAAGTAGCGAATGAGCTTTGCCAGTTGTTCCAGGTTGTTCATGGATGCCTCCGATTCATACGAACGATATGCTTCAGTGTGCAGTCTGCATCAAGCTGCCGATCAGTGCAAGGAACGGCCCGGGGTATATGCCGAGCCATAGCAAGGCCAGGGTAAGCCCTCCGAGGGCAGCGCTGCCGGACAGCGAAATCGGCATCGACGGTCCCGGCGGTCCGTCCATGGAATAGACCGCTCCGATTATGCGAAGATAGTAGAACAGGCCTATGGCGCTGTTTACGATCAGTACGATCACGAGCAGCCACAAGGCCGATCCTATGCCGGCAGCAACCAGATAAAACTTCGCAATGAATCCCGCCGTAAGCGGTATGCCGGCCAAAGACAACAGCATGGCGGTAAAGACGCCGGCCAGCCAGGGGCGGCGCCAGGCAAGCCCCCGGTAGTCGTCCAGCTTGTCCGCATCGCGGTCCCTGGTCGACAGAACGGTCACCACGCCGAAAACACCGAGAGTGGTCACGAAATAAGCCGCCAGATAAAACGCCGAGGCGTTCAAGCGGAGCGGACCGGCGGCGAGCAGGGTCACCAGCAGGTAGCCGATATGGGAGATCGAGGAGTAGGCCAGCACCCTTTTTACGTTCTGCTGCATGAGGGCGAGCAGGTTTCCGAAGAACATGGATGCAACTGCAATGATCGTGAAGATCAGGAAGAGGGCGCCGCCGACCCGGATATCCATGTTGCCGAAGAACCGCAGGACCAGCGCGAAGACGGCGCCTTTTGAGACTGTGGCAATGAAGGCGGTTACGGGCGCAGGCGCTCCTTCATAGACATCGGGGGTCCAGAGGTGGAAGGGGACTACCGCGAGTTTGAACCCCAGGCCAACGATGATCAGAACGAGTCCCGTTCCCAGGAGCGCGCCGCCAGCCGCTCCTGCCCGGATTGCGATCCGGGCAAATTCCATGCTCCCCACCTCGGCGTAGACCAGCGCCATGCCGAAGAGGATAAAGGCCGAGGAAACAGCGGCAAGGATCAGATATTTTACTCCTGCTTCCACGCTCTGGTCCCGGTGCCGCTGGTAGGCGGTAAGGCCGTAGAGAGAGACGCTCAGGATCTCGATGCCGAGGAAAAAAGAGGCGAAGTGAGTCGCGGCCGCAAGCACCGCTGCTCCCAGCACGGCCAGGAGCACGAGAAGATAATACTCCTCGCGGTGCCCGCCCTGTATTTCAAGGTAGGAATAGGAAAGACAGACCACGGCAAAAGCGGCCGCGAAAAGCAGGGCCAGGTAGTAGCCGGCAAAGGCATCGACGAGAACAAGGGTCGTTACGTACCGGTCCGGAGCAAAGGGCGTGAAAACCAGCGATCCCCCGCCCAGGGCGAGACCGGCGAGCGTCAAAAGGACCGTGAACCGGTGATCGCGCCGGAACGCGATGCCAAGCATAACGACCATGGCAGCCGCCGTCATGATGAGGAAAGGCAGGAGCGCTTTCAACCCGGATATGGATATGGCGGTATTCATCTGCTCCTTAAATTTACTCCCTGTTCTTCAAAAATCATGGCATCCGGTCATGTGCCGGGCCGCCTGTCCGGGCATCGAGCTGGTTCGCCGACGGCGGTATGAACTGCATCGTACTGACCAATGGTCTGGTGATGTCCAGCACCCGGCCCGGATACAGCCCGAGCCAGAAGATTGCGATTACCAGAAGCGCCATGATCCCCGTCTCCCGCAGCGACAGGTCCGGCAGGCTACCGCTCCATCGCCTGTTCCCCTGGAAAGCGCGTTGAACCATCCAGAGCGCATACACGGCTGAAAGCACCAGGCCCGCGGCAGCGATCGCCGCTGTTGCCGGGCTCATCCGGTAAGTCCCGAGGAGCACCAGGAACTCTGCCACGAAGTTGCCGAACCCGGGCAGCCCGAGCGCGGCAAGGCCGAACACCAGCGCCATCCCGCTCAGGCGAGGCACTGCTGACCAGAGTCCGCCCATGCGCTCCATGTCCCGCGTATGCATCCGCTCCTGAACCAGGCCGACGAGAATGAACAGCGCACCGGTGCTGACGCCGTGGGCGAGCATCTGCATCACGGCGCCCTGGAGGGAGGTGGTGTTCATCGCAAAAATGCCGAGCAGCACGAAGCCCATATGGCTGACGCTGGTATAGGCGACCAGCCGTTTCAGGTCGGTCTGGGCAAAGGAAAGAAGGGCGCCGTAGAGGATGCCGATGACCGCAAAGGCCTGCATTGCCGGGGCTATTACCGGTGCAGTCAAGGGGAAGAGCGGCAGAACGAAGCGGATGATGCCGTATGCCCCGGTCTTGAGCAGCAGCCCGGCGAGGATCACGCTTCCCGCAGTCGGCGCTTCCGTGTGGGCATCGGGGAGCCAGGGATGAAAAGGAACCATGGGAAGCTTGACGACGAAGGAGATCAGAAACCCGAGCATCACCAGCAGGGAGGTCATGGGGGCAAGGGGGGTGCCGAGGAGCAGCGAATAGTCGAACGTATAGACCCCTGTGCCCGCATGATGGATGAAGTAGAGGGCCAGGATGGAAAGAAGCATGAAGAGGCCGCCTGCCTGGGTGAAGATGAAGAACTTGAGGGAAGCATACTGCCGGTTCTCATGGCCCCAGATCGCAATGAGAAAATACATGGGCACGAGCATCAGTTCCCAGAAGAAATAGAACAGGAACAGATCCAGGGACAGGAACACGCCCAGGATCCCGGCAAGGATCGCCATGACGTTCGCGTGGAAGAAGCCGATGCGGTCCCGGATCTCGGTCCAGGAGCAGAGGATCGAGAGCATGCCCAGGAACAGCGTAAGCCCGACCAGGACCAGGCTCAGGCCGTCCATGGCCAGGTGAATGCCGATCCCGAACTGCGGGATCCAGTTGAGGTGGAGTTCCGCAAGCCAGGTGCCGCGCGCAAGAGCAGGCTCCGTCGCGGCATCCCTCCAGATGACGACGAACAGGACCGCATCGATCAGGAGCGCGGCTAAGGACAGCCGGCGCGGCCAGTGGCCGTCTTTTCGCCCGGCAGCCCAGGCTGCAACGCCACCGGCCAACGGTATGATGATCAACCAGGCAAGGATCATAAGAGAGCCGCCTTTAAACGCAAGAAAACACGTAAACTATAGAAAGCAAACCTGAAAAGAATTTGACACTGATAACGGCGGATTTTATTATGATGTACACGGATAAGGCATGACCTATCAGTGACAATCATATTTTTTCTGCTTCTTTCCATATCAAAGCATCAGGGTTATTGCTAAACGTAATCTCTCTCAGCCTGCTTTATTCTCTCGCGAAGAACCAAGCTATTCCAGCAGGAGAGTGATCCCCACGAAAACCAGCGCGCCAAGGACCAGGCCCGCGGCATACCAGCGTATGTTCCCTGTCTGGGTCAGGCTGAGCATGACGTGAACAAACCGGTTCAGCCCCGCAATCCCCGAATACCAGGAGTCGACCACGTCATTCTTGCTGATGCGGGCTGCAAAGAGATAGGGCCGGACCAGCAGGGTTTCATAGAGCCGGTCAAAACCCCACCCGGAAAACCAGAAGGCATGGAGCGCTGAAGCAGGAGCGCGACTGTGCATTCTGTCGGTAAGCCCCGGACTGCGCAAGAAGAAGAGGTAAGCGGCAGCAATTCCGAATACCTGCACTGCAACAGTTGCGAAAAGGAGTGCGAATTCCGTGCTCCTTTCGTGGGGAACAGCGAGCGGCGGCAACACTGTCTGCAGGAATTGGGAAAACAGCCTGAAATCACCGAAGAGGGGCGGCAGTTCCACGAATCCCGCGAACAGGGAAAAAAAGGCCAGGACTATGAGCGGCAATTGCATTTGCCGGCCGGGAAGCGCTGCGACCTGCATCTTCTGTCCACCGAAGAAGACGAGGAACACCATCCTGAATGAATAAACCGTCGTGACCAGGGCTCCGAGGATGCCTGCTGCCCAGAACCAGGGGCCCCCGAAAGGAGACGCCCAGGCGTGAGCCAGGATCAGGTCCTTGCTGTAAAATCCTGCGGTAATGAAGGGCAGCGCGGACAGGGAGGAAGCGCCGATCAGGAACGTCCAGAAGGTGACGGGAAGCGCCCTGCGGAGGCCTCCCATTTTGAACATGTCGTGTTCGTGATGCTGCGCCAGGATCACCACGCCGGCTGCGAGGAACAGCAGCGCCTTGAAGAAGGCATGGGTCATGAAATGGAACAGAGCCGCCGACCATGCGCCGACGCCGAGCGCCAGGAACATATAGCCGATCTGGCTGATCGTGGAGTAGGCCAGTACCCGCTTGATGTCCCGCTGGACCAGGGCGCTGAACCCCGCGAGGAGCAGAGTGGCTGCGCCGATCACGGCAACGGCGAACAGGACCGGGGGCGCAAGCGTGAAGAGCACGTGGGTACGGGCAATGAGATATACGCCGGCGGTCACCATGGTCGCTGCGTGGATCAGGGCGCTGACCGGGGTGGGGCCGGCCATTGCGTCCGGGAGCCATGTCTGGAGC
>MHEA01000210.1:0-11976 GCA_001805085.1 Nitrospirae bacterium GWC2_57_9
TCATAATGCAAGGCTGCGCGACCTTGACGACGGCATCTCATTTTACCGCGGAGAGCCCGAAGATCTACAGCGGCACGCGGCTCGACATCCATGCGAGCAGGCATAATGAAGATACACTCCGCGTTTACCGGGAGAAGTACGGCGTGGAACCGCCGGCCTATCCCGTTGTGGATCTCCCGTTCAGTTTTTTATTCGACACGATCATTCTCGGCCCGGTCGTATTGCCGATCGTTCTGTATCAGGCAGTGTTCGATTGACGCGGGCAAAACCGATGAACAAAGGTCTGCGATAAGCGGTATTGGTCCCGCTGATTCCTGCCTTTCCTCCATCCCCGGTATTCTTTTAAGACTTCGTCCGGCTCGTTTGCTCCGACCTGAGTAGGCGTCATCCTTCCTTCCCGGTCCTCAAATGCTAATACTTGTGCTTCGAGTATAATAGAAGCGAAGCTGCAATACCTTCCGTCGTGGTAATTCATCCTGCATCATTCGAGGTCAAATGCACGCAAGGAGGTATGGACCATGAAACGCATACAACTGCTCTTTATGATCGCCGCATTTCTGGCGGTTGCTCCCTGGCCGGCCCCGGCTGAACCGGCCTCCGAAAAGTACCCGGATTATACCGAGCTCAAAGGCGGGTATTATTATCCCAGCGAGCAGATCCGTCTTGATGAGTTCAGCGGGACGGACTTCGACAGGAAGAAGGGATTCAACGGCGAGATCGCCTTCGGCCATCGCTACGGACCGGCGTTCGGCACGGAATTCGGGATCGGCTATCTTCAGAACAGGCGGTCCCCGGATATCGGGTCGGGCCGGATAACCCAGGAAGCTCTTCCGGTTCTCTTGTCTGCAAAGCTCTTCCTTCCGCTCGGCCCCGTTGAGCCTTATGCCGAGGCGGGCGTGGGAGCCTACTTCACCCGTCTTGAGGCAGAAGATGATGCAGGGGGGTCGCGCATGTTCCGGGAAGTCGACCTCGGCACTCACCTGGGCGCGGGCCTCAATATCAATTTTACGGACAAGATGTATCTGGGGGTTGAAGGAAGGTACATCTGGGTCAGGCCGGAATACGAAAACGTGGAGATCAGGCTCGACGGGTATACGGCAACAGTGAATCTCGGTTTCCGGTATTGATGCCGGTCGGTTATCAGAGATCGTTGACACCGATAAAAGCTGACAGAGGCTATGATGGAGAACCTGTTCAGTCGCTTTTTTCACAGCTTTCATCCTTTTATTCGTGTCAAATAGAAGTTTAGAAGTTGTTTCGGCTTGTCCGGTTCAAATATTCGCTTTTGCGGAGGGTCAGGCAACTGGTCCTCCGTTTTTTTGCCGTTTCACTTATCGTTCTCCGGCGCGCAAGCTGCTTCGATTTTTGGTATTAGCTTTCCCTGTCCGCCAATTACCAATCCCTGCTCTTATCAGGCGCACTTATTTGACAGACGCCGGAAACGAGAGATACAATATGTTTGATACAAGGGGAGGTGATCCGCATGACATCCAAAACATTGAACAGGAGCGGAATGCTCCTTATTCTGTCAGGCATCCTGCTGGCTCTCGGGATGATCTTCCATCCCGGCATGGCGGCGCCTGATTACGCCGCGACGCCCGCCTGGGCTCCGGTGCATATGCTGCTCGGTTTTTCGGCCCTCTTCGGCCTGGCTGGTCTTGCCGGTCTTTTCGGGGTCATGAACGTGAACCTGCGGTTCCTCGGCAAGGCAGCCTTTGGCCTGGCCCTTCTCGCAAACGTTCTCCTGACGGGGCTCATGTTCTTTGTCGAAGCATCGATCCTGCCGGTCCTGGCCCGTGATGCCGCGTATCAGCCGCTGGCAAGCCTGAACGGACCGCTCATGACCGGTGCATTGGGAACCGCGATCGGGATCACGATGGTGATCGCCGCGGCCGGGTACCTGCTCCTGGCATGGTATCTCGTGGACAGCAGGATGATCTCCGTTGCCAACGGGATCCTTTTCATCGGCGCGCCGCTGCTCGTCTTTTCCCCGCCGCTGTCTTTCGGCTTCGGGGTCATCGGCGGCCTGCTGCTCGGCGCGGGGATCGCCTGGCTGGGCATCTCGATCCGGGTGGGGCTCGCTCACCGGTCCCTGGAGTCGACCCTCCGGGTGCAGGATGAATGTCTCGCGCACCTGGGGCATGCATAGATATATTCCCGGGATCTTTGAAGGGGCTGGACGTCTCAGCCCCTTCACTCCGTTCCTTTCCTTGTTCGGCCTTCTTCCTCCCGCGGTTCCATGATAGACTAAAACCATGAATAACGATCTTGATCTCGAGCACCGGATAACGCGGATCGGCCGCGGCCTGCATTCCGCTTCCGCCAGGGTCCCTGCGCTGTTCGATACGGGAACCTGGATGGGCAGGATCATGGACTGGTCCATGAAGAACGAGGATTTCAAGGTCATGCTCTTCCGGTTCATCGACGTGCTGCCCTCCGTCAGGAACGACGAATTCGCGGTCAGGCTGCTGCGCGAATATTTCGGCAGCGAGACCCAGGTGCCGAAGGCCGTGCGCAGCGGCATCGGGCTTATTCCCGGGAAAGGGTTCGGTTCCCGCCTTGCAGGGCCGGTGATCAGGAAAGCGGTCTCCGCCATTGCCCGGCAGTTCATCGCCGGGAGCGAGCCCCGGACGATCGTGAAGACACTGCAGGAACTGCGCAGGGATGGAACAAGATTTACCGTTGACCTGCTGGGCGAAGTCGTGGTCAGCGACCGGGAAGCGCTTCGCTATGCCGGCCGCTATCTCGAGCTGCTCGAGCTTCTCGACGCCCGGTTCCCGCGCGAAGCCGATGTATCGGTCAAGATCTCCTCCTTCGATCCCCAGCTCGACCCTGTTGATCGGGAAGGTTCGATCACCCGCACCACTGAAGGGCTTCGGCCGATGCTGCGCAAAGCAAAGGAAACCGGCATATCGCTGACCTTCGATATGGAGCACCACTATCACAAGGAGCTGGTTATTGCGATCTTCAAGCGCCTGATCGAGGACCGGGAATTCCGGGAAGCCCCGGTTATGAGCATAGTTCTCCAGGCCTATTTGAAAGATACGGAACAGGACCTCCGTGAACTGCTCGCCTGGGCCCGCGAACGAAAAAGGAGGATCGGGATCCGCCTGGTCAAGGGGGCGTACTGGGACTATGAGTACGTCGCGAACACGCAGAAAGGCTGGCCCATACCGGTCTTTTTGAACAAGGCGGAAACGGACAGCAGCTTCGAGCGCTGCACCGGGCTGCTGTTCCAGAACAGTGAGAGCGTGTATCCGGAGATCGCCAGCCATAACCTGAGGAGCATTGCCCACGCGATGGCCCTGGCCGAGGCCTTCGGGATCGGAAAAGAGGATTTCGAGTTCCAGATGCTCTACGGCATGGCGGAGCCTCTCAGAAAAGCCGTGCGCGCAGAGGGATTCAACGTCAGGGTCTATACGCCCACGGGAGAATTGGTCCCGGGCATGGCCTATCTCGTAAGGAGACTTCTCGAGAACACTTCCAACACCTCCTTTCTGAGGAGGACCTTCAGCGAGGGCGCGTCATTCGACGAACTGATAAAAAAACCGTCCAAACCAGAGGATCCGGTGAAGCAGACAGGCATTGTGAATGAATTCCGGAATGAGCCGCTTCTTGATTTTTCTGTTGCTTCCAACAGAGATACCATGGCTGCCGCGCTCAGGACGATCAAAGGCGAATTGGGCCGTGCCTATCCGCTGCTCATCGGCGATAAAGCGGTCCTTACTGAAAAGGAGATCATCTCGCGCAATCCTGCTAAGCCTGGGCAAGTGGTCGGCCGTGTGGCCTCGGCATCGAAACAGGACTGCGATCACGCTATTGACGAAGCGCACAAGGCACGTGAAGGGTGGCGCCGCCTGGGACCGGACAAGCGGGCAGGTTTCCTGTTCAAGGCTGCCGAAGAGATGCGGGAGCAGCGGTTCGCGCTCGCTGCGCTGGAAGTCCTTGAAACCGGCAAAACATGGAAGGACGCCGACGGGGATGTTGCGGAGGCCATCGACTATTGCGGATATTACGGGCGCGAAATGGTCCGGCTGGGCAAGCCGAAGAAGATGGGAGATTACCCGGGAGAGGTGAATGAATACTCCTATTTGCCGAAAGGGCTCGCTATCGTCATCGCTCCCTGGAACTTTCCCCTCGCCATTGCCACGGGCATGACCGTTGCCGCGCTCGTAACCGGGAACTGCGTTATCTTCAAACCCTCGGGGCTGTCGCCCGTCATCGGCTATAAACTCTGCCAGATTTTCCAATCCCTGGGCCTTCCTCCGGGCGTGCTCCAGTTCCTTCCCGGCCCGGGCAGCGAGATCGGAGAATATCTCGTTTCCCATCCCGCGGTCGACGTCATAGCTTTTACGGGATCAAAAGAGGTCGGGCTCCGGATCGTTCAACTCGCCGCGGAGACCGGCAAGGGCCAGCGGAGCGTAAGGAAGGTTATCGCCGAGTTGGGAGGCAAGAACGCCGTAATCGTGGACGAGACGGCCGACCTGGACGAGGCGGTGAAGGGGATCGTGGAGTCGGGCTTCGGGTACCAGGGCCAGAAATGTTCCGCCTGCTCCCGTGTGGTCGTGGTCGAAGCTCTGTACGAAGACTTCTGCGACCGCATGACCGAAGCGGTCAAGAGCATCCGGATCGGGCCGCCGGAAGACCCGTCGAACACCATGGGCCCGATGATCGACGAAGCGGCTGTGCAAAAAGTGCGCTCCTACGTCGAGATCGGCAAACAGGAGGCGGAGCTGCTCATCTTGAGAGAAGTCAACGGCGAAGGCTGGTTTGCGGGACCGGCCCTGTTTGCCGGGGCAACCGCCGACTCCCGCATTGCCCAGGAGGAGATCTTCGGCCCGGTGCTGACCGTGATGCGGGCAGGGAACATCGATGAAGCGATCGAACTCGCTAACCGGAGCCAATATGCCCTCACCGGCGGCCTGTATTCGCGCAGCCCGTCAAATATTCAAAAGGTGAGGGAAGGTTTCCTGACAGGCAACCTGTACCTCAACAGGAAGATCACGGGAGCGCTCGTCGGGAGACAGCCCTTCGGCGGTTTCGGCATGTCCGGCGTCGGATCAAAGGCAGGCGGACCGGACTATCTCCTGCAGTTCATGAACCCGGTCTGTATCACGGAAAACACGATCAGAAGGGGCTTTGCGCCGATGCCGGAGCAGGACCGGAAAGGCTGGTAAATACCCGGTTACGCGAATCTTTTGCTTCTCACGGAGAAAGCTGATGAGATCCAATGGCAATATGATTTTCTGTTGACTTAATCGGTTCCATCCTTTAGCATGCATCCCATGCAGCGTCTGGCTAAAAACAGCATCGTTTCCCTATTCCTGGTTTACGCATTCCTTTTTTCCTCCGGGGTCTCGCTCGCATTTGAGCAGGGAGAACAGCCGCGTTTCTGCTGTGAAAAGGAATCTCAGGAAGAACAACGGGATAACGCGGCCTGCCCCGGCATTGATTGCCTCTGCATTTCATGCATCTCGCTCGCCCCGGTTCATCCGTTTCACATCAATAATGCCCCCTTAACGGAATCTGCATGCTATCATGGCTCGCGGCCCGTGAACCTTTCAGGATATTTCCGCTCCCTCGAACGCCCTCCGGAAAGCTGTTAATCAGTTGTAAAAACCCTTGTTCGTAATTCCTGCTCGAAACTTGTCCTTCGATCTGATCGGGGAAGACTCGCGCGAAAGCCCGTTCATCGTGTGGGAAAATCGTGAATCATGAGGCGGCAACCCACGCCCGGAGAGAATACGCTGAGCAAACAGACAGGAAGCTTTGACACAGATAAAAGCCGATACCCTATGATTTTCACTGATAGGTCAAGGCTTATCCATAATGAATCCGCCTTATCAGGGTCAAATTTTTCAGGCTTGCTTTCTGCATCTTGTCCAAATTGCATTTTAAACAAAAATACGAATGAACCTCTACGCACATAAGGAGAACCCTATGAAAAAGAATATAAAATATGCGTTGATCGCTGCCGGCGTTGGGATCGTTCTTGCGGCCGGATTCCTCATGGCGAACAAAGCAACTGCTTTGAACGTCAATGACGTCGCATCGGACCCGGCTGCATTTAGCGGCACGATTACCATTACCGGAGTGGTAGCAGGTGTCTCAAAGCAGGACCCCTCCATCATCGGCATGATGGACAAAAAAGAGCTTCAGTGTACGACTCCGGGTTGCAAGAAGTTCTATCTTCCCTTTAAAGCACAGGCGTATTCGCCGGCGCCGGGTGACGAGGTCCGCGCGACAGGCAGGTTTGAAACGTACGCAGCGGGTTATATTTTCGTTGCGGACAGCGTTACCGTGGTCAAGAATCACAAGATCGGGGGATAAATGACGCTTACAAAACTGGTCGTTAAGAACATAACCAGACGGCCGGGAAGGTTTGTCTTTACTCTTCTCGGCATCGTCATCGGCATTGCTTCATTCGTGACCTTTCTTTCCCTCGGCGGCAATCTGAAGCGCGAGATCCACCGGGAATCAGCGGCCCTTGGCGCGAACCTGGTGGTGACGCCGAAGGGCTCCTGCGCGTACGAACAGGTGTCCATACTGACGGGCGAACAGCTTCCTACGACCATCACCATGGACGAAGTGGCGAAGATCAGGGCAGTCAAAGGGATCTTTGCCGTGCCTTTTTTGACGGAGAAAACGGCGATAACCAACAGGCCCGTTGCCGTCGCGGGCATCCTTCCCGGCGAGATGAAGAAGTTCAAAGCCTGGGAGATCACGGAAGGCGATTATTTTTCAGGCGAGAACGAACCGGGAGTGGTGCTCGGCTCCGTTGCCTCGAGCCAGTTTTCACTCAAGCCGGGCTCGTTTGTCACTGTGCGCGGGGAACGTCTCCCGGTGAAAGGAGTCCTGAAGGAGACGGGCGGCAGGGATGACGTGACGATCTTTCTTCCGCTCTCTGTCGCGCAACGCATCTACAAGGCCGGAGGTCATGTTTCCTTCGTCGCGGTCAGGGTGAGCGACGTCGCCTTGATCGACGACACTATCGAGAAGATCAAGGAAACGGTCAGCCTGGGGGTGGTCTCGGACAAACAGATGCTCAAATCGGTCCTGTCCATCGTCGGCACCGTCAATATCACGCTCCAGCTCATTGCCGCGGTGGCCATCCTCGCCGCTGCTTTCGGCATCGTGAACACGATGATGACCGCGACCTACGAACGGAAGCGGGAGATCGGTATCCTCCAGGCCATGGGAGCGAAGCAGCAGACGATATTCGGGATCTTCGTGCTCGAGTCCGGCTTTTATGGTTTCCTGGGAGGCCTTGCAGGCGCTGTGGCAGGCATGCTCTTCTCAACGCTCGCTTCACCATATATAAATCAGAATGCCTTTACGACCTTCCTGAAGGGCTCGGGAACCGGCGCGGTGATCGACCTCCGCGTGATGGCGGGCTCCGTGCTGTTCGCCGTTCTTGTCGCGGTCCTTGCCGGCCTGTATCCCGCATGGCGCGCGGCGCGGCTTTCACCGGTGGAGGCGATCAGCTATGAATAACAGCATCATTAAAACAAGAGATATTACCAAGGTCTATAACGGCTCCTCAGTTCAGACGCAGGCGCTGCGGGGCGCGAGCATCGATCTCCCCCGGGGATCGTTCACGGCCATTGTGGGCCCCTCGGGCCACGGGAAGAGCACGCTCATGCATATTATCGGCGGGCTCGACCGGCCGACGGAGGGGACGGTCTTTATCAACGAGCAGGAGCTCAGCAGGATGGACAACGCCGGTCTGGCAAAACTGCGCAGCGAGCGGATCGGATTCGTATTCCAGTTCTTCAATCTGTTGCAGAACCTGACTGCCGCAGAAAACGTCGAAACAGCGATGCTGTTCGCCAAGGTGCCCGAGAAGGAGCAGGGGAAGCGGGCGCGTGCGCTCCTGGAGGCGGTAGGTCTCGCCGACAAGGCCGATGCAAAGCCGGGTCAACTGTCGGGCGGGCAGCAACAGCGGGTCGCAATAGCGAGAGCGCTGGCGAACGATCCGGACATTTTGCTGATGGACGAGCCCACGGGAAATCTCGACTCTGCTGCCGAGGCAGGAGTGCTGGAACTGTTGCGTTCGCTGCATCAAAAGGGGAAGACCCTGGTCGTTGTCACGCACAACGCAGAAATAGCCCGGAAAGCCGAGCAGGTGATAACGATCAGGGACGGCCGTGTATTATAGACGGGGAGACGAGAGGCGACTGGGAAGGCTGAATGAGATGCGCTTGTCAGCGGCGAGTGATCGAAGCAAACTCTGCTGGTTGAAGGGTATGTCCATTTCGTTCCTTTCACAATAATAGCGGTTGACGCAAGTCATTGCAGCAAGAGCAGGGGTCCCGTAAATCGGGGCCCCTTTTTTATGATGTACCCGGCTTACCGCGTCGCCTCTCCGTCAGTCTCTCCCGATCCTCCCGTAAAACGACGTTATTTATGAAAGAGTCTTCAGATATTCCTTGCGGCCTGAGCTGCTTTTCATTAGAATAAAACGGCTCTTATCCCCCAGGAGGATGTATGTCACGCATGAGAACTGTCATTGATGAATCATTCGCACTGTTCGGACGGTTCGTATACCGGAACAGGATCAAAACGCTTGCTGCCATGCTCGCGGCCGTTCTGGCAATGGTCTCGCAGTTGCCGCACCTTCGTATGGACACCTCCACGGAAGGGTTTCTGCATGATGACGATCCGGCGCTCCTGCAATACAACGCCTTCCGGGACCAGTTCGGCAGAGACGAAATGGTGATCATCGCGGTCAAGCCAAAGGACGTTTTTGACCTGGTATTCCTCACGAAACTGAAGGATTTTCACGCTGAGCTGGCCTCGGGCGTCCCGCACCTGGACGACATCACCAGCCTGGTAAACGCCAGGAACACGAGGGGCGCGAAGGACCGGCTGATCGTCGAGGACCTGCTCAAGGAGTTCCCGCAAAACGAAAAGGATCTTGCCGCGCTCAAAGCGCGCGTTCTTGCCAATCCCATCTACCGCAACCTGCTGATTTCGGAGGACGGGACCTTCACGACCATCGTTATCAAAACGAACAGCTATTCTTCGGCAGGCGCATCGGATGACGCGCTTGCCGGCTTCGATGACGGGGACCGCGCGCCGGCCCCGCGCCAATATCTGACAGATATAGAAAATGACGAGGTAGTTCGGGCCGTGCGCGCGATCTCGGCCAAATACGACGGGCCCGGCTTTCCGCTCTCCATCGCCGGTTCGCCCGTGGTCACCTATGACCTGAAGCAGGCCATGATGAAGGACATGCGGAAGTTCATGGCCATGGCCGTGCTCGTGATCGCGGCAGTGCTCTATATCCTCTTCCGCAGGTTGTCGGGCGTGCTGCTGCCGCTCCTCATCGTGATCGTAACGCTCCTGTCCACGTTCGGGCTGATGGCGTTCTTCGGAACGGCCATCAAACTGCCGACCCAGATTCTGCCGTCGTTCCTGCTTGCCGTCTGCGTGGGCGCTTCGGTACATGTGCTCGCCATCTTCTTCGACCGGTTCCGGCATACAGGGGACAAGGAGGGGGCGATCGTGCATGCCGTCGGCCATTCAGGTCTCGCGGTGGTTATGACGAGCCTGACCACTGCCGGCGGGCTCCTGTCGTTCGCCACGGCGCAGATCGCGCCCATAGCCGATCTCGGCGTTTTCGCAGCGGCGGGGGTGATGCTCTCCCTGCTCTACACCATCATCCTGCTTCCAGCCGTGCTCTCGCTCGTGCCCATCAAATCCAAAACCGCGGAAGCGGACAAGGCTCGGCACGCGAAAATGGACGCAATCCTGGCGGGGATCGCTGATTTCGCCACATCCCGCCCCCGCACCATCCTCGCGGCAGGGGCCGTTCTCACGGTCATCGCCATTCTCGCAAGCACGCAGATCCGTTTTTCCCACAATCCGCTCACCTGGCTGAACAAGAATATGCCTATCCGGCAGGCGACGACCACGATCGACAAGGAAATGAGGGGCTCAGTGGCTCTCGAAGTGATCGCGGACTTCGGAAAGCCGAACGGTCTGTACGAGCCGGAGCACCTGAACCGCCTGAACACGCTCGGCGCCGAGGTCGGCGCGATCAACGAAGGCGAACTCTTCGTGGGCAAGACCATAGCGGTTACCGATATCCTGAAGGAGATCAACCAGGCGCTGAACGAGAACCGTACAAAATTCTATTCCATTCCCCAGGACCGCACGCTTGTCGCCCAGGAATTCCTGCTCTTCGAAAATTCCGGCTCCGACGATCTGGAGGACGTGGTGGACAGCCAGTTCTCAAAGACCCGCGTCACCGTAAAGCTGCCCTGGATCGATGCCACGCTCTACCGCGATTTCATAAGCAGCATGGAGAAGCGGTTCAGGGAGGCGTTCGGAAATGAGGCAGCGATCACCGTGACCGGCATGATCCCGCTGTTCGGCGCCACGGTGCATGCTGCCATGGACAGCGCCGCCAAAAGCTACGTTTACGCGCTCGTGATCATTACTCTGCTGATGATCCTGTTCATCGGGAATTTCCGGATGGGTCTGGTAAGCATGATCCCGAACGTCATGCCCATCATGCTGACCATGGGCCTCATGGGCCTGTTCGATATTCCCATGGACATGTTCAACATGCTGATCGGCTCGATCGCCATCGGCCTCGCAGTTGACGATACGATCCATTTCCTGCATAATTTCCGGCGCTACTTCCACGAGACCGGAGACGCCCGGGAAGCGGTTCGCCTCACGTTCCTGAGCACGGGCAGGGCCATGTTCGTTACGAGCGTCGTGCTGTCGGCCGGGTTCTTCATCTTCACCATGGCCTCGATGCACAATATCCAGCGGTTCGGGGTGCTGACCGCGTTCACGATCATAACCGCACTGGCCGCGGATTTCCTGATCTCGCCCGCGCTCATGATGGTGCTGCACAAGCCGAAGGAATGGGAGTGATACGAGTGCGGGATGCGAGTTCAGAGTGCGGAGTTCGGAGTGTGGAATCTATATTATTATGTCATTCCCGAACGCTTCTATCGGGAATACGGTTCTGGATGCCGGAAAACCAGATTCCCGATTAAACAACCCGGAGATAACGGTTTTACAATAGCCTTGGATCGAAGGCTCCGGTTTAGTCGTCTTATCTCTTATCCCATAGGAGGCGCTCAATGAGTATTCTTATTATCCGTAGGCTTTTACTCTCGGTTGCATTGCTTTCGCTTGCGATGTTTTCCTTCCCCGCCGCAACACGCGCCGCGGACGAACCGAAGGCCCGGGAGATCATGGAGAAGGTGGATGCCAGGGACGACGGGGACAACGGCCTGTCGGATATGGAAATGGTCCTGATCGACAAGCAGGGGAGCACCCGGACGCGGGAGATCCGTTCGCGCATGAAGGACGCCGGCAAGGACACGCACCGCATCATGTTCTTCATCGCGCCGCCGGACGTGAAGGACACGGGGTTCCTGACCTATGACTACGACGACTCGAACAGGGACGACGACCAGTGGCTTTATTTGCCGGCGCTGCGGAAGACCAAGCGCATCGCCTCGAGCGATAAAAGCGGCAGCTTCATGGGGTCCGATTTCAATTACTCGGACATGACCTCGCGCAACCTGACGGATTATGATTTCTCCCTGGTCAAGGAGGACGAGGTGGATGGCCACAAGGTGTGGCTGATCCAGGCTATGCCTCGGTCCAGGAAAGTGATCGATGAAACGGGGTACACCAAATCCGTGGTGTTCGTGCGGCAGGACAATTTCGTGGTCGTCCGGGCAGTGAACTGGGTGAGCGAGAGTGACCGGCTGAAATACTTCGACGTTAAAAAGCTTGAGCTGATCGACAACATCTGGGTGGCAACGGAGGTCCACATGACGACCAAGCAGGGCAAGAACAGTCTGCACAAGACCGTCTTGAAATACCGAAACGTGAGGTTTAACCAGAAGCACGATCCGGACCTGTTCACGGTCAGAAGGCTGGAGAAGGGGCTGTAGAGAGTGCGGGGTGTGGGGTGCGGAATGCGGGATGCGGTGAGTCGAGTGC
>MHEA01000210.1:12021-12148 GCA_001805085.1 Nitrospirae bacterium GWC2_57_9
CCATAACATACGCTCAGGCCGCAGGCCTCGACGAAGCGCTGCAGGGATTCGATGAGGCGTCCGATACGGGCAACAACAAAATTCTCGAAGACATTCTGGAGGGGTTTGACGACAAGGCGATGGATCA
>MHEA01000210.1:12159-12491 GCA_001805085.1 Nitrospirae bacterium GWC2_57_9
AACAAACGAGCGATACTCCTTATTCCGAATTCCGCACTCCGCACTCCGCACTCGCCGTTACCGGTTCGGTCGCTCTTTCCTCCGTCTGGAGCATATATCAGCATGAAGCACCCGGCACACGTACGGATTACGGCGGCCTGTCCCGCCTCCGCACCACGCTGGACCTGACGCTGGACTACAAAATAAGCAAGGACTGGGATGCCAGGATCAAGGGCAGGGGATTCTACGACGCAGCCTATGGCCTGAACGGCCGCGACCGCTACACGGACCAGGTGCTCAGCTCCCTGGAGAGCGAGGCGGAGCTGCGCGACGCCTACATCCGGGGAAAACTG
>MHEA01000210.1:12501-12763 GCA_001805085.1 Nitrospirae bacterium GWC2_57_9
TGGACATAAAGCTTGGGCGTCAAATCGTGGTCTGGGGCAAGTCGGACAACCTGCGCGTTACCGACGTGTTGAACCCGCTCGATAACCGTGAGCCGGGGATCGTCGACATCGAGGACCTGCGGCTTCCGCTCGCCATGGCGCGGGCGGACTGGTACGCGGGAAAGTGGAATGTTACCGGTATTGCCATCCCCGAGATCAGGTTCAACAAAAATCCGCCTTTCGGGAGCGATTTCTATCCTTCCCCCATGCCGCCGCCGGCCGA
>MHEA01000210.1:12790-13331 GCA_001805085.1 Nitrospirae bacterium GWC2_57_9
TTTCGTTCTACCTGGCTCGTATCTTTGACGACCGTCCATCGCTCTCGATCCTGCCCGGCCCCCTTTCCGAGAGCCGGTTCGTTCACAACCGGTTGACCATGGCCGGCACCGCAGTGAACGTCGCGCGCGGGAACTGGCTCCTGAAATCGGAAGGGGGATATTTCTCCGGTCTTGAATTCGCCGCTCTTCCCGGCCGCGCGCTCTCGCGCACGGACGTCCTTGTCGGCGCGGAATATTCCGGCTTTTCCGATATAACCGTCTCCTTCGAGGCCGTGAACCGCCACCTGCACGATTACGACGAGGCGCTCGCCGGTTTTCCCGATTATGCCCGGCAAAACGAGGCCCAGGCAGCACTCCGGTATCAGCAGGACTTCCTGAACCAGCGCCTGCACCTGACGATACTCGCTTTGAACCAGGCTCTGAACGGAAGGGACGGCAAGGTCCAGCGGTATTCACTTGAGTACGAGCTGACGGATGCACTGGCCGTGCTCGGCGGTTTTGTGAATTACGGCTCGGGTCAGCGGCAGGAGTTCCGGAACAT
>MHEA01000210.1:13439-13555 GCA_001805085.1 Nitrospirae bacterium GWC2_57_9
AAGCCGCAAAGAAAAAGCTTCAAGGCCAGGCGTCGGCTTGAAACGCTTTAAGACCAGGAAGTATTACAGCCTTTCTTGGCGTCTTTGCGTCTTGGCGTGAAAAACATGACTTATGC
>MHEA01000210.1:13659-13801 GCA_001805085.1 Nitrospirae bacterium GWC2_57_9
AATACCCCGTCGATTTTCTTGCCAATTGACGCTCTTTAGCGTATCTTTGCCTGAACAAATTCGAATACCAATAGGTGGGGTTGTTCCCGGGGAGGCTCTATGGCAGACATCAGGCAACGTGTAGAAATATATTTTGAGCGGC
>MHEA01000210.1:13954-16718 GCA_001805085.1 Nitrospirae bacterium GWC2_57_9
CCTTCAAGGACCAGTTCGGCAAGGACGATTTTTTTGTTGTCGCGATCAATGCTCCTGATGTGTTCGATTCCGCTTTCCTCGCGAAGCTCAAGGACCTTCATGACGACCTGAAGGCACGCGTTCCCTACCTAGACGATATCAACAGCCTGATCAATGCCCGGAACACACGCGGCGAAGGAAACACGCTGATCGTCGAGGACCTGATGAAACGCTGGCCGGAGAATGGGCAAGACCTGAAGGCCCTGCGCGAGCGCGTTCTCTCCAACCCGCTGTACCGGGACTTGCTGGTCTCCGAGGACGGCAGGTACACGACAATCATTCTGAAGGCCCAGACCTATGTGAGCGCCGGCGCCGGCGATGATGCCCTGGCCGGATTCGACGACGGGCAGGGGACCGAAGGGAAAACGGCCAATGGCTCCTACTTGAGCAACGAGCAGAACAGCGAAATGACGCGGGTGATCCGGGAAGTCGTGAAGAACCACGAGGGACCGGGATTCCGGATTTTTGTAGCCGGATCTCCGGTAGTCGTCGCAGACATAGAGCAGGGGATCAGCAGGACTCTCAGCATCATGATCCCGCTCTCGTTTTTGGTGATCATCCTGTTTCTCTTCGTCATGTTCCGCCGGATCTCCGGCGTGATATACCCCCTGCTCGCCATGGTCCTGTCCCTCCTGGCGTCCTTCGGCATGATGGCCGTTGCGGGTCTGCCGATCACGCATATCACATCGATCCTTCCCACTTTTCTTTTGGTGGTCGGGATCGGCGACTCAGTACATATTCTCGCGATATTCTATATGAAATTCGACGAGGGAGCAGGCAAGGAAGACGCAATCGCTTATGCCCTGGGACATTCCGCCCTTGCCGTCCTGATGACCAGCTTGACGACCGCGGCGGGGCTTCTGTCCTTCGTGACCGCGGATGTCGCGCCGATCGTGGACCTTGGCTATATTGCACCCGCGGGCGTTATGCTCGCGCTGCTGTATACTATCATCCTGATACCGGCGCTTGTAGCGCTCTTTCCCATGAAGAAAACGATGCCGCACGGTCAGGGCACGCCGGTCATGGACCGCGTCCTTACCGGCATCGCTAAAACGGCTTGTATGCACCCGTGGAAGATTGTTTTTATTTCGCTGGCAATTGCCTCTCTCTCCGTCGTCGGCATGACCGGTTTGCGGTTTTCACATAACGGGCTGAAGTGGCTGCCCGACGACTACCCGGTTCGAAAGGCTACCGAGGTCATAGACGCCAACCTCAGGGGCGCAGTAACCCTCGAGGTAGTGATCGATACGGGAAGAGAAAACGGACTTCACGATCCTGCTGTCCTGAACCGTCTCGAGGAATCGGTCAGGTTCGTCTCGGACCTTCGTGTGGGTCAGTTGGAGGTCGGGAAGGCCTGGACGATCACCGCAATCCTGAAGGAGATTCACCGCGCGCTGAATGAGAACCGGCCGGAATTTTATGCCCTGCCCCAGGAACGAAAACTCGCTGCACAGGAGTTCCTGCTCTTCGAAAACAGCGGCTCCGATGACCTCGAGGACGTCGTCGATGCTTCTTTCCGCATGGCCAGGTTCACCATCAAGACAACGTTCGATGATGCAATGGCCTACAAAGCGCTCATGGACAATATCAGACACCATTTCGAAGCCGCCTTTCCCGAAGCCCGCGTCACGACAACCGGCGTGATGGCGCTCTTTGCCTCGATGCTTCACAACGCCATCACCACAATGGCGAAGAGCTACATCATCGCCTTGAGCATCATCACCCTGCTGATGATCTTCCTGATCGGCCGGGTCCGCATCGGCCTGCTGAGCATGGTGCCCAATCTCATGCCCATCATGATGGTCCTCGGCATCATGGGATGGTTCGGGATCCCGCTCGACCTCGGGACGATACTTGTCGGCAGCATAGCGATCGGCCTGGTCGTGGATGATACCATCCACTTCATGCATAACTTCAGAAGGTACGTTGAGCAGACAAGTGACGTTGAACAGGCGATACTAAAAACCATGCAGACCACGGGCAGGGCCATGCTGATCACCAGCGTCGTGCTCGCTGCCGGGTTCTTCCTCAATGTGGCCGCTGAAATGAAGAACACGATCTACTTCGGCCTGCTGACGGGCGCTTCCGTCGTCTTCGCACTGATCGCTGATTACTATCTCACCCCTGCGCTGATGGTGGTGGTGTTTCGCGCCGGAAAAAGACAGGCTGCCGCCATTCCCCGGGTTTCTTGAACCGGGTCCCCTCGAAAGCATGCAGACTATTGGCGCTGTCAACTCCTTTGCGTCAGCCGCGTTTTTCTCATCGTTCTCCGGTCCGCTTTTTGCCGTCTCCCCATCGGTAATTTTCACGCGCCCTACCTAAGCTTTATTGACAAAGCCGCGGCGGAGTTGTTTACTCTGAGTAAGGGAAAAAGTACTGATGAAGGGCGCAGCAAGGGATAATGAAAGCTGAACGCAGCCCGCTGGAGCTTGCCTGGAGGTGCTTCCATGGAAATCGACGTGACAACGCCGGCCCTCTTGTTTCCGGCTATCTCCCTTTTGCTGCTGGCCTTTACGAACCGCTTCCTGGCGCTTGCCGCGCTGATCAGAAACCTTCATGACCGGTATCAGGCCAGGCCTGATGAACTGATCGTGGCCCAGATCGGGAACCTGCGGTATCGGGTGATGCTGATAAAGAACATGCAGGCGTTCGGTGTTCTGAGCCTCCTGCTCTGCGTTCTCTGCATGTTCGTGCTGTTCGCGGGAAATATGCTTTTGGGCAAGGC
>MHEA01000210.1:16773-18947 GCA_001805085.1 Nitrospirae bacterium GWC2_57_9
GATCCAGGTCTCGGTGAATGCTTTGAACCTGCAGTTGAAGGACCTCGAGATGGATGCACGCCAGAAATAAGCGCGTCTTATCCAGCGTCCCCGCGTCTCCCCGTCGGTTTCACGCCCCCCCCGTCCGCCTCACAACCTGCTTGACAATAGCCCGCACATACATATAATCAACACTACACATCACGCTTTCCCTCCATTGAGAGCCAGAGCACTCAAAAACAAGGTTCTGCTTCGCCTGGAAAAGCAAAATTGCCGCGGATGAACGATCGAAAAAAAAAGAAAACACCCGCCCGCAGGAGCCGTCCCGCTTCCGGTGCCGCCGCCGGCGCTCTTTTGATCCAGAACGACCCGTCGCTGTTCACGGCGCTCATCAACCAATCCAACGACGCCATTTTTATCGTGGATCCTGAAACCGCCGCAATCCTCTATGTCAATGACAAGGCCCGCTCGAATCTCGGCTATCCCGGCGACGTGCTGCTCGGCATGAAGATCCACGAATTTGCGGCGAACGTGAAAAGCGATCAGGAATGGACCGCTTGGGTAGGTCGGGTAAAGGCAGCAGGTTCCGCCTTCATTGAAACGGAGCAGCGCCGCAAGGACGGCTCCCGGCTGCCCGTCGAGGTCAATGTGCGCTTCGTCACCCTCGCCGGCGGCGAATTCATGATCTCCGTGGCACGGGACATCACCGAGCGGAAGCAGGCGGAGAAGAGCCTCCGGGAGGAGCGGAACAAGCTCGAGGCAGTCATGTCCGCGATCGGGGACGGGATTACGGTGCAGGACCGCGAATTCCGGATCCTGTACCAGAACGCCCCCCATCGGGAGAAACAAGGCGATCATGCCGGCGAGTTCTGTTACCGTGCCTACCAGCACCGCGACCAGATCTGCAAGGGGTGCCTGCTCGTCACGTGCTTTGCCGACGGACGGGTGCACCGCCGCGAGACGAGCGCGGTCACCGAACAGGGCACGCTGCACATGGAGGTATCGGCCAGCCCCCTGCGGGACGCGGAGGGCAGGATCGTCGGCGGCATCGAAGTGGTGCGCGATATCACGGAAAGGAAGTCTCTTGAGGAACAGCTGCTGCATGCTCAGAAAATGGAGGCCGTGGGCCAGCTCGCCAGCGGCGTGGCCCACGATTTCAACAACGTTCTTACCGCGATCATCGGATACGCAAACCTTCTGCAGATGGAGGCGAAAGACGGCGGCCCCGGCAGGCCGTACATCGACCAGGTGCTGGCGTCGGCTGAACGGGCGTCCAAACTTACCCGGAGCCTTCTGACGTTCAGCAGGAAACAGACCATGCAGATGAAGGCGCTCGACCTGAACGGCATCGTCCGGGGCATCGATAAGCTCCTTCGGCCGCTCATGGGCGAGGACATCGAGCTCAGGACCGTTCTTGCGGCGAGTGCGCTGACGGTCATGGCGGACAGCGGACAGATCGAGCAGGTCCTCATGAATCTCGCCTCCAATGCGCGCGACGCCATGCCGCAGGGCGGGCGCGTCACGATCAAAACGAGCCTGGCTGACATCGACCCCGATGAAGCGGGCGGGCAACGGGGCGGGCGCAGCGTGCTGCTGTCGGTTACGGACACCGGAACCGGCATGGACAAGGAGACGCAAAAGAGGATCTTCGACCCGTTCTTCACGACCAAGGAGCAGGGCCGCGGCACCGGCCTGGGTCTTGCCATGGCCTACGGCATTGTCAGGCAGCACCAGGGAACGATCCAGGTCTCCAGCAAGCCGGGGTCCGGTACTACCTTCACCATTGCCCTGCCGTACCATGCGGCGGCTCCGAATCCCGAGCGGCCTGCTGTCGCCCCTCTGCCGGGCGGCAATGAAACCGTGCTTCTCGTCGAGGACGAAGCCGTGGTCAGAAGGCTGCTGAAGCTTGTTCTGGAATATGCAGGCTATGCCGTCGTCGAGGCGGCCGACGGGGAAGAGGGGTTTGCCCGTTTTCTGGAGCACCAGGGCGTCATCCGGCTCGTGCTGACGGACGTTATCATGCCGAAGAAGAACGGCCGGGAACTGTACGAAAGCATCAGCGCCGTCCGTCCCGGCATCAAAGCCCTGTTCATGAGCGGATACTCGGCCGAGATCATGCAGAGCAGGGGAATCCCGGACCAGGGAACGCACTATCTTCCCAAGCCGGTGGCTCCCGACACGCTGCTTCGAAAAAT
>MHEA01000211.1:0-235 GCA_001805085.1 Nitrospirae bacterium GWC2_57_9
TCCTGGTCCCGGCAGTACGCGGCCATCGTGTTCACGCATGACGCCGAGCAGCGGAGGCTGGCCGAGGAGACGAAGAGCCGGATCGCAGTCGAGACGGGAAGGCCGGTCCGGACCGAGATTGTACCGTACCGCGAGTTCTTTCTTGCCGAGGATTACCACCAGAAGCACGCGCTCCGCCTGAACCGGGAGTTCTTCGACGAGATGGAGAAGGCCTATCCGAGAGTGTCCGACCTGA
>MHEA01000211.1:308-695 GCA_001805085.1 Nitrospirae bacterium GWC2_57_9
GCTCGACGACCTCGGCTTATCGCCCCGCAGGAAAGAAGCGCTCAAGACCATGGTGAGCCGGTATAAGGTGAGGGCTGCCTGCCCGGTCCGTTGATGAGATGCAAACCCGCAGCCTAGTCGTCCCACGACCCTTGACGGTACTCCTCATCGGCATGATAATTGATACAGATCTAATTTCCTGAACGGTGTTGTAAAGCATGACCAGAACGACTCAGGAGCGGACCCGGAGAGTACCGGAAGCTCCTTTTCGCCCTTATCCTTCTAAGCTCTACGTCGAGACCACGACCCGCTGCAACCTCGCTTGCCCGATGTGCGTAAAACAGACCTGGGGCAAGGACGCTGCGGAGGGCCTCTTTTCGCCGGCGCTCTTTGACCGGCTCGGACCCG
>MHEA01000211.1:709-1008 GCA_001805085.1 Nitrospirae bacterium GWC2_57_9
CTTCATCGAAACGGCAAAAAGCGTCATGCCCGGTCATGGCTGGGTCGGGTTCCAGTCCAACGGTCTGCTCCTTGATCGCGGGCGGGCCCGGTCCCTTGTTGCTTCCGGCCTGGACCGTATCTGCTTGTCCGTAGATGCGGTCGACCCCGCTGTCTATCGTTCTGTCAGGTCCGGCGGAGAAGTTGCGCAGATCGAAGAGGCATTCCGTGCGCTGGAAGCAGCAAAAAAGAGCAGCCGCTCTCCTCTCTCGACGGGCGTCGAGTTCGTGGTGATGCGCGACAACCTGCAGGAACTGCCCC
>MHEA01000211.1:1086-1636 GCA_001805085.1 Nitrospirae bacterium GWC2_57_9
TTCCGCAGATCCTTTTCGATGCAAACACGGACGCTGCCGTAGCACTGTTCCTGCGTTGGAAAGAGAAGGCGGTGGCCGCGGGACTCGACATCTATCGATACCCCTCCATCTACCTCAAGTATGGCAAGACGCCTGAGGAGTGGAAGATCTTCGATCTGGTGGAGGCCATGAAGGCCGAAGCCTTTGCCGAGGGAGTGTTCCTGCACCTGGAGAGCCTCTTTAGCAGGGGCGACATCCGGGCGCGACAGGTCCAGGCGATATTCGACGAGGCGCGGGCCGTGGCACAAGAGACGGGTCTTGACCTGAAACTGCCCGAGGCGATACCCCGGAGCGAGCGGACCTGCGAGTTCGTGGAAGAGGGAGGCGCCTTCATTTCATGGGATGGGAATGTGCATCCCTGCTATTTTCTGTGGCACCAGTACCGCTGTTATATCGACGGGCATGAAAAGTTCGTGGAGCCCAAGGCCTTCGGAAACCTGGAGAACCAGTCGCTCCTCGATATATGGAACTCCCCTGAATACGAGCTCTTCCGGCGAAATGTAACAGGCTA
>MHEA01000211.1:1699-3058 GCA_001805085.1 Nitrospirae bacterium GWC2_57_9
CCTGCGGCGCCTGCCTCTGGTGCATGGGCGTGTTCAATTGCCTGCGCTGAACCGATACCTTCTCCATGATAATGCGTGGGTGAAACCGCGTCAAAGCTTCTGTCCTTTACTTCCTTGACACAGAGAACTGCATGACGACGGCTATGATAGAAGCCGATAGAAGCTGAGACACAAGGCAATTTACCCTAGGCATACTTTTGTATAATTGACAAACCTATAAAGACTTCCTACCCTTAAAAAGGGGGAAGTCTGCGATATTCTTCTTTTTCGTAAGCATCGCCTCCCACGCACGGTTCCCCGAAAACTGAAAAATAATCGTACCACTGTCACCCGGATTTGCAGTTCCCTTCAAAAACACTACACCACATGAGGAGACCCACTATGCCGATCAAGGAAGAAATATACGGTTTTTTTATCCCCACTGTCACGCTCATGGGGATCGGAGCACATAAGCAACTGGGCAGCAGGATCAAAGCGCTGGGCGGCAATAAGCCGCTGATCGTCACGGCCAAGGGGATCACCAAGGCAGGGCTCGCCGGGAAGATCTCCGACCTGGTGCGCAAGGACGCCGGGGTGGAACCCGCGATCTTCGACGAGACCATACCGAACCCCACGGACAAGAACGTTCATGACGGCGTAGATTTCTACAAGAAGAACAACTGCGACATGATCATTACGCTGGGAGGCGGAAGTCCTCATGATTGCGGCAAAGGCATCGGTCTCGTGGTGGCGAACGGAGGAAGCATCAAGGATTACGAGGGCGTGGATAAATCCATGAAGCCTATGCCTCCCTTCATCGCCATCAACACGACGGCCGGCACGGGCAGTGAAATGACGCGGTTCTGCATCATCACCGACACCAGCAGGAAGGTTAAAATGGCGATCGTGGACTGGCGCGTAACTCCCACGCTCGCCATCAACGACCCGCTGCTCATGGCCGGCATGCCCCCGTCGCTGACCGCCGCAACCGGGATGGACGCACTGACGCACGCTGTCGAAGCTTACGTCTCGACCATTGCGACGCCGGTAACGGATGCCTGTGCGCTCAAGGCCATCGAGCTGGTATCGAAGCACCTCCGCGCCGCGGTCGCGAACGGCGGCGACATGGCAGCCCGGGACAACATGGCCTACGCCGAATACCTGGCAGGCATGGCCTTCAACAATGCCAGCCTCGGGCATGTGCACGCGATGGCGCACCAGCTCGGAGGCTTCTACGACCTGCCCCACGGCGTCTGCAACGCGATCCTGCTGCCCCATGTGCAGCGGTTCAACATGATAGCCAAGATGGACCGGTTCGTGGACATTGCGAAGGCCATGGGCGAGGTGGTGGAGGGAATGTCGCCGCGGGCCGCAGCGGAA
>MHEA01000211.1:3079-5713 GCA_001805085.1 Nitrospirae bacterium GWC2_57_9
TCCTTCGGGACTTACGGAGCTGGGCGTCAAGGAAAAGGACCTCAAGACCATGGCGGAGAACGCGCAAAAGGACGCCTGCGGATTCACCAACCCCCGGTGTCCGTCCCTCGAGGACGTGATCAATATCTACAAGGCAGCGGCGTAAAGCAGCACGGGCTATCTCAGGCATGCCCCGAACCATTGCGGGTCAACGTCCTGTTGGATCCCCCTGCACTTCAATCATCACGAGAGGAGAAGTCTATGGACAGGATTGTGCGCATTGACGTCGGAGCACCGGGCGGTCCCAAGGCCGTCGAGGCCGCGCTCGGTGACTATGCAGGTCTTGGCGGGAGGGCATTGACTTCCGCCATTGTCTCCCGTGAGGTGAACCCCCTGTGCCATCCCCTGGGTGCCGAGAACAAGCTCGTGATCGCTCCCGGCCTGTTGAGCGGCACGGGAGCTGCAATGTCGAGCCGGATCTCGGTGGGCTGCAAGAGCCCGCTCACCGGCGGGATCAAGGAAGCGAACGCCGGAGGCCAGCCCTCGCAAGTCCTGGGAAGGCTCGGGTATGCTGCCATCGTCCTCGAAGGCAAGCCCAAGGACGACACGCTCTACAAGATCTTCATCAACAAGGACGGCGTCAAGATAACCGCGGACAACAGCCTGAAGATGATGACCAACTACGATCTCATCGAGAAGATGAAAAAGGAACATGGCGACAAGATCGCCTGCATGTCCATTGGTCCGGCAGGGGAGATGAAGCTGTCTGCCGCCACGGTTGCCTGTACGGACATGGAGCTTCGGCCGACCCGCCACGCAGGCAGGGGGGGCGTCGGCGCTGTAATGGGCTCGAAGAACATCAAGGTGATCGTGCTGGATGACACGGGCGCCAAACCGCGCACGCCTAAGGACCCCGAGAAGTTCAGGGAAGCGAACAAGAAGTTCGTCGAGGGGCTGCGCAAGCACCCGGTCACGGGACAGGGTTTGCCGGCCTACGGTACGAACATCCTGACCAACATCCTGAACGAGGTGGGCGGGTATCCCACGTATAATTTCAAGCAGGGACGCTTCGACGGCGCAGCAAAGATCAGCGGCGAGACCCAGGCAGCGCTGGAAACCAAGCGCGGCGGATTGTCCACCCATGCCTGCCACCGCGGCTGCGTGATCCAGTGTTCCGGAGTGTACCATGATAAGGACGGCCATTACCTGACCAAGCAGCCCGAATATGAAACGGTCTGGGCCCATGGCGGCAACTGCGGCATCGACGATCTGGATTCCATCGCCAGGCTCGATTTCCTGGACGATAACTACGGCATCGATACCATCGAGATGGGAGCCAGCATCGGTGTGGCAATGGAGGCCGGACTTGCCAGGTTCGGCGATGCCAGGGCGGCCATCGACCTGGTGAACGAAGTCGGCAAAGGCAGTTATCTCGGCCGGATCCTGGGCAATGGCGCAGCGGTCACCGGAAAGGTATTCGGGGTGGAGCGGGTACCGGTCGTGAAAGGACAGGCCATGCCTGCCTACGATCCCCGCGCAGTGACCGGTGTCGGCGTGACCTACGCGACCAGCCCCATGGGTGCCGATCATACGGCAGGGTATGCTGTTGCCCAGAACGTGCTCAAGGTGGGCGGAGACGTGAATGCGCTCAAGGCCGAGGGCCAGGTCGAGCTGTCGCGAAACCTCCAGATCGCCACGGCCTCCATCGATACGCTCGGCATGTGCCTCTTTATCGCGTTCGCCATCCTGGACCAGCCGGAAACATTCCAGGCGCTCCTGGACCTCATGAACGCAACCTACGGATTGAACCTTACCGGCGACAGCGTGGTCGAACTCGGCAAAAAGGTGCTGACGAGCGAGCGCGATTTCAATGCCCGTGCGGGCTTTACTTCCGCCCAGGACCGGCTGCCGCGGTTCATGATGACGGAACCCATTGCCCCGCACAACGTCACGTTCCAGGTGAAGGACGAGGACCTGGACAAGGTGTTTAACTGGTAGCGAGAAGAGTTCAACGACAGGGGGAGAGATGGATTATCTCTCCCTTTTTCTTTCCGTTTTTTATGTCATTCCCGATCGGTTCTATCGGGAATATGTTCTTCCTGAAACAAAGAAGATGAATTCGTAAAAATTAAATTTTCACACGGAGCCACGGAGATCACGAAGAAAAGCCTTTTTAAAAGCATTTCCTCTTTGTGGCTTCGTGGCTTTGTGTGAGACAGGACTTACGAATCTATCAAAGAAGCAGATGTCCGGTAAAGACGTTGGGGATGCCCAATTTTAACAGGCCTGTTGAGAGAGTCCATGAAGCTCGAGATCAGATTGTTCGCAGGGCTCACCTGCAATAACGAGGCGCTGCCCTGCTGCGGAAAACAGGAATTCCACCTCGATTCGCCCGAGGGTATTACGGTCAAGGGCCTCCACGAACTTCTGTATCTGGGTGAAAGGCCGCTTGTTACCGTGGTGAACGGGGTAGTTGAGAAAAAGGATTTTGTTATAGCCGACCATGACCGCATCGGTATCTTCCCGCCGATTGCCGGAGGATGACAGAGAACCTGACCTTCGGCATTCCGCTTTTTCCTGCAATATTTAGTCTTGACTAACCTCCATCCTTGCGTAATAATCCCCGAGAAGACAGCACGGCTTTTTACCACGAAG
>MHEA01000211.1:5823-13077 GCA_001805085.1 Nitrospirae bacterium GWC2_57_9
AAAAGAACAACCGACAAATCCTGGCAGGACGACGTAAAGCGCGTAGCCGCAGGCATCCGGCGGCGCGTGCTGGAGCATACCCTCAAGCAGAACGGGGGCTACCTTTCCCAGGCCTGCTCCTCGGCGGAGATCTTTGCGGCACTCTATGTGAAGATCATGGACCTCGGCGCCATTGAGGCCCCCCTCGTTCCGAAACCCTTCCCGGGCGTACCCGGCCCGCAGAATCCGGATTATTTTACCGGAGCATCCTTTAACGGACCGGGCAAGGACCGCGACCGGTTCTTTCTCTCGCCGGCCCAGTACGCGCTCGTGCTGTATGCAGCCCTGATCGAGACCGGGCGCATGGCAGAGGAAGGTCTGCTCCAGTTCAACAAGGACGGCAGCTCCGTCGAGATGATCGGGGCGGAGCATTCGCCGGGCATGGAATCCATGACCGGGTCGCTGGGCCAGGGCATCAGCCAGGCAGCGGGTACGGCCATGGCGCGCAAAAGGAACGGGGAAAAGGGCAGGGTCGTGCTCTTCATGTCCGACGGCGAGTTCCAGATAGGCCAGACGTGGGAAGCGCTCCAGGCCATGTCCTATCATATGCTCGACAACGTGCTGATCTACGTTGATGTAAACGGGTTTCAGTGCGACGGCAAGATGTGCAATGTCATGGACATCGAACCGCTGGATAAGAGGCTTGAAGCATTCGGCGCGCGGGTGTTCCGGGTGAACGGGCACGATATCAGGCGTCTGGCCGAGATCGGGGAGCTCTCCCCGGACGGCCGGCCGATCGTGGTGCTATGCGACACCGATGCCGCACGCGGTTTGGAGATACTGAAAAGCCGGGCGCCCAAGATGCATTATGTGCGGTTCACGAGCGCTGAGGAGAAGGAACGGTATGCCGCAGCGCTGGCTGAGCTGACCGGAGAGACGACGGCTTCAGAATCCCCCCTCCACCCCCCTTTGCCAAAGGGGGGAGCGGCGGGATTTGCAATTCAGAAAGCGCCGGGACCGGAGATCGTGACGCGGGCGCATGCGAAGAATCTCGTCAAGTGGGCGGCGGACAAACCGAAAGTGCTCGTCCTCTCGGCGGACCTGACGAGTTCGACCGAGATAGACCTTTTCCGCGACACCTATCCCGACCGGTTCCTTTCCATGGGCATTGCCGAACAGAACATGCTGAGCTTTGCGGCGGGGCTGGCGCGGGAAGGCTTCATTCCCTTCGTGCATACCTTTGCCGTCTTCATCTACCGCCGCGCTTATGACCAGATCGCCATGTCCGTGGCCTACCCGAACCTGCCTGTGCGCATGATCGCGTTCCTGCCGGGGATCACTACCCCGGGCGGGGCAACGCACCAGGCCATCGAGGATATTTCCCTGATGCGGTCGCTCCCGAACATGACCGTGCTCGAATGCGGCGATGCGACCGAGGTCGAGACCGTTCTCGACGTTATCCGGGATATCAACGGCCCGGTCTATGTTCGCATGCTGCGCGGTGAGATCCCGCGGCTGTTCCGGGAACCCTTCGTGTTGAACAAGGCGCGGGTCCTGGCCGAAGGCAAGGACATCGTCATTCTTTCTTCCGGCATCATGACAGAAGAGGCCTTGCGGGCGGTGTCCGTCCTGAAGCTGCGGGGACTCGCGGTCCAGCATATGCATATTTCGACTCTAAAGCCCTTTGACGACCGGTCCGTCCTGGATGCCATTGCCGCCTCCCGGTTCGGCGTTATCACCATGGAGAACCATACGATCATCGGCGGGCTGGGCAGCATCATTGCCGAGAAGATGGCAGAGGCCGGAACTGAGAAGAAGCTCGTCCGGATCGGGCTGCGGGACACGTTCAGCCACGGCGCAAGCAAACAGTATCTCCTGAAGGAGCACGGGATGGATGCGCTCGCGCTTGTCCGGGAAGTGGAGAACATGACCGGGCAGAAGTTCGGCATCACCGAGGACGAGCTTGCGAAGGCGCATATCGCGGCGGTGCACAGCATGGCGAAGGCGGAAGCGCTCTGAATACAGTTCGGAGTTAGGAGTTCGGAGTGCGGAGTAGTGTTTAGCTGAAGCACTCAGCCTTTTATTGTCATTCCCGAGTGATTCAATCGGGAATATGGTTCACCAGAAAACCGGATCCCCGATGGAGGCATTCGGGGATGACCAAATAACAGGAATGAAATGCAGAATAAGAAGAAACAGGTCAGAAACAAAAACAAGCAGAGGCTCGTCAAGGAAGCAAAATCCCTGTTATGCAAGCCCGAGCTGGCCGAAGAGCTTGCAGAGCTGCACGCGGGCAGGAACGGAGAACTGGGGTTCCTGCTGAAGGTGATGAAGGAGCGGCCGCGTAACTTCAATCCCTTCCTGTTCAAGGGCATGGCCATCTACCAGGAGCCCTCGGCCCTGGACAGGAAGACCGCGGAGCTGGTGGCGATCGGAGCCGCTGCAGCTCTCCGGTGCGACCATTGCCTGGAAGCGCATATGAAGCGGGCAATGGACGAAGGGGCATCACGGGACGAAGTCATGGATGCGCTGCTCGTTGCCGGTGCGATCTCAGAATCTTCGACCCTTTCCGTTGCGTTCCGCAAATATAAACAGCTGGAAGGGAAGTCGAAAAGGTCCAGCGAAGAAGCAGAATAAAAGACATTTTTCGCGCAAAGCCGCCAAGACGCTAAGGGAATCGAAGTTCAGTAGTAAACCTAAAACATCTATCTCAAACGAAGCCACGAAGACACGAAGAAATCAAGTTCTCAATTTATCAATGCACCCCTTCGTGGCTTTGTGGCTTCGTGTGAGATAATCCGTAGATTGAATTTTGACTTTCTTTGCGCCTTTGCTGCCTTGCGCGAGACGTCTTCATGATTTTTTGTTTTTGAAGGCTATGATCATCCAAAAAACCTGCACTCCTGCATCCCTCTTCTCCAGCGACCGCTTCTCCGTCACCTACCGGCTCTACGGCAGCGAGAAGGAAGCGCGTTCAAAAGCCGAGGACATCTGTATCGAGCAGACCGTGGAATTCCCGGCCGATGAAGTTCCCGAGGGTGTTATCAGGGACCACGTGTTCGGCAGGATCGAGTCATTCGCACCCTGGGGCGCCGGTAATTTTAAAGCGGTCATCAGTTTCGCGAATGAGATAGCCGCGAATGAACTCACGCAGTTCCTGAACGTCGTGTTCGGGAACAGCAGCATCAAGCCCGGTATCCGGGTGGAGCACCTCGATCTTTCGTCCTCGCTTCTCGATTCGTTCCGCGGCCCCCGCTTCGGACGGCAGGGATTGCGCGATCTGCTGAAGGCGGAGAAACGCCCGCTCCTGTCCACGGCGATAAAACCCATGGGCCTGTCCTGCGAGGAGCTTGCGGACCTTGCCTACCAGTTCGCCCTGGGCGGCATGGACATGATCAAGGACGATCATGGCCTTACCGACCAGTGCTGCTCGCGCTTCGATGAGCGCGTCAAGCGGTGCGCCGAAGCGGTGCAGCGGGCAAGCCGGGAGACCGGGCTTCCTTCTCTTTATGTGGCCAATATCACGGCCCCGAGCCGCCTGGTGCAGAAGCGGGCCCGCATCGCAAAGGGAGCCGGCGCCGGGGGCATCATGGTCGCGCCGGGCATCGTCGGGTTCGACCTCATGCGCGAGTTGGCCGAGGATGATGCGATCGGGCTGCCGATCCTGACCCATCCCGCGCTCCAGGGAAGCTTCGTTACGAGCATGAACGGCATGGCGCACGGCGTCATCTTCGGACAGCTGGCACGCCTTGCCGGCGCCGATGCCACTATCTTCCCTAACTTCGGCGGCAGGTTCTCTTTCAGCAGGAACGAGTGCGAAGAGATCGTGCAGGCAACCGGGGAGCCCATGAGGCATATCAAGTCCATTTTCCCTGCGCCCGGAGGAGGGATGAGCCTTTCCCGCGTTCCGGAAATGCTCGAGACCTACGGCCAGGACCTGATCTTCCTGATCGGCGGCGGGCTGTTCAAGCATGGCCCCGATCTCGTGGAGAACTGCCGGTATTTCAGGAAACTGGTGGAGAAGATGTGAATAGAGGCGAAACAGCAAAAAGTTTTCGAAAGGCTGAGGTTGGGCGGACAGGCAAATGATTTCACATCAACAAACGCGACATCCCAACGACGGCTGCGAGTTCAGGGAACAGCTTGGTCCTGATGCTGACCGTCAGACCCTGCTGAGCTATCTGACCCGGCATTATCGTCACTCCTCATCAGCCGAGTGGGCGGAGCGCATTGCTGGCGGTCATGTTCTCATCGATTCCCGGTCAGTACATCCCGAAACCCTGCTGAGAACCGGATCCGAGCTTGTCTGGAACCGCCCGCCCTGGATCGAGCCTGATGCGCCGCTGTCATTCTCCGTTCTTTACGAGGATGCGGACCTGCTCGCCGTCCATAAGCCGGCAGGATTGCCGACGCTCCCCGGCGCGAACTTCCTGAAGAACACGCTCCTCCATTTGGTTCGCTCGTATGCTTCTGATGCCGCTCCTGTGCATCGCCTGGGGAGATGGACCTCGGGCCTGGTATTATGCGCCAGAAACCAGAAGGCCCGGGTAGAGTTGATGCGGCAGTGGTCAGCGAAAAAGGTGGGGAAGCGCTACCGGGCACTTGCCGCCGGACTTCCCGATTGGGAGGAGCGGACGATCACGACGCCGATCGGCCCCGTGTCACATGGGTTGCTCGGATCGATTCATGCGGCAACTCCTGACGGCAAACCCTCTTTGTCTCAGGTGAAAGTCCTCGAACGCCGCAGAGATTCCATCCTTTGCGACGTGCGCATTGTAACAGGCCGTCCGCACCAGATCCGGATACACCTCGCTTCTGCGGGACATCCACTGGTTGGCGACCCACTGTATGTCGCGGGAGGCCTGCCGGCACCGAATTCGCGCGCCTTGCCCGGCGACCCCGGCTATCATCTTCATTCCGCTGAACTCAGCTTTCGGCATCCCTGCACCGGTCATGAGCTTGTGATCCATTGTGAGCCCTCGTCCCTTTTAGCAGAATGCGAAAGATAAAGCTTTCTTGATCCTGCCCCCTCACAGGTTCTCCCCGGAATATCAATTATCAACCTGGCTATTGATACTCCTTCAATCAATATCTCTATCCTGGCTGCTAATAAGCGCTTTAGCGAAAAGACGCAACTGTGACTGTTTTTGACAATATAACAACTTGTAACTGTCGTCTTTCCGAACAGTTTCAATTTGTGAATATCTTCATTAAAAAATTTATATTAAAAAAACAATAACTTGTGTTTATAATGGTATTCGGCATTATGATTGCAGAATGTTTCACTAACTGCACTTATGAATAAATACAAAATTTCATTTTGAGGGGGATGACTACTATGCTAAAGAATATGCGGATTGGATCGAAGTTGCTGACGCTGGTCGGTTTTCTGGCTGTTCTTCTCATTATCATAGGCGTGCTCGGTTTGAGAGGCATATCAGGATCGAACGAAAAACTGGACGGTGTATATCATGAGAACACGGTTCCGTCCATCAAGCTCGGAGAAATAGACAATAAGCTGATGGACAGCGTCAAGCACCTCCTGCTCGCTTCCTTTCACGATTCAAGACTGGAGGAAAGCAAACTTCATGAACAGGATCATCCCATCACCCGTCATACGGACAAGATCGAAAAGAACATCCAGGAGTTGGAGGCACTGTGGCAGGAGTATAAAGCCCTGAACCATCGCACCGAGGAGCGGGCCATGGTGGACTCCTTTACCGCCGACAAGAATGCTTTTGTGAGCGAAGGACTGAAGGCGGCGATGGCCCTGCTCCAGGCACGCCATTTCATGGAAGCGAACGAGCATACGGTCAGGGTGATCAACCCGAGGCTTGCGAAGCTGGAAGATGACATCAAAGGACTGATCGAACTGCAGGTCAGGGAGGGAAACGAAGCATTCCAAACTTCTCAGAATAACTATGCTGCTACGCGGAATTTTCTGATCGGTTCGATTTTCCTCGGCATCATGCTGGCGATCGCCGTTTCGCTCGGCATCATCCGGAGCATCACGCGGCCCTTGTCGCAGGCCGTGGACGTGGCGGAGAATCTTTCCCGCGGAAACCTCACGGTTGCCATCGAAGCGAAGAGCGGCGACGAGACCGGTCAACTGCTGTTGTCCATGAAGAGCATGGTGGAAAAGGTGCGGGCCGTGGTGGCGGACGTTAAGCTTGCATCGGACAACGTTGCCTCGGGCAGCCAGCAGCTCTCCTCGGGTGCCGAGCAGATGTCCCAGGGCACCACGGAGCAGGCCGCATCAGCCGAAGAGGCGTCATCCTCCGTGGAAGAGATGAACGCCACTATCAGGCAGAACACGGACAACGCGCAACAGACCGAGAAGATAGCACTCAAGTCCGCTGCGGACGCAACCGAGAGCGGCCGGGCCGTGTCCGAGACCGTAACAGCCATGAAGGACATTGCCGGCAAGATCTCCATCATCGAGGAGATCGCGCGACAGACGAACCTGCTGGCTCTGAACGCGGCCATTGAAGCTGCACGCGCGGGCGAGCACGGCAAGGGGTTTGCCGTGGTGGCCGCCGAAGTCCGGAAACTGGCGGAGCGGAGCCAGGTGGCGGCAGCCGAGATCAGCCAGCTGTCTTCGTCCAGCGTGGAGGTGGCCGAGAAGGCCGGCCAGATGCTGGCGAAGCTAGTGCCTGATATCCAGAAGACAGCGGAGCTTGTGCAGGAGATCACCGCGGCTTCCAAGGAGCAGACGGGTGGAGCGGACCAGATCAACGGCGCGATTCAGCAGTTGAATCAGGTGATCCAGCAGAACGCCGGGGCGAGCGAGGAGATGGCGTCTACAGCGGAAGAGCTTTCGTCGCAGGCCGAGCAGCTCCAGGCGACCATCGAGTTCTTCAAGGTTGACGACAACGGTTCCCGGCGCAGCTTACCCTTGACCAATCCGGCGGCATCGCACAAGGTCAACGTCGCTCATATAACGCAGAAAGCCAGGCCTGCGCCGGTCGCACTCCATCATGCGGGGATATCACTGAACATGGGTCGTGAGACGAAGGGGAACGGAGATCACCGGGACCGCGAGTTCGAGAAATTCTAGCGAATGCAGAATGGCAAATTCGGAATGCGAAATGAAAGAACAAAGGCAGAAACAGGCAGGAATTTACCCAGGGAGGTTCTCATGGCATCAGCCATTCAGGAAACAACACAATACCTAACGTACACCCTTGATGACGAGATCTTTGCGCTCGACATCAGCAAGGTGCGGGAAGTGCTGGATTTTACCTCTATCACGAAGGTTCCGAGGATGCCGGACTT
>MHEA01000211.1:13130-14980 GCA_001805085.1 Nitrospirae bacterium GWC2_57_9
GGCTCAAGTTCGGCATGCCGAAGACCGAAAAGACGGTGAACACCTGCATCATCATTGTCGAGGTTACCGTCGACAACGAAACGACGGTCCTTGGCGCGCTTGCCGATTCCGTGCAGGAGGTGCTGGACCTGGAGCCCGGCCAGATCGAGCCTGCTCCCAAGATCGGCGCGAAACTGAACACGGAGTTCATCAAGGGCATGGGCAAGCGGGATACCAGGTTCATCATCATCCTGGACATCGACAAGGTTTTTTCGACAGATGAACTGGCCCTGGTCCAAACCAGCCAGGCCGAGGCCTGACAAGCTGATTGATCGGCTGCAGGAATAGAACCTGCAGCCTGATCCTGGTCAGGTGCCGGAGACACAGGGTTCGCAAGGAGCCGAACAGCCTTAGTCAGAAAAATGGTTTCCCGGTGAACAAACTGTTCATGGGAAGCTTTTTTTCTTAATGAGACCCTGTTGAAGACCTTCGCGACACCATTCTATCTTGAACCACGGCGAAAGGGATCACGTTATCCCTTTTTCCCCATGACGACGACCGTATCTCCCAGCACTCTCGCTTTGATCCCCTTGAAACCCGCCTTCAGTAACCAGCTCCTCATCTCTTCTACGGAATAGGACCGTCCGTCCCGTGTGTTGACCAGCATATTCACGGAGAAGAGCGCGCCGGGGACCGGAGCCGCCCGATTCTTGGCAAGCAGGAACTCATGGACCGCTATCGTGCCCTTCGGGTTCAGGGCATTGCGGGCCTTCTCGATGAGATCGATGCTTTCCTCGATCGAAAGCGAATGCACGATCTGGCTGATCAGCACGAGATCATATCCGGAGCCGATGTCGTCGGAGTGGTAATCGCCGGCAACGAAATGTATCTGTTTTGGCTTCTGTTCCCCGACGATCTCCTGTGCGATCTTGACGGTTTCCGGCAGGTCAAAGAGCGTGACGATGATCTTTCTTTTCGCCAGTTCCATGCTGTACGTCCCCGGTCCGCCGCCGAGGTCGAGGGCGCGTGTGACACTCTTGAGATCGATGGCCGAGACCGCATCCTTCGCCCGAAGCACGGCGTTGTTATGCATTGCCCTGATGAAGGCGTCGTAATCGCGCGTTCCCGACTGGTTCGGCTTGCCGGTCTTCACCACCTCGTCCAGGCCTGACCAGCTCTTCCAGAGATTGTCCGCGTGGCGGAGCATGTCGCCCTGATAGAGGGGACTGCTCTGAACCAGGAATTTTTTCGCAGTCGTCGTATTCCGATATTTGCTGCCCGCCTTTTTGAGCAGCCCGACAGCAGCAACAGCATCGAGCAGGATCTCCGTGGCGCGCGGGTCAGCATCGATCGCCCGGGCAAGCTCGGATGCGGTCTTCGGCCTCGTGAGATGATCGAAGACCCGATAATTGTTTGCCGTCAGGATCACCCGTGAAGCGCGGAATCCTCCCCAGAGCCTGGCGAAGTCCTGGACCTGTTTGAGGACATTTCGGTTCATTTGTGACCGCCCTTTCCGACCCGGATAAACCGGAAAAGATTTCAACCGCCCTGGCCCGGGAGAATATCGTTTCTGCAGCGGCAGGTGTGTCATATTATCCGAAAATCAAATCCGAAGTCAATTCCAAGAACAGCGGCCTTTTTCGTCAATCCGAACGCATTAATCAGAAATCCAGTTTTTCAAAAACTGTCCGGATGCCGGGTCAAGTCCGGAATGACGGATTAGGGTGGGGATAAAAGCGCAAGATTTCAAAAAAGGTTTCCTGGTGTCCATCGTCATCTGGCTCTTTTTCACTGCAGGCTGTTAGAATGATGCTATAATACCAAAGTAATATGGTGAAATTCAAATATAGAGCCAGGGATAAAGAAGGGCG
>MHEA01000211.1:15031-15466 GCA_001805085.1 Nitrospirae bacterium GWC2_57_9
GTCTCGCGGGGTGGATGTGCTTTCGTTGTTCAAAGGGGTAAAGCCGCAGGACCTTATTTTGTTCAGCAGGCAGCTTTCCACGCTCATCAGCTCCGGCGTGCCGTTCATCAAGAGTATGACCATCATCGAGAAACAAATGAACAGCAGTCCCTATTTCCAGCAGATAATCGGGGATATCAGGCGGGATGTGGAGTCGGGGACTGCTTTTTCCGTCGCACTGGAAAAGCATCCGAAGATATTCAGCAGGCTGTACGCCGGCATGATCCGCGCGGCTGAAACAGCCGGCATCCTGGATTCAATACTGAACCGGCTCGCGCTGCTGGCGGAGCACGAAATGGAAACCAGAAGCCGGATCAAGGCCGCTGTCCGTTATCCCCTCATCGTCATCGGTGCTCTCTGCGCGGCCTTTGCGTTCCTGGTGAGCTTCGTGATCCC
>MHEA01000212.1:0-195 GCA_001805085.1 Nitrospirae bacterium GWC2_57_9
CGGCGCTTCCATCACGACCATGTCCGATGTGCTCCAGGCACAGGACCGGATCATGAAACAGTTCCCGGAAGTGGATATAGTATTCGGCAAGGTGGGCAGGGCCGAGACGCCCACGGACCCGGCGCCGCTCGAGATGATCGAGACGAACGTAACGCTCAAACCCATGAGCCAGTGGAGGCCGCAGTTCCAAAAGTG
>MHEA01000212.1:317-11379 GCA_001805085.1 Nitrospirae bacterium GWC2_57_9
TCAAGATCTTCGGACCTGGCCTTGACGAGATCGAGCGCATAGGCCTGGACGTTGAAAATACCCTGCGAAACGTGCCGGGAACCCGGGCGGTCTTTGCTGAGCGCGCGAATACCGGATACTTCCTGGATTTCAACATCGATCGCGACGGAATCGCGCGATACGGGCTTCAGGTGGAGGACGTGCAGAACGTCATCCAGTCCGCCATCGGCGGCATGAACGTAACGACCACGGTTGAGGGCAGGGAGCGCTATCCCGTCAATATCCGGTATGGCCGTGAGTTGCGGGACGACGTGGAGAAGCTGAGGCGCGTGCTCGTGCCGGTCATGGAGGGCGCCCAGGTGCCGCTGGAACAGCTCGCTGACATCCGGATCACCCGCGGCCCGGGCCTGGTCCAGAGCGAAGGCGGAAGGCTGACCGCGAATGTAACGCTCAACATCGAAGGGAGCGACTTCGGGGGGTATGTAACGCGTGCGGGCAAGGCCATCGCCGAGAAGGTCAAATTGCCGCCGGGCTATTCCCTCATCTGGTCCGGGCAGTACGAGTACATGGAGAACGTGAAGGCCAAGCTCTTCTACGTGATCCCGCTTACCCTGCTCATCATCGTCGTCCTGATCTATCTCAATACGGAATCCTGGGTCAAGACGTCCATTGTCCTGCTCGCGGTGCCCTTCTCCCTGGTGGGCACTGTCTGGCTGCTCTACATCCTGGGCTACCATATGAGCACCGCGGTCTGGGTAGGCGTAATCGCGCTGGCCGGTTTGGACGCGGAGACGGGGATCGTAATGCTCCTGTATCTCGATCTTTCCTATAACCGGTGGCATCAGGAGGGCAGGATCAGGACGCTGCGCGACATTGAGGACTCAGTCATGGAGGGCGCGGTCAAGAGGATCAGGCCGAAGATCATGACTGTCTCGGTGATCCTTGCAGGGCTCGTGCCGATCATGTTCTCGACCGGCACCGGCGCCGACGTCATGAAACGGATCGCAGCGCCGATGGTGGGCGGCGTAATCACCTCGACCATCCTGGAGCTGATTATTTACCCGGCGATCTATGTGATCTGGAAGGAGCGGGAGCTGAAGCGGGAGGGCGAGAAACAGCTCGGAGTTCGGAGTGCGTGACGAGAGGTCTCTCAACCGTTGCTTCTCGCAGGCCCCGGAGAAACTGCCTTTGCCCGTGACGTGCGGCTAGAGCCGCGCGCGGTCATCTGTTGTTACTCAAGAGGCATTACTTCTTCGGCTGGTTCATCGACGCTTCGTAGCGCTTCAGGTAATCCCCGGCCACGCGCTCCGGATCGTACCCCAGGATCTTGGCATATTGCATGAGGAAGCCGCGCAGATAGGCCCGGGCGGGAAGTTTCTGGAATTGCTCCTCCTCGATCAGCTCGAGGTAGCGAAGTCCTATCTTGGTGATGTCCGAGACCTGGCGAAGGGTGAGGTTGCGCTGTTCGCGCAGCAGCTTGATGGCAGGTCCGGTGAAGTCTGAGTTGAAGGGCGCCGGCGCCGGAATCTCCTGGGGAACGGGATCTGCGGCCGGCTGCGGCATGTCCCTGGTCCGTGAACTGCCGGGGGAGGAGAGGGAAGGCCCAGCCGGCGAAGCCTGGGTGCGCAACGAACGCTGCTGCTGCACCGGGGGTGCCTGCATCTCGCCGCTGTTTCTCAGCTCTTCGTCGTATTTTCTCCGGTTGTCTTCATACAGCAGGGTCCGGTAGGCCTCTTCGATCCGCTGGTGTATTGCGGCGGTCTCTTCAGGCGTGAACAGGGAATAGAGCGCAATGGAATTGGGGTCATAGACCCTGCGCACCCGTTCATAGGCCCTGTGGATCTCCTGGGCACTGGCTCGGGGGCTTATTTCCAGCAGCTCGTAAAAATTGAGGTCTTCTATTTTTTTAAACATGGTGTCATCCATTCAGTAAAAACAGTTTGAATGGTTTAAGTCGTTCGAATCGTTTAGCTAATAAACAGCTTGAACCGTTTGAGTCGTTCGAATGGTTCAAAAAACAATCAAACACTCAACTCCCTTTTAAGGCGCCCGGAACGGGTTCTATCCGCAGGCAACGATTCAAACGCCTCAAACCACCTTTTTTCAGTACAACATACTCGCCACGAGTTGCTCTTTCCGAAGCAGGTTGTGCACGATGCGCTCGATGCAGCGCGAAGGCCGGGAATAGGGGTATTCGATCGTGAGCGGCCGTTTGCTCCGGATGGACTGCCAGACGCAGTCGTCATATTCCACGTAGCCCAGGTATTCCAGGTGGATGCCGAAATATTTTTGACAGGCGCTCTTCATCGAGAACCCGATCTGGATGTCGGTCTTGGTGCGTACCTGGTTCACGACGAGCTTGGGCCTGAACTTCGCTACTTCCAGCTCCAGGATCTCCCCGACCTCCCGTTCCATGGTCTTGACCCGTTCGATCAGATCGTAGGGGGTGCGGATGCCCATGTTGTTCTTCTGGTCCATGGCCGCGTCAATGAGGTCCTTGATGTTCTGCTGGGCCACCACCTTTTTAAAACGGCGATAGAAAGCGCTCTTGATGAACCGGTACGCATTTTCGATCGCAGTGGGTTCGGGCAGCACGACCAGGATGCCGTGGTCCGAAAAGAGGAAGAAATCGAGGATGTTGAAGGAGGTGCCGGCGCCGAGGTCGAGAAGGATATAGTCGGCATCCAGGGTCTCCAGGTGGCGGAGCAGCCGGGCCTTCTGAGAAAAATTGGGGTTGGCGGCGTCGAGGAAGTCTTGAGCGCCGCTGATCAGGCTGAGGTTCGGGATGCTGGTCTTGATGATGACTTCCTGGATGTTCTCCACCCGGCGGTTGAGGAAGTCAGAGAGCGTCATTTCCGGAACGCCTATGCCGAGCGTGGTATGGAGATTGGCGCCTCCCAGGTCAGCGTCCACGAGAAGCACTTTTTTCCGAAGGCGGGCAAGCGTGATTCCGATGTTGCCGGTGATTAGGCTTTTGCCGATCCCCCCCTTGCCGCCGCCGATTGCCCAGATCTCCTTTTTGCGCAGGGCATCCTGGAGTTCTATCATCCTGTAACGTTCTCCTGGGAAGCGATCTCTGCCGGAGCTTCATTCCCGGCGAGTTCCGTCCCTTCTGATGGTTCCTGCTGTTCCGCCGCTTCCTGGTCCTCCGCGGGCAGCTCTTCCATGATCTCTTCCCCGGCCTCCAGCTCCTGGAACTCCTTGAGCGTGGGCAGGGCCGAGAGGTCCTTCAATCCGAAGTACTGCAGGAAGTCGGCCGTGGTCCCGTACATCATGGGTTTCCCCGGCACGTCCTTCTTCCCGACGATCTTGACCAGCCGCCGTTCCATCAGGTTGCGCATGATGCCGCCGATGTTCACGCCCCGGACCACTTCGACCTCGGTCCTGGTGATAGGCTGCTTGTAGGCAACGATCGCCAGCGTTTCGAGGGCGGGCCGGGAAAGCTTCGTCGAGACCTTGACCGCTTTGAACTTCCTGATCCAGACTGCCTGCTCCGGTCTCGTGGCCAGCTGGTATCCGCCCGCCACCTCCACCAGCATGATCCCGGCCTGCCGTTCATCGTATTCCTGCCGGAGCACCTGGAGCTGCGCCTCGATCTGCTCAGGCGACGATTCTTCAAAAAGACCATTCAAACGCTCCAGGGACAGCGGACTGCCTGCGATGAAGAGAAGCGCTTCCAATGCCGGTTTCAACTCGTTATCTTCCCATTCAGACCTCATACAAAATAATTTTGTAACCACGGATCAACACGGGTGCGGCTCTGCCGCACGCACAGATGAAACGAGAAGAAAAAGACCAAACCGTGAGAGCGAAGCTCCCGTGGTTATCGTTTTTCTTGTTATAAGGCGGTCGGGTCGCCCATCCTGCCCAGGGCCACCTTGGCGTTCATCTTCACATCGATGTCTGTCGTTGTTTCCATGATCTTCCGGATCTTCGGCACGGCGTCCTTCACCGTCTCGGGGTTCGAGCTGCCGATGTTCCCGAGGGCCGCCACCGCGTTCTTGACCGCGTTTGGGTGCCCGCTGTCCAGGTACTGCATCAGCCGCGGGACCAGGCCTGCCACTTCCTGGGGATAATGCAGGCCGATGGCACCCAGGGCGAACAAGACGCCGCCGCAGGTCGCCTCCTTCGAGAATTCAAGCACCTCGATCAGCTTGGGGAGGATACCCCGGATCAGCTCGGGGGCATTGATGCCGACCTTGCCCAGGGCATGGGCTGCTGCTTCCCGTTCGTCGTCATCCCCCTGCTCCAGCATCGTGATCAGCCGGGGCACGGCATCCTGAACGAGGGCCGTATGGGCAAAGCCTATATTTCCCAGGGCATAGGCTGCTTCCTGCCGCACCAGGCTCTGCTCATGGCCCAGCAGGCCTTTCAGTTTTGGGGCGGCCTTGGCCGCGGAATCCTTGAAGCTGAACCCCAGGTTGCCGACGGCGTTCGCCGCGTCTATCTTGACGAACATGTCCGGGTCGTCGAGGAGTGCAATGAGGGTCGGCAGGTGCGGCCGGGTATCATTGGGATAGTCGAAACCCACGCGGGAAAGCAGGTTCAGCGCGCCCGAGCGCACGTCGCCGTTCTTCTCGCCCAGCAGGCCTGCCAGGTCGCCGATGAGGGACCGGTCCGCATAGACGGCTGTCTCGATGTCTCCGAACTTCTTTTCCTGGGCCAGTGCTTTGATGTCGGGTTTCATACTTATAATTTTTAAGCCACAGAGAACACAGAGTTCACAGAGAAAGACAAGACTACGATGAATCTTCGTTTTCCTCGGTGTCCTCTGTGACAAGATGCTTTCAGTCTCTACCCGAACAAATTTCCCGTGGCTGTATCCTGGTCGCGGTTCTGGGTGTCCGTGACGGCTTTCATGATCCGGATGGCCCCGAACTGCTCGATCTGGAAGGCCTTCACGACGCGCGTCTTGATCAGCTCGAGCAGCGCCAGGAACGTTCCGATCACCTGGAGCCTGGTCGTACTGTTCTCGAAGAGTTCGACGAAGAGGAGGCTGTCCGTGGTCTCGAGCCGGGCGAGGATATGGGATATCTTCTCGGTGATCGAGACGGTTTCGGCCGTTATCTCGAACTTGGCGTCCGGCACCCGGGCCATTATATCCTTCAAGGCGGCCAGCAGGTCGAAGAGGTGAAAATCGAAGAGGAGCGGTTCGTCATCGGCGGGGAGGTCTGGCGCCGCTTCAGCCTGCCGCGTGTACACCTGCGACCAGGTTTCCTCCTTGTCTCCGAGGGAACCCGCGGCCTCCTTGAAGCTCTTGTACTCCAGAAGCCTCCGGATGAGCTCGGCACGCGGGTCCACACCGTCCTCGTCCCCTTCGGGATTCTCCGCCGGAGGCAGGAGCATCCTGGACTTGATGTGGGTGAGCGTCGAGGCCATGACCAGGAAATCGCCGGCGATCTCCATATCCAGGCTCTTCATGAGGTCGATGTATTCGAGGTACTGCTGGGTGATGAGTGCAATGGGTATGGAGTAAATGTCCAGTTCGTGCTTCTTGATGAGGTGGAGAAGAAGGTCCATGGGACCTTCGAAGATCTCGAGTTTTATCTGGTACGACATGGATTGGTAAGCCCCTCCCTTGGCCGCCGGCGGGTTCGGCCATGAAGAAAGTATTAGACGAAAATTAGCGTTATTTGCCCGAAAAGTCAAGAGAAAAGGTTTTTCCAATGCCGAATGGGGAATGTGGAATGCCGGTGGAACAGTCATTTTTTTCCGTTGTTTTTTCTTTTTCCCTGCTTTTGCATCCCCTGATGCGAAATCGTTGCAGATCCAGTCGGTCCATTCTCCCCCCTGAAACCCGTCTGCTATAATGAAGGTCAGAGCGGGAGAGTCGAGGAATGGCATTTCAGAACGGGGACTACCCGGAAAAGGAACTGCTGCGTATGATCCGGAAATGGCTGCCCCGCGACCGGATACCGAGGCGCGTGCGCGTGAAGGACACCGCCGATTTTTTCCGTGTCGATTACGACGATGTGGTCTTCCTGAAGGGGGTCCCCTATCTGGTCCGTAATAACGAGCGGGAGGGGAGGTTCGGGCTCGAGGACGAGCAGAAGTTCTGGGTCAAACGGGCGCGCAACCTCCTGACCGGCGATGTCAAGATCCTGAAATGGGTCTTCAAGGAGCGTTTCGATGCAAAGATCGGGAGCCTTGTGTTCGAGTGCGTGCGGAGCCCCGAAAAAGAGGCGCGTATTCTGGAACTGGTCCGGGGCAGGCCCGATTTCATGCAGGGCGAGACGGTCCCGGATTCTTCCGGGAACCAGCTCCGGGTCCTGGATTATATCACGGGGAAGACCCTGGGACAGCATACCCTCGAACTGGGCAGGAACCATGAGGATTTCTTCCATAATCATTTCCCGGCGCTGCTGGACGAGTTCCTCGGGGTCGTGGAGGCGATCCGTTTTCTCCATGAGAACAACGAGAAGCACGGCGACATCCGCAGGGACCACATCATCAAGGACAGCGAGACCGGGCGATACCGCTGGATCGATTTCGATTTCAACTACCGGCACGGCGAAAGCAGGTTCGGGTTCGACCTGTTCGGGCTGGGCAACGTGCTGCTGTTCATCACCGGCCGGGGAGATATCACGACCTACCGGCTGCTCCAGGAAAGTCCTGACCTGCTGGAGCGGCTGAGCGAGGACGACGTGAACATCGTGTTCCACAACCGGGTGAACAACCTGAAGAAGATATTCCCCTATATCCCGGAAAAGCTGAACAGGGTCTTGATGCATTTTTCCCTGAGCGCACCCCTTTACTACGAATACACCCGCGAACTGCTGGAAGACCTGGGAGAAGCGCGGGAGGACCTCTGAGTGCGGAATGCGGAGTAACGAGTGCGGAGTTCGGAGTGCCGAGTAGCGGGATGCGGACAGCGTCACATCCCTGAACATGCTTTCTCCCAGAAAGAAAGGAGCCACATCCATGAGCGCTGACGAATCACCGATCAAGGACAAACACCTGCTGATCGCCGTGGACGAGTCCGACAGCTCCCGCCGCGCGGTCCTCTATGTGGCCGATTTTCTCGGCGGGTTCCCGGGCTTCACCGTTACGCTCCTCCGGATTGTTCCGGCGCCGGAAAAGGACTTCTTCGACAACGCTGCCGAGCAGGACGCCTGGGTGGAGGAGAAGCTCACCGCCGCCAACAAGATGCTCGAGAACTACCGGCAGGTGCTGCTCCAGTCCGGCTTTCCCGAGGACAAGGTCCGCTACCGGGCCTGCATCGAACAGTCCCGGTCCTTTTCCGATGCTATCCTCGAGACCCGTTGCGATCTGACCTGCTGCACCATTGTCGTCGGAAGACACCATAAGTCCAGGACGGAGGAGTTCCTGTTCGGCAGCACGTCGAGCAAACTGATCCACGAGGCAAAGAACTGCGCGGTTTGGGTCGTCGAATAGAGCCGACCGCCGCAGGGAAGAGACCTCCCGGCCTTATGATGCAGCTCATACCCGCTCCATTCCGCCCATGATATCCTTTCGACAGATGCAACAAACAGCAACGCCGAAAGGAGGCATTACATGCCGGTTCAATGGACCCCGGATCTTTCAACGAAGGTGGAGGCCATCGACGACCAGCATCGGGAGCTGTTCCGGCAGCTCGACCTGTTGCTGAAAGCGTGGCACGCGGGCAAGGGCCGCGACGAGGTCGAGAAAATCCTTCAGCTTCTCGATGATTATGTTTCCTATCATTTCCGCACCGAGGAACGGTTCATGGAGACCTACCGTTATTCAAGCACCGCGGCGCACAAAGCCCAGCACGCGGTGTTCACGGCAAGTTTCGGCAGGTTGAAGGACAGGTACTTCCGGAGCGGAGCTGACGCAAGCCTTATCGAGGAGACCAATGAACTCGTGGTGGACTGGTTCGTGAAGCACCTTCGGTACTCCGACAAGGCTTTGGGTCTCTTCCTCAAAATGAAGGTTCAAACAGGGGTCGGACATGCCCTTCTTTGAAAAGAACAGGTAAAATATGGTACAATATGCAACATGCTGTTTTTAATCAGCCCGGACCCCATAACGTAAGGAGATGAACCAATGTCGGCACAGATCCAGTGGAATGATGTTCTTGCTTCCGGCTCATCGGATATCGATACCCAACACAAGGAATTGTTCCAGCGCATCAATAGTCTGCTCGCAACATTCGATAAGGGCTCCTTCGACCGCCAGGAGGTCAGCAAGGTGATACAATTCCTGGCGGAGTATGTGGTCTTTCACTTCGGGAACGAAGAGAACTATATGACGAAATACGGTTATTCCAGCACCTCGCAGCATAAGGCGCAGCACGAACAATTCGTCAAAACCTTCGGCAAATTGAAAGAGCGCATGATGCTGGAGGGTGTCAATCCTCAGCTTGCCGAGGAAACCAGGCAGCTGGTCGTGGACTGGCTGATCAACCACATCAAATATTCGGATCGCGCACTGGGCATGTTCCTCAAGCTGAAGATGTAGCTGACCCGCCCCCGGAGCCGCTCAGCCGAACAGCGCTGCACGGCTCCTTCGCATTCCGCTCGGTTTGTGCCCCGCCCCCGGCAGATAAAAGCCTCTCTGGTATGAACAGGCGCCTGCACATACAGTTCTCGAACGTCATTCTGGGCCGCCTGTCGTCCGCGCTGGACCTCGTGACCTGGTTGGTGATGAATCATCACCGGCAGGTAACCTGTTTTGCTGTCAGGATCGCCGCCGAGATGAGCATGCGCGACGAGGACCGCAGCAACCTGGCGGTCGCGGCAGCGCTCCAGCGAGATCGACCTTCGCACCCCGGTGCAGATCCGTACCGCTATTGACGGCTTGCTGCAGTAAGAAAAATCTGGCCGACCGGGCATTTTTTGTGCTAATATGTGACCCTGAATTCTGGAGTGAGCGCATTTTCCCCCGGATGCCTATACGAATCTTCACAAGCTGCCGGGAATGCGAATGCCTGCAGCAGTTGCCTATGCGAACCTTCGTTCGCTGCAGGGAGCTTCAGTTCAGAGGGGAGCGCCCGGTCCCTGTACCGTCGCCTTCGCGTTCGTTTCCCGGATTGTTCCTGTCGCCGGCCCTCTCTGCTTGCAACAATCGCTCATCGCCAGAGGGATCTGCATAATTCCCGGGAACGCGGACCGCTATCCCGCGAGGCATCGGGAGTTTGAGCAGGCCCCTGCAGGATGTCGTATTCGCTCGCTGACGCGTACTCCGGAATTGAGGCTCCCTGTCCGCAGAAGCGGGACTGCAGGGAACCTCGATTCCCAAGGTAAAAATATGAGCGTATTCGTTCGCTGACGCGTACTCCGGAATCGCTCGAGGGAAGGTCGGGAAAAATGAAAATAGCAGATATGATCAGGGAAGCTTTGGAGAAAAAGGGGTATCGCAACTTGAAGGAAGCCTCAAAGGCGCTCGGCATAAGTCCGGAGCTCCTCCGCGTGACCATCAACAAGGGTCACATGCCGAAGGACAGGACGCTCATCCAGATCGCGAATAAACTGGGTCTGGACCGGTCCGTCCTGATCCTGACCGCGCATCAGCAGAAGGTTCCCGCTGAAGTGAAGGGCTTTTTTCTTTCTCCCATTGAGACCAAAGCCAGGCGGGGAGGGAAGCGGATATTCCCTCTCTCCGAGGAACAATGTATCTACCTGGCCAGGATCCTGAACGGCGAGGAACTGCAGATGCTGAGGAAGTTCCGGCAGGTCACGGATGAAGCGAAGACGCAGATCATCGGGTTCGTCGATTATCAGTTTGCTACCAAGAAGGACGCCTGACCACCCTGCATCGAGGGACCTTGTATCGCTGCCGTAGATGCTCGGGAACGCCCCCTGCATCATCTCGTCGTTTCCCGCGTCTGACGCAACTCATGCTGTCCGGCTCGTCCTCCTGATCTAAAAACCAGACCTGTCCGCTCCTGATCCCACCATGCATGCCTGCATGACGTCCACAGGAGCGGCGATTGGCGCCGGTTTTCAAAGCTTGTTTTATTTCATCCTTGTTCCATGCGCTTTTTATCATAAAAAATCACAGGAACCGCATTAAATCAGACTAAATATAGGGTGCAATTTGTCTTGACAACACAACATGTTGTGGTCTATACTCCGCACAGTTTTGGAACAGGTACAGTTTTTTAGGCGGTCAATTCAATCCAGTTCACCTTTTTCGTCCAGACTCCTAAATCAAAAAGAAGAACACGACGGGCGGTAGTCCACATGATGCTTTGTTTGTGTTTCAAAAACTTCTGCAAACCCTGTTTTACCATCGAAACAACGAGCGCCGGACAGTAATTTCATTCAGGGCGGACCTGCCGCCCTGAATTTATTTTTTAAAGACTTTCATTCTGAGGAGGGGTTATGAAGAGCGCGGCATCTGTCTCTGCTTCAACATCTGGGAAGGGGCTCAACCTGAATGAGAACTGCCTCAAGGTCCTCGAAAAACGCTACCTCAAGCGGAACGAGGACGGGACCGTCGTCGAGACCGCAGTGGACATGTTCACACGCGTCGCACGCACCATCGCCGAGGCCGACCGCGCCTATGGGAAGACCGATCCCGACGTGGAGAGGACCGCAACGGAATTCTATCGCCTGATGACCTCGCTCGAGTTTCTGCCCAACAGTCCCACCCTTATGAACGCAGGCCGTGAACTGGGCCAGTTGTCGGCCTGCTTCGTGCTCCCCGTGGGCGACTCCATGGACGAGATCTTCGAGTCCGTGAAGCAGGCCGCGCTCATCCACAAATCGGGCGGAGGCACCGGGTTCTCCTTTTCGCGGATCCGTCCCAAGAACGACGTGGTAAAGTCCACGAAGGGCGTTTCCTCGGGCCCCATATCCTTCATGACCGTATTCGATGCGGCCACGGAGACCGTAAAGCAGGGAGGCACCCGCCGCGGCGCCAACATGGGCATCCTGTCGGTGGACCATCCCGACATCCTGGATTTTGTCACCTGCAAGCAGCAGAACGACCGCTTGAACAACTTCAATATCTCCGTCGCCATCACGGATACCTTTATGCAGGCAGTGGAGAAGGACGGCGAGTATGACCTGGTCTCGCCGCGCGGCAAAGCAGTGGTCAAACGGCTCAATGCCCGCAAGGTTTTCGATACCATCGTGAACATGGCGTGGAAGAACGG
>MHEA01000212.1:11388-12576 GCA_001805085.1 Nitrospirae bacterium GWC2_57_9
CATCATCTTCCTCGACCGCATCAACCAGCATAATCCCACTCCCCATATCGGAATGGTGGAATCCACCAACCCCTGCGGCGAACAGCCGCTTCTGCCCTACGAGTCATGCAATCTGGGCTCGGTCAACCTGGCCAGGATGCTGACGCCCTCCGGCGGGCAGATCGATTTCGACAAGCTCCGGCACACGGTCCGGCAGGCGGTCCATTTCCTGGATAACGTCATCGACGTGAACCGGTACCCGATCCTGAAGATCTCCGAGATGACCCGGGCGAACCGCAAGATCGGCCTGGGCGTCATGGGCTTCGCCGACCTTCTGCTCGAACTGGGCATTCCCTACAATTCCGACGAGGCGGTCAAGACCGGCGAGAAGATCATGAAGTTCGTTACCGACGAGGGCCGGAAGATGAGCCAGGAACTGGCGGCCGCACGCGGGCCCTTTCCGAATTTCAAGGGAAGCATCTATGACAAGCAGGGCGTGACCCCGGTCCGAAACGCCACAGTGACCACGATCGCGCCCACGGGCACGCTGTCCATCATCGCCGGCTGCTCGAGCGGCATCGAACCGCTCTTCGGCCTCACCTTCGTCCGGAAGGTGCTTGACGGCGCCGAATTGCTCGAGGTGAACCCGGTCTTCGAACGGGTCGCCAAGGCGCGGGGCGTCTATTCGGAATCGCTCATGAAAGAGATCGCCGAGCATGGCGGGTGCACGAACGTCCAGTCCGTGCCCGAAGACATTCAGCGGGTGTTCGTGACGGCCCACGACATCACTCCCGACTGGCATATCAAAATGCAGGCGGCGTTCCAGAAGTACACAGACAACGCCGTTTCCAAGACCGTCAACTTCCCGCACAGCGCTTCGGCCAGGGATGTTGAGAACGTGTACGTAATGGCCTACAAGACAGGTTGCAAGGGAGTGACCATCTACCGGGACGGGTCGCGCGATGAGCAGGTGCTGTCCACGGGCGCCACGGAAAAGGCGCGCAAGGCTGCTGCGGCAGCCGGTCAGTCTGTTACGGTGGCTTCGGCCTCGCCCGAGTTGGCCGAAGAAAAGAAACCGCGCCATCGTCCCCTCCTGACCCAGGGCGTGACCCAGAAGATCCCGACGGGATGCGGAAACCTCTATATCACGATCAACGAAGACGACGAGGGCATCTGCGAGGTTTTCTCGACCATGGGCAAGCCCGGCGG
>MHEA01000212.1:12625-22463 GCA_001805085.1 Nitrospirae bacterium GWC2_57_9
AAGCAGGTGAAGGGCATCCGCTGCCCTTCGCCGGCCTGGGGCGAAGGCGGCTCTATCCTGTCCTGCCCTGATGCGATCGGCAGGGCACTCGAACGGTACAACAAAGAGGGGCATGGCCAGCGGCACCAGCACAAGCCGAAGGCTGCTTCGGCTCAGGCCACGGTTTCCTATGTATCGTCGGACTGCGCCAAAGGCGGCAACAAGAACCATTTGGGGCTCTGCCCCGAATGTCCTGACTGCGGCGGGCTGCTTGAGTTCGGCGAAGGCTGCGCCTTCTGCCGGGGCTGCGGTTTCTCGAAATGCGGATAGGCTCGTTGTAATACCTTTTTTAGTTTGCCTATTGTAAAAAGCAGAGTTATAGTGCTGCGATTTTCCGGAGGCAGGATAAGAGAATGCCAGCGAGGCGCACCATCGAGAGAAAAAAGGTAAGCCTCTATGAATAAATGGCCGGGAGATTCATTTCTCCCGGTTTTTTTGTATCCGTCCTTCCCCCATGCACGGGCGGCCAGGCCATCAGAAGTAAAAGACATTGAAAATAAAGGAGAATGTATGAAATTGGAAGAGGTGATCTTCGAACTTTACCGCATGGCAGAGACAAAAAAATGGGACGGGAAGAGGACCGACGAGGCCATTGCCGCGGCGATAGAGGGAATGGAAAAGATCTGGGAGACCCGGCAGGCGGACAGACGCAAAAGCGCCATGGTCAGGGCCAATAAGAAACAGCCCAGGACCTGGTGCTGAACCTGCGCCCCTTTCTTAAAAAAACTTGACTTTTAACCGATATGCTTCTAAATTAGTTGTAACATTATTGACCATGCAGTTCGCTTCTCGCAATTCTCGAAGTATTCTGAACGCAACCGCTATTCACCAGAGCGTATTCAATCCCGAGCGATCGGGTATCAGCTATAAGGAGGGGGACGCGTATGGGTATTGAGAGGATCATGCAGTACGAATGCAGGGTATGTGGCAGGAAGATCGACGTCACCAGGACCGGTGATGTATATGAAGAACCGGTGTATTGCTGCGGGCTCGAAGCTGCGCAGGCCACGGTTCCCGATGTTTCCGCCCCGGCTCCGGCGGCAGCGGTAAGGAAGCCTGCCCGGAAAAAGACGGCGAAGAAGAAGCCTGCCAAGAAGAAGGCCGCGAAAAAAGCGGCGAAGAAATCCGCCAAGAAGCCGGCCAAGAAGAAGGCTGGAAAGAAGGCGGTAAAAAAGAAAGCCTCCAAGAAGAAAGTTGCCAAGAAAAAAGCCGTGAAAAAGAAGGCAAAGAAGCGAAGATAAGTGACACGAAATCATCGTAATCGTCTGGGCACCCGGAAGCGGGTGCCCTTTTTGTTTTCGGCCGGTTTGGTTCTAAAAACTCAAAATCCAGCACGGAGACACGGAGAAAATAGAATCGAAAAGAGCTTTTCACCGTGTTCCTGCCTCTAAGCGCGCTTCACCTGTGTCAAAAATGGAAATAAAAAATCAGCACAAAAACAGATTTCCACATGGAGCCACCCCCGCTCCGTTTCTTACATTTATAACATGATGCGGGACGGGGAAAGATCACAAAGAAAAACAGATTAGAGAATTAAAGCGGCCCCTTTCGTGACTTCGCCTGCACCCGCTTACGAGTGCTTGAGCGAGTGCAGGGTGCGGCCTTGTGTGAGACAGGGCTTTAAGACTTTATCAGGTTCTTGCGAAAGAATCTCATTTTCCGCCGTGCTTTGAGAAAGATCGTGATTCTGGAATTACCAAGCTTTTGAGTTGACTTATGGCGCGCGGCAGCTTAGGATTTGCTATGCGTGAAAAGGGAGAGAGCATCCGCCGTCTTGCAGGACGGGCAATTGGAGATTTCGGCTTGATCACGGAGGGCGACCGGATCCTGGTAGCGCTTTCGGGAGGAAAGGACAGCTGGACGCTTCTTCACGTTTTGGATCAGCTGCGCAAGCGCGCCCCGGTCACCTTCTCGCTCGTAGCCGTCACGGTCCACCCGGGATTCCCCGGATTCCGTACCGAAATTATTGAAGCCTACCTTCGGGAGCACGGATATGAGCACCGCATTGTCCAGGCTCCTGTCCATGATCTCCTCCTGCGGAAACTTTCCCCGGACGAAACGCCCTGTGCGCTTTGCTCCCGGATAAAGCGCGGCGTCCTGTATACCCAGGCCGCGGAGTTGGGCTGCACCAGGATCGCTCTGGGCCACCACCGCGACGACTTCATTGAAACGCTCCTCCTGAACCAGTTCTACAACGGGAAGATAAAAGCCATGGCTCCGCTGCTCCGGGCAGATGACGGGAAGAACATCGTCATCCGGCCGCTGGTGTATGTGCCCGAGGACGACATCGTCCGCTATGCGGGTGAGGCGGGCTTCCCGGTAACGTGCTGCGCCTGTCCCGCCTGCGGTGATCCCGATCAGAAGCGGGTGCAGATCAAAAAAATGCTGGCGGGGCTGGAAGAGGCGCATCCCGGTATCAAGGCGAGTCTGCTCGCTTCGCTCGGGCATATCGATCTTCGTCATTTGCTCTGCTCCCCGGCAGGCGGGACATCGGCGGAGGGAACCGGGAGGTGCCGGGGAAAAGGAAGGGTTGTCCCACGCTGAACTTTTAATTGACTTTCCGCGCGCGGGAAGCATATAATTGCACGTCCTCATCAGGAACTGCATCATTGCGCCCGGATCAGCAGGAGGGGCTATGGCCGAGGCAAAGAAGCTCGGCGAACTACTGAAAGAAGCGGGGCTGATCGACGATTTCCAGCTCGAAAGTGCCCTTTCCCACCAGCGGAACTGGGGTGGAAAACTGGGGACCATTCTGGTCGAGCTGGAATTCATCCGCGAGGAAGATGTGGCGAAAGTGATCGCGGATAAACTGCGCACTCCTTATGCCGACCTCTTCGGATCGGAGATCCCCGAAGCGGTCATCAAGCTGATCAAGCCGGACATCGCGAAAAAATACGTGGTCGTTCCCGTCAAGAAGGAAGCGGGAGGCGTGGTGATCGCCATGTCCGATCCGCTGGACATCGACGCCATTGACGAACTCCGGTTCATTACGGGCTTGAACCTCAAGCCTGCGCTGGCACTGGAGTCCGAGATAAAGCTCGCCATCAGAAAATACTATGATCATGAAGAGGTGGCGCGAAAGGTACGGACCTCCTTCAAGGAGATCTCCGGGAAATCCTCGGGCAAGATGGAGATCATCCGCGGAAGCGACCTCAACATGGCGAAGGCCGCCGAGCCCGAAGCAGCGAACTCGCTCTACTCGAAAGAGGAAACGGCCCAGCAGACGATGCTGGACCATAAGATCCGGATGGACGCACTGATCAGCCTGCTCATCGAGAAAGGCCTGATCACGCGCGATGAACTGGTCAGCATGATCTACCAGAAGAAACTGGGGCTGTGATACAGAACCAATGAGAACATACCGGGACATCATCAAGATCGCGACAGGCAGGGTCCAGGAGGTCAGCGATATCACGGCCGCAGTATCCCAGATCATCGCCCGCAGCGGGGTGCAGGATGGGATCGTGCTGCTGTTTCCCCACACGACGAGCGCGGCTGTTTACCTCAGTGATTCGGACGAAAGCATCTCACAGGACTTTCTCTCCGTGCTGGACCGGCTGGTGCCGGCTGCATCGTACCAGCATGATCTGTCGGATGCGAGAAAGAACGCCCGGGCGCATCTGATGTCTTTGCTGTCCGGCCACAACCTGACCCTGCCGATGACCGAGGGCAGTCTCGATCTGGGCGTCTATCAGCGCGTCTATTATGCCGAGTTCGACGGCGGCAGGGAAAAAGAGATACTGGTAAAAGTGATAGGGGACTGAACAGACCGGGAGAGGGGACGAACATGAACAGATCCGTGATGCTGCTTGCGGCGCTTTTTTTTCTGGGCGCGGGCGACGCTTCCCTCGCCCAGGACAAGGAAGGTCCCCGGATCTTCGCGCCGGAGAGGCGCTACGAAGCCGGCAGGGTTCAGCAGGGAACACAGGTCTCGCATGTGTTCGATATCAAGAACGTGGGGACGAAGATCCTCGTGATCGAGCGGGTCCAGCCCAGCTGAGGCTGCACGGCAGCGGTGATCAGTTCCGATCACCTGGAACCGGGAACCACGGGGCGGATCAAGGCCACCATCGATACGACAGGCCGGTCGGGCTGGCTTGAAAAGCACATAACCGTCCATTCCAATGACGTCCGCAATCCCGTCATTACGCTGTCCGTCGGGGTCGATATTATACAGAAACAGCAGCTATAAAGCCCTCTTTCCAGCAGTTTCCCTCACTATTTTCCTTGACAATTTTTACCGGCCTGTGCTACTCTCATGTGGTTTTTGTCCCAACAGCCACTAAGAGAGGCAGAAGTCCTTTGAAACAGCACAGACATCCGCAATATCCCAGCGACACGCCAACCCCGGGAATAGGTCCCGCCCCGGCGGGACATTAACTTCTTCGTGCGTGGTCAAACACGCACAATCATCCGATAATCGCTCCTAGGACAGCATAATGCAGTAATTTCGAGTTTTTTGGAGGAATCCCCATGCAGAAAAAATACCTTTTGGCGCCAGGCCCGACCCCGGTACCGCCCGAGGCGCTCCTTGCCATGGCAATGCCGATCATCCATCACCGGGCTCCTGATTTTCTCCCGGTCCTGGATTCAGCAAAAAAGGGCCTTCAGTGGCTTTACCAGACCAAGAACGACGTGCTTATCCTGTGCTCTACCGGCACCGGCGGCATGGTGGGAGCGGTCACCAACTTCCTTTCACCCGGCGATGACGTGCTTGTGATCAACGGCGGCAAGTTCGGGGAACGCTGGACCAAGATCTGCCAGGCCTACGGCATGAAGGTCGAAGAGCTTATCGTGGACTGGGGCTATGCGGTAAAGGCCGAGCAGGTAGAGGCGGCGCTCAAGAAGAACCCGAAGATCAAGGCCGTGTTCGTCCAGGCCAACGAGACTTCGACCGGCGTCTACCACGATATGAAGGCAGTCGCAGCCGTGGTCAAAAAAACGGACGCGCTTTTCGTGGTCGACGCGATCTCCGCACTGGTCGCCCATGACATCAGAACCGACGAGTGGGGCATCGACGTGATGGTCGGCGGCTCCCAGAAGGGGGTCATGCTGCCTCCGGGACTCGCTTTCGTTTCCGTCAGCGACAAGGCCTGGAAGATGGCCGACTCGGCCAAGACGCCGAAGTTCTACTTCAACTTCAAGAAGGAACGCGAGAACCTCGCAAAGAACCAGACCAATTTCACCTCGGCGGTTACGCTCATTATCGGTCTGAACGAGTGCTTCAAGATGCTTCAGGCCGAAGGACTGGACAAGGTTTTTGCGCGCCACGAGCGGCTGGCCAAGGCCACCCGTGCGGGAGCAGCAGCACTGGGCCTCAAGCTCTTCCCCAAGGAAAACCCCTCGAACGCGCTCACGGCCATCGAGGCCCCTGACGGCGTGGACGGCCAGGCTATCTACAAGAACCTGCGCGAGAAGTACGGAATCACCGGCGCGGGCGGCCAGGACAAGCTCAAGGGCAAGATCTTCCGGATCGCGCACCTGGGGTATGCCGACACCTTCGATGTGATCACGGCGATCGCCGGCATCGAGATGGTGCTGAAGGGCCTGGGGCATCCCGTAAAGCTAGGAACGGGCGTGGGCGCAGCGCAGGAAATACTCATAAAATAAAGCACGAAATTCGAATATCGAAATCCTAAACAAATCCAAAATGCGAATGTTAAAAACGGGATCATTCCTTATTTGCCATTCGATATTATATTATTTCGGATTTAGGATTTCGTGCTTCGGATTTGATTCTTTGGAGGAATCATGAAGGTTCTCATCAGCGACAACCTCTCCCCGGTCGGGGTCGAGATCTTGAAAAAGGCCGGGCTCGAAGTGGACGCCCGGAGCAAGACTTCGCCGGAGGAGATCGAAAAGATCATCGGCGACTATGATGGGCTCATCATCCGCTCGGCAACCAAGGTCACTGCCGGGCTGCTCGAGAAGGCGACGAAGCTCAAGGTCGTGGGCCGCGCAGGAAGCGGACTGGACAACGTGGACACCCCCGCTGCAACCAAGAAGGGCATCGTGGTGATGAACACCCCGGGCGGCAACACCGTCACCACGGCCGAGCACACGATCGGCATGATCTTCGCCTGCGCCCGCATGATCCCTCAATCCTATTCATCCCTCAAGGCCGGCAAGTGGGAAAAGAAGAAGTTCGAGGGCGTCGAGCTCTATGACAAGACGCTGGGCGTCATCGGCCTGGGCGCCATCGGAGGCGTGGTGGCGAACCGCGCCATCGGCCTGGGCATGAAGGTCCTCGCCTATGACCCGTTCATCTCGCCGGAGAAAGCGAAGTCCATGGGGATCGAGCTCGCCGACCTGCCCACGATCTACAAACGATCCGATTTCATCACCGTCCATACGCCGAAGACCAAGGAAACGGCGAACCTCATCAACAAGACCACCATCGCCCAGATGAAGGACACCGTGCGCATCATCAACTGCGCCCGCGGCGGCATCATCAACGAGGGCGATCTCTACGAGGCCTTGAAGAGCGGCAAGGTGGCCGCAGCTGCCTTCGACGTGTTCGAGAAGGAGCCGCCGGAGAGCCATCCGCTGCTCTCCCTGGACAACTTCATCGCCACGCCCCACCTCGGCGCTTCCACCCGCGAAGCCCAGGAGAACGTGGCTGTCGCCGTTGCCGAGCAGGTCGTGGACTACCTTATTGCCGGCACCGTCCGGAACGCGGTCAACGTTCCCTCCGTGCCTGCTGACCAGCTTCCCACGCTCTCGCCCTATATCAACCTGGCCGAACGCATGGGCCTGTTCATCGGCCAGCTGACCGAGGGCGGCCTGACGCAGGTGACCGTGGAATACAGCGGCGAGGTGGCAAACCTGAAACAGGAGCCCATCACGCTGGCCGCGCTCAAGGGCCTGCTCACGCCCACGCTACAGGAGAACGTGAACTATGTGAACGCTCCCCTCATCGCCAAGGACCGCGGCATTGACGTGAAGGTATCCAAGTCCACCGGCACCTCCGAGTACACCAGCCTGGTCACGATCAGGATGAAGGCCGACGGCAAGGACCGGTCGGCGTCGGGCACCCTGAACAGCAGGAAAGAGCCGCGCATCATCCAGGTGGACAATTTCCCCATGGAGACGGTGCCCGAAGGCACCATGCTCGTGCTGATGAACAATGACAAGCCGGGAGTGATCGGCGGGATCGGGACGATCCTGGGGCAGAACGGGATCAATATCGCACGCATGCAGTTCGGCCGCGAGCAGCAGGGCGGCCTGGCCATGTCGGTCGTGAGCATCGACAGCACCGTGTCCGACGACCTGATGGAGAAGATCAGGCAGCAGCCGAACGTGCTGAAGGTGAAGCAGATAAAGATATAAGCATTAAATGCAAAGTTCAAAGTGCAAAGTTCAAACGTTCAAAATGAACGATGCAGAATGCATTTTGTATTTTGCAATTTTCAATTTGCATTTTGCAGTTCAGTAGGAGACACAATGCCAGTCTTAGTGGTTGTCGGCGCCCAGTGGGGCGACGAAGGCAAGGGAAAGATAATCGATCTGCTCACCGAGAAGGCCGATGTGGTCGCGCGCTACCAGGGCGGCCATAACGCGGGTCATACCGTGGTGGTCGGTGCCAACGAGTTCGTGCTGCACCTGATCCCCTCGGGCATTCTGCACAAAGGCAAGAAATGCATCATCGGCAACGGCGTGGTAATCGATCCGGCGGCGCTGCTCGAGGAGATGGACAGCATGGCCAAACGCGGCGTCAAGTTCGCGAACAGCCTGCTGATCAGCAAGAACGCTCATATCATCACGCCTTACCACAAGGCGCTGGATGTTGCAAGCGAGAAGCACAAGGGCAACAAGAAGATCGGCACCACCGGCCGCGGCATTGGGCCCGCCTATGCCGACAAGATCAACCGCAAAGGCATCCGGATGGCAGACCTGCTCGATGCCGCAGTATTCCGGGAGAAGCTGAACTGCGGCTGCAACGAGGCCAACTTTCTGCTGGACCGGTTCTACAACTCGCCGCTCGTGGATAAGGACCAGGTGTTCAGCGAGTACATGGGCTATGCCAAACGGCTGAAGCAGTACATTGCCGACACGACCCTCTTCCTGAACGACGCCATAGCAGGGAAGAAAAAAGTGCTGGCAGAGGGCGCCCAGGGCACGCACCTCGATGTCGACCACGGGACCTACCCCTTCGTCACCTCGTCGAGCCCGACCGCGGGCGGCGCCTGCACGGGCCTCGGCATCGGACCGAACACCATTCAGGAAGTGCTGGGGATCGTGAAAGCCTACACGACCCGCGTGGGGAGCGGTCCCTTTCCGACCGAGCTCGGGAATGCCACCGGTGAACTGCTCCGGGCGCGCGGCAGGGAATACGGGGCGACCACGGGCAGGGCGCGCAGGTGCGGCTGGTTCGACACGCTGATCGTGCGGCATTCCGTCCGGGTGAACGGCATGACCGGCGCCGCCATCACCAAGCTCGACGTGCTCGATGAACTGGATGAGCTGAAGATCTGCGTCGGCTACAAGTACAAGGGGAAACTCTACGAAGACATGCCGTCGGAGCTGGCAGTGCTCGAAAACGGTACGCCTCAGTACATTACCATGCCCGGATGGAAAGAGAGCACCATCGGCATCACCAGGTACGAGAAACTGCCTAAAAAGGCCCGTGCCTACGTGGAGAAGATCTGCAAACTGTCGGGGGTGAAGCCCTCGATCATATCCACGGGCGCGCGCAGGGACGAGACCATCATCCTGCAGCAGCCGTTCAGGAAACCAGCGAAAAAAGGCTGACGAGAAATCGTCCGACCTCGGGAATCCGATTTTTTGTTGACAAAACGCCGGATTCTCTGATAATATACGCCTCTTCGCGTCAAGAACGCGGGCCGGTAGCTCAGTTGGTAGAGCACCGCCCTTTTAAGGCGGGTGTCCTGGGTTCGAATCCCAGCCGGCTCACCAAGTAATACAATGCGGAATGACGAGTGCGGAATGGTGAGCACGTTTGATTCTCCACTCCGTACTCGGCACTCCGAACTCCGAACTTACATACGTCCCCATCGTCTAGCCCGGCCCAGGACACCGCCCTTTCACGGCGATAACGGGGGTTCGAATCCCCCTGGGGACGCCAAATTTAAAGCAGCAAATCAATGCGTTGTGAGACGTTCACAACGCATTTTCTTTGGAGTGTAACAGAGGCGGTAACAAAAGATCAGAATCTTCTCGACAGTCCAAATATTTTGTTCGGTTTACGGACGACCTACCTGCAAGTCCTCTTTTTGTAACTGTCGTAAAACTCTAGTAGTTCTTTTTCGTATCCTTTCAATTCGTGTTTATCAGCCTACCCCCGCTTCAAATCACACTGAGTTTTTTTAATGCTCTGACCTATTCAAACTTTCATGTCTTCACTCCTGACCTTGCTGTCGCGTCAAGCCCATTCTTAGTTGAAATTCGGTAGCGGCTCCTATACTGCTTCAGGCAGCCACTGTCTCCTCTCGGCCTTCCTTCACCGTTCTTCGCCTCATCTCTCGCTGCAATGCTTGTCTGAGTTCTTGAAGATGACGATATCCATTCACTCGGTTCAGCCGCGTCTCAACATCGAGTAACGCCGTTGCAACCCACCGCTGCTTCTGATTGCTGTTCTTCCAGTAATCGACCTTGTCCGTCCGCTGACCGACCAGGGCGTTGATGGACTCGATCATGTTGGTGGTCGTGAAGCTCCGGCGAAGTTCCTGATGAACATTCAAGCGGTGAACGGTAAGCGTCTCTTCAAAGCCTTCTTCAAGGCTGCTTACCGCCGACTCGTTGATCAGCTTCAGCTCTTTCTTGATCGCCTGGAACGCCG
>MHEA01000213.1:0-425 GCA_001805085.1 Nitrospirae bacterium GWC2_57_9
CTTAAGAATCGAAATTCCCTGAAGAAGCCAACGCGAACCTTCATTGCTGCGCGCAGCCTTCAATCGCCTGCCTATCTTTTGATCATGTGCTTAAAATAGCGGAGAAGCGGGAAGAAAAAAGCATGAGGTTGGCCGCCTGGTCAAAAAATCATGGTGGAATATCAGTGAGTTGTCTTTCCATTCCCCCTTTGGCAACACTGGCACGGCCATTGCAATTCTCTCTTCAGATGTACAAACAGATGCTCTCTGCGCAGGGGAGGAAGGAGAAAGAACATGAAGTTGATCAAATGCATCATCCAGCCGTACAAGCTGGACGACGTAAAGGAAGCGCTGGCGGCAATAAACGTACAGGGTATGACCGTGTCGGAGGTCAAAGGATTTGGAAGGCAGAAAGGGCACACCGAGTTGTACCGGGGCGCTGAATA
>MHEA01000213.1:601-1575 GCA_001805085.1 Nitrospirae bacterium GWC2_57_9
ATTGATAAAAGCGGGTCCATTAAGCCGCTTGGAGTTGGTAATTATTCGGATTTAGGTATTCGGATTTCGAATTTGAATTAAGGGAGGTTCACATGAAAAGCATTGGAATCTATAAAGCAGGAATTATGGTCGCGCTGCTCGCTATCCTGTTCAGCGCGGCTCCTGCGGTTATCCTGGCCGAAGACGCCGCACCAGCAGCGGCTGCAGCGCCTGCCGAGGCGGCGGCTCCGGCGGCGCCGAAGCTCGATACCGGCGACACGGCCTGGATGATCGTCGCAACGGCCCTGGTCATGCTCATGTCCATTCCGGGCCTTGCGCTCTTCTACGGAGGCCTGGCAAAGCGGAAAGACTCGCTCAATACGATGGCAATGACCTTCGTGACCTTCTGTATCGCGAGCCTCCTCTGGGTGCTCTTCGGTTACACCATGACCTTCGGCACGGACATCGGCGGGGTCATCGGGGGGCTTGAAAAGGCTTTCCTGAAGGGCGTGGGAACGACAAGCCTGACCGGCACGATCCCGGAGTTCGTGTTCATCGTTTTTCAGCTCACCTTTGCGGCCATCACGGTTGCGCTGGCGAGCGGGGCCTATATCGAACGCATGAAGTTTTCGGCCTGGGTGCTGTTCTCGGCTCTCTGGATGACTGCCGTATACGTGCCGGTGGCGCACTGGGTCTGGGGCGGCGGTTTCCTGATGAAGCTGGGCGCGCTGGATTTCGCGGGCGGGACCGTGGTCCATATCAATGCCGGTATCGCGGCGCTCGTGGGTGCTCTGGTCCTGGGGAAGAGAAAGGAAAAAGCCCTTCTCCCGGGCAACCTCACCCTGGTCATTACCGGCACAGGCCTGCTCTGGTTCGGCTGGTTCGGGTTCAATGCGGGCTCGGCCCTTGCCGCAAACGGCCTTGCGGGCGTGGCTTTCATCAATACGAACACGGCTGCAGCCGTCGGAGCTCTGGCGTGGATGTTCACGGAATGG
>MHEA01000213.1:1611-5037 GCA_001805085.1 Nitrospirae bacterium GWC2_57_9
TCGGGCGCAGTGGCGGGCCTGGTCACGATCCCCCCGGCGGCCGGCTTCGTCAACATCAGCGGCGCGATCATCATGGGTATACTTGCCGGAGTCATTCCGTTCTTCGCGGTCGCCCTGTTGAAGCCCCGGCTCGGGTATGACGACACGCTGGATGCCTTCGGGATCCACGGCGTAGGAGGGCTGCTGGGCGCCCTTCTGACCGGTGTTTTTGCCGATCCTTCGGTGAACGAACTCGGCAAGGGGCTGCTCTACGGCAATCCCGGCCAGCTCTGGACCCAGACCGTGGCCTCCCTGGCCACCATCGCCTACAGCGGGGTCGTGACGCTCCTTATCTTCCTCGTGCTCAAGGTCACGACGGGTATTCGCGTCGATGTCGAGGAAGAGTATGCAGGACTCGACGAGAGCCAGCACGGCGAAAAGGCATATAACCTGTAATCAGCGCTGATGACCGGAGAGAGCTTCAGGGCCTCTCCGGTCATCACCTGACTATTTTTTGGTCAGGTGCCTAAACGGTCATCATTGAAAGAGCGACATTTCCTGTTCAGTCTCCTGGTTCAAGTTGTGACAACACAGTAATTCAAGCGTTTTCGGCTGCATTGTTCGTTTCTCGTACATTGGCATGAGCATTGCTTATTCCGACGACAGATGATGAATTCCTATACATTTGTTGGGGAGGTGCTGTTCATGCTGATGAAGATTCTTCGGAGAGGACTGCTGCAGGTCCTCGGCCTGGTGCTCGCCGCGTTTCCGTCGATCGCTTTCGCCGAGGCTGCTGTTCCTGCGTCAAAGCTGGACACCGGCGATACTGCCTGGATCCTGGTCTCGACCGCGCTGGTGATGCTCATGACCCCAGGGCTTGCCCTCTTCTATGCCGGCATGGTGCGCAGGAAGAACGTGCTCGGGACACTGATGCACAGCTTCATTGCCATAGCCCTGATCAGCGTGCACTGGATACTGGTCGGCTACTCCCTGTCCTTCGGACCTGATGTCAAGGGGATCATCGGCGACCTTTCCTGGGCAGGGCTGCAGGGGGTAGGCCTTGCTCCCAATCCGGATTACGCGCCGACCGTTCCCCATCTGGCCTTCATGATCTACCAGATGATGTTCGCCGTCATCACGCCGGCGCTGATCAGCGGCGCCTTTGCGGAGCGGATGAAGTTCTCAGCCTATCTCGTGTTCGCCCTGGCCTGGACCACCGTGGTCTACGATCCCGTGGCCCACTGGGTCTGGGGGACCGGCGGTTGGATGAAGCAGCTCGGCGTGCTCGACTTTGCCGGCGGCATCGTGGTCCACGCAACCTCCGGCTTTTCCGCCCTGGCCGCGGCGCTCTACATCGGCAGGCGCAAGGGATTCCTGCACGAGCATATGCCGCCTCATGACCTCCCCCTGACCGTGCTCGGCGCCGGCCTTCTCTGGTTCGGCTGGTTCGGGTTCAATGCCGGAAGCGCCCTTGCTTCGGGCGAGCTGGCAACCATGGCCTTTGTCACGACCCATTCCGCTGCTGTTTCGGCAACACTTACGTGGACCTTCCTTGAATGGGCGCACCGCGGAAAACCGACGATGTTCGGCGCAGCGACCGGAGCCATTGCCGGGCTGGCCACGATCACGCCGGCAGCCGGTTTCGTGAGCCCGATGGCGGCTTTGCTGATCGGCGTGGCTGCTGCTTTGCTGTGTTATACCGCCCTGAATGCGAAGACGAAGCTGGGGTATGACGATTCTCTGGATGCCTTCGGCGTGCATGGCGTGGGCGGAACGCTGGGAACGATCATGGCCGGCGTATTTGCCTCGATTGCGATCAATGCGGCAGGCGCGAACGGCCTGCTCTTCGGCAATCCCGGGCAGCTTGCGGTCCAGGCAGGAGCGGTGCTGCTGGTCGCGGTCTATTCGTTCATCGTGACCATGGCGCTGTTCAAGGTCCTCGATCTGCTGATGGGTGTGAGGGTCACCAGGGACGAGGAGACGGAAGGGCTCGACATCAGCCAGCACGGCGAGAGCGGGTATACGACGTAGCGAGTCCGGAGTGTCGAGTTCGGAGTTCGGAGTGCGGAATTGCGCTGCTGTCAAGCCTTCGCTGTTTGCACCAGGTACACACCGAGCAGGATCAATGCACCGCCTGAAACCTGGAGCAGGGTGATCTGCTCGTGCAGGAACAGGGCGGCAAAGACAACGGCAATGAACGGTACCAGGTAATGGTACACCACGGTCCGGGTCACGCCGATCCGTTTCACGCCCTGGTACCACAAGGTGAAGGCCACCCCGGCCGAAATGAACGTTGAGAATGCGAAGGCCGCCCAGGACTTGAAAGAGATGGCTCCCCAGGATTGACGCATGAGGTCTCCGGCGCCGAGCGGCAGAAGCAGCAGGGTGCCGGCGGCCATGCTGTATGCGGTGACCTTGACCGGTGCATACTTGCCGACAAGAGGCCGGGCCATGATGGTATAGAGCGCCCAGAAAAAAGCCGCGCAGAGCGTAAGCAGGTCTCCCGCCACATCCTGCCGGGAGAAACTGATCCCGCCGGCTTTGCTCCGGATGATCAGGAATACGCCCAACGTCGAAAGCAGCAGGCCGATGCCCACGGGAAGGCGGATGGGCCGCTTCTCAAGGAAAGCCAGGACAAGCGCTGCGAACAGCGGCGAGGATGAAATGAACAGGGCTGAATTGGAAGCGGTCGTATATTTGAGACCGTACATGAACAGCAGATTGTAAAGCGTGATGCCGATGAAGCCGAGCCGGACCACGGGACCGATGTCGCGGCGTTCGACGGCGAAGGGCTCCCGTCCCGCAAGCATGACCACGATCAGGAACAGCGATGCGAGGGCGAACCGGACAACCGTGAAGCTGAGAGGTGTAAAGTCCGTCAGGGCGTATTTGACGAAGGCGAAGTTTATTGCCCATACAAAGGCAACGAATAGGAGACGGGGGTCCCACATAAAGAGAGTTGCGAGTGTCGAGTTCGGAGTTCGGAGTGAAAGTCAAAAATAGGATTTGCTCTTCACTCGCCACTCCGCATTCCGCACTCGAATTGTACAGGAATTCCCTTGAATACTCAAATATATTGTGATATCAATACAAACATGGGTACTCTTTCGCCGCGGATACAGGATCTGACCGCCGACATTCTTACCGGCCTCATTGACGGGATTGTCGTGAGCGATGCCAACGGGATCGTTCTTATCTGGAACCGGGCAGCCGAGGAGATGACGGGGATCGCTGCGGCGGATGCGCGCGGCAAATATGTCGGTTCCGTGCTCGCAGACAACCAGAACGTGGTCGGTCAGATAGCGAAAACGCTGTCCTCGGGGCGGTCCTATTCCGATTACGAGGCGGAGCTCTTCGTCAAATACCAGCCGCCCCGGCCTGTGGCCTTCGTCACGAGCGTGCTCGAGGACAACAACGGCAGCCCCACGGGCGTGATCCTCACGATCC
>MHEA01000213.1:5094-11161 GCA_001805085.1 Nitrospirae bacterium GWC2_57_9
CGACGCTCGGCATGATCGCGGCAGGCATCGCTCACGAAGTGAAGAACCCGCTGGTGGGCATCAGCGGCGCGGCCCAGCTCATGAAATCCGAGCTCCGTTCGGCGGAACGTGCCGGCAAGAGACTTGAGAACGGCAGGAACCAGATCGAGTATCTCGATGTGATCCTGAAGGAGGCGGACCGGCTGAACAAGGTGCTGGAAGGGATCCTCGATTTCACCCGCCTGAAACCGCTCGAGCTCAAAGGGTGCAACATCCACAGCATCCTGGACCACACGCTCTCCCTGCATGAGGAGAATGCGCGCCAGAACAACATCGTCCTGACCCGCCTCTACGATCCGAGCCTGCCCGATGTCCTGGGGAACCGGGACCAGCTCGTCCAGGTGTTCCTGAACATCATCCGGAACGCGATCGAGGCAATGCCGAAAGGCGGCAAACTGACCGTCGTCACCCGGATGTCCGACCAGTTCACGAGCGTGCAGGCCGACGGCAAGAAGCTGCGGCTCATGGTGGTGAAGGTGAGCGACACCGGCGCCGGCATCAGCCAGGAGCATCTGGCCGATATCTTTACGCCCTTTTTCACGACCAAGGACCGCGGCGTCGGCCTCGGGCTGGCCTTGTCCTACCAGATCGTACAGGAACACCTCGGCACGATCCGCGTCGAGAGCCAGGAGATGGAAGAAACGACGTTCAGCATCTACCTGCCGCTGGCGGGATGAGCAGAGTGAAGAAGAAAGGCAACAGCGCCTCGCGCAAAGCCGCAAAGTCGCGAAGGTTAAAGCAAAGCACCTTTTGTCTTTCTTTGCGTCTTGGCGCCTTTGCGCGAGATACGTTTTGTTTTAAGGTCTTTTATGTCAAATGAAAAAGTACTGATAGTCGATGACGACGAAAGCGTCCGCTGGGTGCTGAAGAAGTCCCTGGAAAAGGACGGGATGGAGACGGCGCTGGCGAAGAACGCGGCGGAGGCCCTGGAGCGGATCGGCGAGGGCGACATCGCGGTCGCGCTCATGGACATCCGCATGCCGGGCATGAGCGGGTTCGAGGCGCTCGAACAGATCCAGACCGGCGGGAGCGCCGTTTCGGTCATCATCATGACGGCACAGGCGACCATGCAGAACGCCATCGAGGCCATGCGTCGCGGCGCCTTCGATTACATCACCAAGCCCTTCGATCTCGACGAGGTGAACATCCTGGTGCGGAAGGCGATCGATGTGCGTCGCCTGTCGCTCGAGGTGAACGTGCTCCGCGCGGAGGTCCGCGAGAAGTACGAAGGCGGGCTGGTCGGGAACACGTCCGCGATGCAGGAGATCTACAAGACCATCGGCAGGGTCGCCGAGAGCGACGCCACCGTCCTGATCCACGGCGAGAGCGGCACGGGCAAGGAACTGGTCGCCCGGGCGATCCATTATCACAGCAAGCGCGCGGGCAGGCCTTTTGTGGCCGTGAACTCTGCGGCCATCCCGTCGGAGCTGCTGGAAAGCGAACTCTTCGGTCACGAGAAGGGCTCCTTTACGGGCGCCGTGGCGCGCAAGATCGGAAAGTTCGAAGCGGCCGCGGGCGGCACGCTCTTCCTGGACGAGATCGGCGATATGAACCTGCCGCTCCAGGGAAAGCTGCTCAGGGTCCTGCAGGAGCGCGAGTTCGAACGCGTGGGCGGGACGGAAGCCATCAAGACCGAGGTGCGGGTCATAGCGGCGACCCACCGGAACCTCGAGAAGTTTGTGCGCGAAAAGAGGTTCCGCGAGGACCTCTTCTACCGGCTGAACGTGATCCAGATCAACATCCCGCCGCTCCGGAAGCGCAAGGACGACATTCCGCCGCTCGCCGATTTTTTCATGCAGAAACACCAGACCGCGCCGGGCAAGGCCAGGGTGCTTACCCCCGAGACGCTCAAGGTCCTGCGCGCCTATGACTGGCCCGGGAACGTGCGCGAACTGGAGAATGCGATCCAGCGGGCGATCACGCTTTCGCCGGGCGACAAGATCTTTCCCGACGCGCTCCCGCCCCAGATCTTCAAACCCGGCCACGGCGTGGGCCTCTCCTTCGAGAACTTCCTGGAAGAGAAACTCGCCGACCTGGTGGATCGCATGGGCGGGCTCGAGACCGGCGATATTCATTCGCTCGTGATCCAGCGCGTAGAAAAACCGCTGATCACGCTCGTGTTGAAGAAAACGGAAGGCAACCAGGTGCGCGCGGCGAACCTGCTCGGCATCAACCGCAACACCCTCCGGAAGAAAATCAAGGAACTGGGCATCAAAGGGCCTTTCGGCGCTGCAGAGGACGAGGGATCCGAGGAAGAGGAATAGGCGGAGCGCCGACCGGGATCGGGCCAAGTTTTTCGTACCAGAGAAAAGAAAGAAAAGAGGGGACCTGCCTGGTGCAGGTCCCCTTAATTTTTGTTTCCAGACGCTTTCGGTCTATTACAAGGCGTTCGCTATCGCCTGGATCTGGGTGGATGTGAGGCCCGACAGCGAGTTCATCTGCCTTGTCCCGCTGATCTCGCTCTGGATCTTGCTGGCGCTCGCCCCCTGTACATCGCTCCTGGTCAGCGTTCCATGACAGGAACCGCAATACGTGGCGTAGAGAGAGGCCCCATCCGCGGGGGCAGGGGCCGGAGCAGGGGCGGTCGAGGACAAGGAATCCGCGATAGCCTGCACCTGGGTCGCCGTGAGAGATGAGAGGCTTCCCATCCCGCCGGCGTTGTTGTTTATGGCGGACTGGATCTTCGCAGCCGTGGTGCCCCGCTTGCCGCTTGTTGCAAGAGCGCCGTGGCATCCGCCGCAGTTGTTGGTGTACAGGGCTGCGCCGTCAACTGTCGGTGTAGGCGTGGGGGTCGGCGTGGGAGTTGGAGTCGGAGTTGGTGTTGGGGTCGGCGTCGTTCCCAGTGCATTAGCAATCGCCTGGACCTCGAGCGCTGTCAGGTTCGACAGGCTTCCCATTCCGCCGGCGTTGTTGTTTATGGCGGTCTGGATCTTCGCAGCCGTGGTGCCCCGCTTGCCGCTCGTTGCGAGAGAGCCGTGGCATCTGCCGCAGTTTGTGGTGTACAGGGCCGCTCCATCGAGGGTCGGCGCCGGTGTAGGGGCGGGGGTCGGCGTCGGAGTCGGTGTCGGAGTCGGAGTTGGTATCGGCGCGGTCGTTCCCAATGCATCAGCGATCGCCTGTACCTGGCTTGCGGTCAGGGTCGAGAGGATCTTCATTCCGCCGGTGTTGTTGGTTATGGCGGATTGGATCTTCGCAGCCGTTGTTCCGCGCATGCTGCTCGTGGCAAGTGTGCCGTGGCATCCACGGCAATTGTTGTTATAAAGCGTTGCGCCGTCTGCCGGTGCCGGAGCAGGGGAAGGTGTTGCTGCCAGTACATCGGCGATCGCCTGGATCTGCGCCGCGGTGAGCGTCGAGAGACCTCCCATCCCGCCGATCTTGCCCGTGATGGCTGCCTGGATCCTGGCCGCTGTCGCGCCCCGTTTGCCGGTTACCGCAAGGCTACCGTGGCACCCGCTGCAGTTGGTGCTATACAGCAGCGCGCCGTCTTGAACAGGTGCCGGAGCAGGAGCGGGACCTGTTCCCGGCATTCCCGGCATGTTTTCGGGATGGAAGGTGCCGGCAGGAACGTCCGCTACCGGCGCTGAAAAGATCATTCCCCCCGTGTGATTCATCACCGCGATGTTCCCGCCCGATACCTCGATCGTGACCTCATCGAACATTTTATCCATGCCCGTATGATCGGCCCTGAAGGTATCGGTAATCGGGTCCTGAGCTGTCTTGTATTGTTCAAAGAGCGGCGAGAGCTTTGCCCTCAGACTGTCGACGGCTGCGGGAATGTTTTTGGCTATGGTCTTGAAAGTAATCGAATCGGTGGACTTGTAAAGAGAAGTCAGATCCGAAATATGTGCCGCCACAGCCACAGCCGCATTCGACAGCGGGTTGATATTGGCGGTTCCCGGGCCCGTTGCCATTGAGTACATCTGCCGGGAAGAGGAACCGTCGGTCCATTCGATCTTGAGCATGAAGGGGGCCGCGAGCCCGGTCACGTCAAAGGCGTAGGAACCGTCCGCGGCCGTCGCCGTGTTGATCTCCCGGGCGGCATCGGAGGAATCTTTCAGGGACACGGTCCCGGAAAGGGGGGCGCCGGTAGCGGCAACTCCGGTCACGATCGTATTGGAACCAGTCGAACCGCTGTTTCCGCCTCCGCATCCGGAAACCAGGAGTGTCACTCCTAGCGCACACACCAGCATGATGCTCGTAATACCGCCAAAACTTTTTCTCATTCAAGACCTCCTTCTCGATTCATTCACAAAAAGTATCGGCCGAAGCCGAAGGCATCCCGCATCCTGTCTCTTGATCTGCTGCAACACCTGCCTGAGAGAAGCCCTGTGAACAAAAAAGCCGGGCCCCCGATATCCAAGTAACATCCCAGATAATTCGGCAACCCGGCTGTCTCAACGAGATCCTGAAGGCTTTCCGCCCCATCCTCACGGATGGTTGAGTATTATCGTTATCTTTCTATGACCATACTATTACGTTCCTTTTAACTTTTTGTATGTGACTTCGATCACGAGAAAGGAGATTTTACGCGGTAGCATTCCTTCTGAGAAGAAGTTTCGACACGCGATCCAGGATAAAGCCGGGCGTAAGGGGGATAGAGGAAACGAGCATGCGGTTATACAGACCGGGGATTATCGCTTTTTTGTCCTTCATGAGCCCTCGATAGGCGATCCGGGCAACCGTCTCCGGATCCATGGTAAACCGGCGAAAGAGCAGGGCCGACTCCATATGCGCTTTTCTCGCGAATTCCGTTCTTGTTGCGCCCGGACACAGGGTGGAAACGGATACTCCCGTTCCGGACAGCTCGGCCCGGAGCGCATGTGAGAAGCTCAATATGTAAGCCTTGGAAGCGCAATAAACGGCATCCAGGGGACAGGGGGCAAAGGAACCGGTCGAACCGAGGTTCAAAATCTTCCCGTACCCGTTCCGGAGCATGGCCGGCAAAAAAAGCTTTGTCAGGTGCGTAAGAGCGGCAACATGGACCTGCAGGAGCTGCAGCTCTTTCTCGATACTGGTCTCGGAAAAAGGCCCGCTTTCGTTGAATCCGGCATTGTTCACGAGAACATCGACGGCGATTCCCTTTTCCTGCATCGCGGAAAAGACCTCGGCCGGCGCCTTCGGGTCTGCAAGGTCCTTTGCGATCGTCACGGCCGCTGCGCCGTACCGCTCCTTCAGGGAGCCTGCCTGACTTTTCAGTTTCTGTTCATTCCTTGAAACCAGCACAAGGTCAAAGCCTTCCGCGGCGAAGACTTCGCTCAATGCCTGTCCGATACCGCTGGTGGTTCCCGTTATCAGTACTGTTCTCTTTCTGCTTGCTGAATGATTTGTCATCTTGTCCCTCCTTATTAGAATTAAATGACCATTGGTCATTTGAATGGCAAAAAAAAGAGCTGCCTCACTCCTGCAGGGCCTTGCGGCCTGAAAGCAAGGCGAGCAGCATTTCCTTCAGTTTCTTTTCGAAATCGATCTTGAAGATATCCATTCTTTCTTTTTCGATCACCTGCTTTACGACGGGAGCCGGACGGGAGAGCTGGATGACGCCGATAAGGAGCACCTGGAGGTCCAGCAGGAAGACCTGACCTTCGTTCTTTTTCAGAAAGGGCAGGCATTGTTCGATCAAGGCGCCGGTCCTGCGTATCTCATGCAGTAAAAAATACTTAAATTCAGATGCGGTCGCGTACTTTATGTTGCGTTCCAGGACCACGTGAAGAATAGGGGCCATATGGGCCATCATCGGATGCTTCTGCAAAGAAGATACTGTCTGTTCGACAAATACGTTAATGCCGGCCGCTTGCTTTTTTTCCGACAATGCGCTCAGCCGCCGGTTGATCTCGTCGAACCAGGGCCGGTACTCCCGCATCTGGAGCTGCAGGAAAAGATCTTCTTTCGTTTGGAAGTAGAGGAAGATAGTGCCTTTCGCCAGTCCGGCTTTCTTCGCGATCTGCGCAATGCTGATATCGTGATAGTCGGCCCCAGCCAGGAGGTCGAGTGCCGCGTTCAGGATGACGTCGCGTCTCTCCAGCTTATC
>MHEA01000213.1:11327-11469 GCA_001805085.1 Nitrospirae bacterium GWC2_57_9
AATTGATCAGCCTCGTTTGAAGCGATCAAATCCAGGGCATATAAGAATAGGAGGAATTTCGTGAAGAAACTGAACTGCTGGGAGTTCAAACGGTGCGGCAGAGAGGTCGGCGGCAGCAAGGTGAAGGAACTGGGCACCTGCC
>MHEA01000213.1:11480-12183 GCA_001805085.1 Nitrospirae bacterium GWC2_57_9
GAGCGGCGGCTCGATGGCATGCATGGCGGACAGAACTCGGGCCGGACATGCTGGGTGCTGGCCGGTACTTTTTGCGGTGGGGAAGTGCAGGGCTCTTTTGCCAAGAAGTTCCAGAACTGCGAGCAGTGCGAATTTTACGCAAAGGTCAGGCAGGAAGAAGCGCTGAAGTTCAAGATGTCGAGCATGCTCCTGGTCAAGCTCCGCGGGACGGCCGGCTCCAGCATGTGAGAGTAGCAGCAACGGAAACAAAGATCCCTCCCGGCCCGCTCCGTCTGCCAGGGAGGGATCAGCCCCTTTTTCCGATGATTGTCCCGGATTAATAACTTTTGCAACTAATTGTTTTATTGATATTTCACATCGCTTGATACCCTGAAAATACCCCATCTGTTTTCTTGACGCACATAGACAACTTTAGTATTGTTTAATGGTGCGCGGTCTGCATCTCTGGCCCGGCCTCGATCCATTTAAAGATCATCAAACCGTTACAAACAGGAGGACAAGGCTTATGAAAAAACAGTGGTTCCACGTGGTTCTGAGCATCATATTCGTTGCGGTACTGGGAATAATGATCCACGCCTGCAGCGGCGGCGGGGGTGGCGGAGACAGTCAGCCGGTGATCCAGCTTTCAGGCACGGTTTCGAGCAGCACGGGCACCGGTGGGTATACGGTTGCCATGAGCAGAAGCAATCTTTTTTTTGCCAAC
>MHEA01000214.1:0-147 GCA_001805085.1 Nitrospirae bacterium GWC2_57_9
TGATCTCGGTCTTTGCCATGACCGGCATTGCCGTAATGAACACCAGAAGAACTGCTAAAATAACCTTCTTCATCTGAATCCTCCTTAGGATAGCTGCTCTAAAAATTTCGGTCATTCCTGATGGATTATCGATTGCCGATTTCATAC
>MHEA01000214.1:264-2581 GCA_001805085.1 Nitrospirae bacterium GWC2_57_9
GCATTGCTATGGCCGGTATAACCCGGTTCGGAGTGTCCATCGACGATCAGCTTATCAGAAAATTCGACGCCTTGATCGGCCGTAAAGGCTACACCACGAGGTCTGAAGCGATACGCGACATGATACGGGACATGCTGGTCGAGGACGAGTGGGAGACGGGCGAGCAGGAAACGGTCGGCACCATAACCATCGTTTACAACCATCATACCCGGGAGCTGGATCACGCGCTCAACGACATGCAGCACCGCTCGTTTCACCAGATCATATCGGCCCTCCATGTGCACCTCGACGCCCACAACTGCCTTGAGGTGCTCGTGGTAAAAGGAAAGAGCCAGGATATCAGGAAGATCGCCGACAGGCTGATCGGCACCAAGGGGGTCAAGCACGGCAAACTGGCCATGACCACGACGGGAAAAGAGCTGGTTTGACCTTCATTCCGAATGCTCAAAAGGGGCGTCATGAAGGAACGGAAAGGGTTGATCATCATTTGCTGCGTCCTGTGGCTGTGGCCGGCATCGGCACGGGCTGCTCTGCCCTTCATTACGGACGATACGGGGACCCAGGGGGCGGGTAAATTTCAGATCGAGGCGGCAGGGGAGTATAATAGGGAAAAGGAAACGACATCCGGGATCATCGTAAAAGAATCAGGCTCTGGGCTTGTTCCGACCCTGACCTACGGAGTGATGGATCAGATCGACCTTTTTATCGCCGTTCCTTATGTGTGGTATTCCGCTGAGGAGGAAGGGGCGGGCACCGTAAGAGAGAACGGTGCGGCGGATTCGATAGCCGGGATGAAATGGCGCTGTTATGAAAGAGAAGGCATGAGCATCGGCATCAAGCCATTCCTCATTATCCCGACGGGAAATGAAGAAAAAGGGCTGGGGTCCGGGGAAACGGGTTATGGAACTATCGTGATCATGACGAAGGTGGAGGGACCCTGGACGGTTCATGCCGACTTCGGCTATCTGCGCAACCAGAACGAACCGGATGAACGGAAGGACTTGTGGCAGGCGTCAGCGGCGGTTACCTTCAAAGTAGTAAAAAATCTCGTACTGGGCGCTGATATGGGCATAGTAACCAACAGGGACAAGACGTCCCGCGAAGAGCCGGTCTATCTGCTCGGGGGGATGGTCTATTCCGTAAACGACGACCTGGAACTGTCCCTGGGACTAAAGGCCGGGCTGAATGCTTCGGAAAAAGATTGGTCGGTCCTGCCCGGCGTCACGCATCGATTCTAACGGTTCGTTCATAAGGAGACGGCGAGTGCATATTCCCGACGGTTATCTCGGCCCTGCAACCTACGGCACCCTGTTCGGCATAACAGCTCCGTTCTGGGGCTATGCCTCCTGGAAACTGAACAGGACGCTCAAGTCGCGTCAGGCGCCGTATCTCGCGCTGGGCGCCGCCTTCAGTTTTGTTATCATGATGTTCAATATACCGGTGCTCGGCGGCACCACCGGGCATGCGACAGGGACTACGCTCATTGCAGTTCTGCTCGGGCCCTGGGCCACGATCATTGCCGTTTCCGTGGCCCTCGTCATACAGGCGCTCCTCTTCGGGGATGGAGGGATCACGGCGCTGGGCGCGAATTGTTTTAATATAGCAGTTGCCGGCGGACTGGCCGGGTGGGGAATCTATCGGGTGATCGCTGCAGGGTCGGATGTGCGCAGCAAAAGAAGGCTTGTTGCAGCCGCCATCGCGGCCTACCTAAGCCTGAATGTTTCCGCCCTGCTTACGGCGGTCGAGCTCGGCGTCCAGCCGCTGCTCGAACGATCTCCCGAAGGGCAGCCGTTGTATTCGCCCTACCCGCTCACGATCACGATCCCGGCCATGCTTCTCGAGCATGTATTTCTTTTCGGCGTGGTGGAAGCTGTCATCACTGCGCTGGTGCTGCGCTATCTTCAGAAGCATGAACCGGAGATGCTCAGGCTGTAAAACGGCAGGGAAGGGACAGGATGAAGACCGTCAGTAAACTCTGGATCGGCATCGCGGTTCTCGCGCTTTTGTCGCCGCTGGGTCTGATCATTCCCGCTCTGTTCGGGGCAGGAGGAGCCTGGGGAGAATGGAGCGCGGAGGAACTGCGCGACCTGATCGGATACGTACCGGCCGGGATGGAGAAGTTGTCCCGCCTCTGGTCCTCGCCCATGCCTGATTATTCCGTTCCCGGCCCGAGAAGGGGACTGTTCGGGGAAAGTCTCGGATATATGCTGACCGCCGTCATCGGCGTGGCAGTGACTGCCGGCCTTGCCTATCTGCTTGCAATGTGGGCAGGACGCAAGAACCGGCAGCAATAGAGCTGAAGGGCCTTTTTTCTGTA
>MHEA01000214.1:2588-8589 GCA_001805085.1 Nitrospirae bacterium GWC2_57_9
CCATATTCGGTATGAGCAACTCTCCTAAAAGGGAAGGATTTTTTTTCGCGCAATACCCTGCACTCGCGGAGCGCTCGTAGACGCTGGGCACGCGAGCCGCCAAGCCCTGCCGCATTTTTAATGATGGCGTTTAGGGTTCTCGCACCCAGCGGTTGCGAGAGCGCAGGGTGTCGCAGAGTAAGGCAACACCAAGTTCGTTTCTCGGATTTTTATTATGATTTTCTTTGCGTCTTTGCGACTTTGCGCGAGACGCTCTTCAGTTTTTGTTTCCACTTTTACCAGTCAGGAGTTGACCTTGCCAAAGGCAAGATTTCTGGATAAAACGCTTTTAGCGGTCGCGAACGTGGCACAGCAGTCGCTGTTCTCGGAGTCTTTCTCCGTGCGGCGCGGCCTGCTGCAGGCCCTCGATGCACGGGTGAAGCTGGTCACCTTCCTGTTCATCCTCATTCTCATCAGCTTCCTGCACGACCCCCGGTCCCTGTGGGGCCTGTACATCGTGAGCCTCGCGCTTGCCGGTCTTTCCCGGGTGCCGCTGGGCTTCTTTTTGAAGCGGGTATGGCTCTTCGTTCCGCTCTTTTCCGCGGCAATAGTCCTTCCCGCTGTCCTGAACATTGTCACCCCGGGCGATCCGGTCTGGGTTTTGTTGAGATTATCCGGGCCGCGGACCTGGGGGCCCTATTCGCTCCCGGCCGAGATTACCATCACGGAACAGGGATTGCGGGGCGCGAACCTGTTTCTTTCCCGTGTGGCTGCCTCTGTTGCGTTCGCCATACTGCTCACGCTCACCTCGAAGTGGTCGGCGATCTTCTCAGGCCTCCGGTCGCTCTTTGCCCCGCGCATCTTCGTGATGACCCTCAGCATGACCGAACGGTATCTCTTCGTGTTCCTGCGGCTGATCCAGGATATGTACCGTGCGAGGAAAAGCCGGACGATCCACCCGTTTTCTCCTGCCGCCGAGCGCCATTGGACGGCATCCCGGATAGGCGTCACGTTCAAAAAATCCATCGACATGAGCGAGGACATCCATAAAGCCATGCTTTCGAGAGGGTTCCAGGGAGAGTTCCGCTCCCTGGACCGGTTTCATCTTTCGCCTGCCGATGCGGCATGGGTTGCTGCGGTCCTGTTTGCCGGCGTTGTTCTCATTCTGTTCGAGAAGGGGATTTTGAATTCATGAACGCATTCACGCTCAAGAATGTCTCCTACTCCTATACCAACGGCCAATTGGTCCTGAAAAACGTCAGCCTTGATTTTCCGGCCGGCGAAAGGAGCGTGATCCTCGGCGCGAACGGGACGGGCAAGTCAACGCTCCTGTCCCTGCTCAACGGCCTTGTTTTTCCGGGTTCCGGAACTATCCATGTCTTCGGGAAGCCCTTGTCGGAAGAAAGCCTTGAAAACCGGTCGTTTGTTCAGGATTTCAGGAAACGGGTGGCCTTCGTGTTCCAGAATCCCGATGTGCAGCTTTTCTCGTCCACGGTCTGGGACGAAATCGCTTTCGGCCCCCTTCAACTCGGCTATTCCCGTTCCCGGATAACCACGACCGTGGAGGAACTGTTGGCAACGCTCCGCATCATGGATCTGCGCGACCGCGCGCCCCATACCCTGTCGGACGGCCAGAAAAAGAAAGTGGCCATCGCGTCAAGCCTGGCCACGGACCCCGACGTTCTGCTCCTGGACGAGCCTACCAACGGGCTGGATCCCCGGACCCAGGTATGGCTCATAGAACTGCTGGACGAGCTTTCCCGTCACGGCAAGACCATCATCACCGCGACGCACGACCTTTCCATTGCCGGCGATATCGCCGATCGGGCAATTGTCCTGTCCGAAGAACAGACGATCGCCGCAGACGGACCGTTCTTCGATATCATCGGGAACGAGGAGCTGCTGCTGAAGGTCAACCTCATCCATGAGCATGCACACCGGCACGGTGAAAGTGCCCATGTGCACCGTCATGGACATTACGGACATTATCATATCAACGGAGGCGCCATGCATGATAATCATAAGCACCATAGCCACGATCATGATCGGGACAGCGGCCAGGCGGCCGAGGACCTGAAAAAGCTGCAGGTGATGCTCGAACACTGGATCGATCATTCCGACAGCCATGCGGAGAACTACCGGGAATGGGCGGATAAGGCGAGCCAGGCGGGGGAACAGGAGATCGCCAGGGAGATACATCTTGCCATCGCGGACAGCGATTCGGTCAAGAGCCATTTGAAGCGCGCGAAAGCGATCCTTGCCGCAAAGCTGGTGCAGAAGAAGTAACAAAACGGCCTTTTATCGGACACAGCATAAAATCTGAAAAAGCCGGATTACGTCTGAACCAATGGTTCATCTGGCTGAAAAAGTGAAGGTTCTTTTGCAAGAAAGCCGAAAACAGGTTGAGAGAGAATAGGTTGAGCAAAAATCAGGAGGCATTGATACGGAAAAATGCCGATAAAATATGATTGTCACTGATAGATCACGGTTTTATCGGTGTAAATCATAAGAAATCCGCCGTTATTTAACCCGGAGTTTCCGTGTAAATCCATGTCCAAGCTTTTTACAAGGAGAGTATTATGCAAAATATGACCGATAGCGATCTCAGAGACGCAATTCAGTTCCACGGCCACCTCTGTCCCGGCCTGGCTCTCGGTTACCGGGTGGCAAAGGCCGCACTCCGGGAACTGGGGGCTGAAAGACCGCAGGATGAAGAGCTGGTCGCGGTCGTGGAGAACGATTCCTGTGCGGTTGACGCCATCCAGTTCATTACCGGATGCACCTTCGGCAAGGGGAACCTTATTTTTCGCGATCATGGAAAGCACGTCTATACCTTCTTTAATCGCAGGAACGGGCGGGGGATCCGCCTGTCCGAGGATTTTCGCGGTTTTGAGGGTGATAAACGTTTTGAGGAGCTTAAAAAGCGGCAGGATGCAGGGGAGGACGTTTCCCGAGAGAGGCAAACCTACCTTATGGAAAAAGCAGGGGCGATCCTGCGGGCCGAAGAGAAGGATATATTTGCTCTTCAGCCCGTTGAATCGCTTCCGCCACAGGAAGCAAAGATCCGGAAATCACTTCGCTGCTCGAGCTGCGGGGAGAAGTTCATGGAGTCTCGTGGCCGGGTAAAGGACGGCAAAATCATATGCATTCCGTGCTCTGAAAAGTGAATAAGTGCTTCTCTTTGCTACAATATTCTTGACATTGAACTCCACTGCAGTTATTATAACCCTGCTCTTTTTCCTGCAAGTCACAATATGCAAATAGGGAGGGTTCGATGAAAAAAGCTTTTGTTTTTTCGTTATTTGCCTTATTGCTCCTGTCCGGTTGCGTATCACAATCCGCCTTCGATCTGAAAGCCAGGGAAACGGAAACGCTGAGCGGCCAGGTGGAGACATTGCGGGCGCAGGTGAAGGACCTCTCCTCTGAAGCGGATGCGCTCAAGCAGGACAGGGACAGCGCGAAACAAGAGAACGAGATGCTGAAGGCGCAGGTGAACGAGCTGTCGCGGAAGGCTGAAAAGGCAGAACAGCTCGAAAAGGCGACCCAGACCTACCAGGACCTGCAGAAGAAGCTCGAGAAGGAGATCCAGCAGGGTCAGGTCCAGATCACGGAGATGAAGAACCGCCTGACCATGACCATGGTAGACAAGATCATATTCCCCTCAGGCAGCGCTGAGATCAGCAAGGACGGGAAAAAGGTCCTGGACAAAGTCGTCAGCATCCTGAAGGATGTGAAGGACAAACGGATACAGGTCGAAGGCCACACCGATAATGTGCCCATCGTAAGCATGCTCAAAAAGCGGTTCCCGACAAACTGGGAGCTGTCTACCGCCCGTGCCACCGAGGTCGTCCGCTACCTCCAGGAGGCCGGCGGTCTTGACGCGACGTTGCTTTCTGCGAGCGGCTTTGCCGAGTACCAGCCTGTTGCGGACAATAATACCGACGAGGGGAAGCACAAGAACCGCCGCATCGAGATAGTGCTGCTGCCGCTCTTGAAGTAGGGCCGTCATGTTTACCGGTATCATCGAAGAAATGGGAAGCGTTAAGTCCTTTAAGCGTGAAGCAGGTGCTGCCCGTCTCATGATATCGGCTTCCTCGGTGCTGTCCGGCACCGCTATCGGGGACAGCATCTGCGTGAATGGTGTCTGCCTGACCGTAGTTGATATGACCGCCGGTGATTTTTCGGCCGATGTCGCTGTCGAAACGCTGAACGTTACGAACCTGGGAGAGCTGAAGATCGGCGCCCGGGTGAACCTGGAGCGGGCCCTTCAGCTTTCTGCAAGGATCGGCGGACACCTGGTCAGCGGGCACGTGGACGCAACAGGGCGGATCAGGTCCAGGCGCGAAGAAGGCAACGGATGGCGCATTTTCATCGAAGCCGGCGACGCCGTCCTCCGGTATGTCATCAAAAAAGGTTCCATCGCCATTGACGGGATCAGCCTTACCGTTGCCGAACTTGACAAATCCGGCTTTTCGATCGCCATGATCCCTCATACGGCAAAACTGACCACCCTGGGTTTCAAATCGGTCGGCGACAGCGTGAACCTCGAAGTGGACATCATCGGCAAGTACGTGGAGCGGCTCCTGTCCGGACGAATCGAAGGCGGCGTCAGCCTGGACCTGCTCAAGAAGAACGGATTTGCGTGACCCAAGTCATAAGCGGCAACGGATAGACACCAAATAGCAAACAAATTCCAACGTCAAGCACCAAAGTGCCGCACAGGGATTTGGTCCTTGGTATTTGGAATTTGTGTTTAAGGGAGCTTGGCATGAAGTTCAATACGATAGAAGAGGCCATTGAGGATATACGCCAGGGCAAGATGGTCATCCTGGTGGACGACGAGGACCGGGAGAATGAGGGCGACCTGACCATGGCGGCAGAGGCTGTGACGCCGGAGGCAATCAATTTCATGGCCATGTACGGCCGCGGGCTCATCTGTCTCTCGCTTACGCCGGAACGGGTCGAGCAGCTCCAGCTCCCCATGATGACCACCGATAACACGTCATCCTTCGGCACCGCTTTTACCATTTCCATCGAAGCAAAGCGCGGGGTGACCACGGGCATTTCCGCGGCAGACCGGGCCACGACGATCAAAACGGCCATTAGCCCCAAGTCCCGGCCCGAAGACCTTGCCCGGCCCGGGCATGTTTTCCCGCTTCGGGCCCGTGCTGGAGGCGTTCTGCAGCGTGCGGGCCAGACCGAAGGATCGGTCGATCTCGCCCGCCTCGCCGGCCTTAACCCGGCCGGGGTCATCTGCGAGATCATGAACGATGACGGCACCATGGCCAGGGTCCCGCAGCTGACCGAGTTCGCAAAAAAATTCGACCTCAAGATCGTGACCATCAAGGACCTGATCGGTTACCGGGTGAAAAAAGAATCACTGGTGCGACGTGTGGCGGTTACGAAGCTTCCCACCAGCCACGGCGGTGAATTTACCGCAATTCTCTATGCAAACGATATCGACCGCATGAACCACATAGCTCTGGTCAAGGGGGTCATCAAACCGGAGGACGAGGTGCTGGTGCGCGTCCACTCGGAATGCCTGACCGGGGACGTCTTCGGCTCCCAGCGCTGTGATTGCGGCGAGCAGCTCAACAATGCGATGCAGATCATCGAGAAGGAAGGCAAGGGCGTCATTCTGTATATGCGCCAGGAAGGGCGGGGGATCGGACTCGAAGGCAAGCTCAAGGCCTACGAGCTCCAGGACCAGGGAAAGGACACCGTGGAAGCGAACCTTGCACTCGGGTTCAAGGCCGACCTCAGGGATTACGGCGTGGGCGCTCAGATCCTGCGCGATATCGGAGTCAGGAAGATCAAGCTTCTGACGAACAATCCCAAAAAGATCGTCGGCCTGGAAGGCTACGGGCTCACGGTCATAGGACGCGTGGCGATCGAGATGCATCCCCATGACAAGAACATCAATTACCTGAAGGTAAAGAAAAGCAAGCTCGGACACATGCTGGAAAAGGTCTAAATAAGCACCACATGACAAGCACCAAATGACAAATAAATCCCAAGCTCC
>MHEA01000214.1:8607-11575 GCA_001805085.1 Nitrospirae bacterium GWC2_57_9
GGGTACTGTTTGAAATTTGGTTTTTGGAACTTATGTGGGATTTGTCATTTGAAATTTGGAATTTCCCGACGCAGGAGGGCGCATGACAAAGATCATCCAGGGAGACCTGACCGCCAAAGGTCTCAAGTTCGGCATCGTTGCGGCGCGGTTCAATGACTTCATCACCAGCAGGCTGGTGGAAGGGGCTGTTGATGCTCTCCAGCGGCACGGGGCAGCTGAAAATGATATTGAGATCATGAAGGTCCCCGGCTCCTACGAGATCCCCCTGGCTGCAAAAATGCTCGCGCAGACAAAAAAATATAATGCCGTGATCTGCCTTGGCGCCGTCATTCGCGGCGCGACGCCCCATTTCGAATACGTAAGCGCGGAAGTGAGCAAAGGTGTCGCAGCGGTATCCCTCGAATCAGGGCTCCCCGTGATATTCGGCGTCCTTACGACCGATACCATCGAACAGGCCATTGAACGGGCCGGGACCAAGAGCGGGAACAAGGGGTGGGATGCCGCGCTTTCCGCGATAGAAATGGCGAACGTCATGCGGCAATTCTCGTAACAAGAGGAAAAGCAACGCAGACCTCATCGCCCCTGCGGGATTGAGGAGAGGGGTATTGTCAATCGGGTATGAAAAGACGTAAAGCCAGGGAACATGCGCTCCAGATATTGTTCCAGCTCGATATCAGAAAAGAAAAGCCCTCTGCTACGATTCTGAAGCATTTCTGGGCGGAATACGATCCCGACGATGAAGTGAAGGCATTTGCCGAAGATATCGTAAAAGGGACCTTCAAGCATTTCAAGCAGATCAACGACCTGATCCATCAATGCGCAAAGAACTGGAGCCTCGACCGAATGGCGGTTGTCGACCGGAACGTGCTCCGCATGGCCGTCTACGAGATCCTCTACCGCATGGACATCCCCACCAGTGTTACCATCAATGAGGCCATAGAGATCGCTAAAAAATACGGAACGGACGATTCCGGCGCCTTTGTCAACGGCATCCTGGACAGCGTTGCACGTGTCGCGGGAAAGATCGACGAGGCCAGGATCGAAGACTAAGGGTGAGGAATGCCCGGCATAACGGTCAAAGTACGGCTCCAGGACATAAAGAAGCTCGAGACCGATGCGCTGATCGTCGGTTTTTATGAAGATAGCAGGCCGCTCAAGAACCTCGCGGGAGAACTTGACTGGCTGCTCTGCGGGTCTCTTTCCGAGCTTATCATCAAACGCAAAATAAGCGGAGCGCTCGGCGATGTGGCGCTGTTTGCCTCGCGCGGGAAGGTGCCGGCCGGGAAGATCTTCATGGTCGGCCTCGGCCCCCTCGCTGCGGTATCTGCCGTATCGCTCCGTGAAGCAGCCAAAGAGGCGATAGCCGGTTCGCTGAAGGCCGGAGTGAAACAGGTTGCCATAGAATGTTTTTCCGCCCCGGCCGTCCCTTATGAGACCATTATCCCTGCATTGTTGCAGGGGGCAAACGAAGGGAGCAAGGGCGGGACGATCAGCATGACCATCCTGGCGGGCGACGCCGGCTCCTATGAGCGCATATCGAAGGTTGCGGGTATCGATCGTGACAGCCGGTCAACCGTCGTCGAGACATGACACCACCATGCAAATACGGACAGCAGGAGAACGTGAATGATCCCACGGTATAGCAGGGCCGAAATGAGCGGCCTCTGGGACGCAGACAACAGGTATCGGGCCTGGCTCGAAGTAGAGATCCTCGCGTGCGAGGCGAACGCGCGCCTGGGATTGATCCCGAAAAAAGCTCTGGCCACTATCAGGAAAAAAGCCGATTTCAACGTCAAGCGCATCGAAGACCTCGAGAAGATCGTGAAGCACGACGTGATCGCCTTTTTGACCGCCGTCGGTGAAAAAGTGGGGCCCGATTCCCGCTATATCCATCTTGGTCTGACCTCTTCGGACGTTCTCGATACCTCGCTTGCATCCCTCATGCAAAAAGCATCGGATATCATCATCAACGATATCCGCACGCTCCTCAGGACCCTTAAGAAGAAGGCGCTTCAGCACAAAAATACGGTCATGATAGGACGTTCCCACGGCATTCACGCGGAACCGGTCACGTTCGGGCTCAAGATGGCCCTCTGGTACGAGGAGATGGGCCGCGCGCTGGTACGCATGGAACGGGCGAGGGACGTGATCAGTGTGGGCAAGGTTTCCGGCGCCGTAGGCACCTTCGCGAACATCGACCCCTCCGTCGAAGCCTATGTGTGCGGCAAACTGGGACTCCGGCCGGAGCCCGTTGCGACCCAGGTGGTCCAGCGCGACCGCCATGCCGAATTCCTGTCCACGCTGGCGCTCATCGCGTCTTCGATCGAGAAATTTTCCGTAGAACTGCGCCACCTGCAGCGAACAGAGGTGCTCGAAGCGGAAGAATATTTCTCAGAGGGCCAGAAAGGCTCCTCAGCCATGCCGCACAAGCGGAACCCCATTTCAGCGGAGAACCTTTCCGGACTTGCCCGGGTGGTAAGGGCCAACTCCGTTGCCGCCATGGAGAACGTGGCGCTGTGGCATGAGCGCGACATCAGCCATTCCTCCGTGGAGCGCATCATCATTCCCGATAGCACCATCCTGATCGATTACATGCTTGCACGCTTCAATAACCTCGTAGACCGGCTCTTTGTCTATCCCGCGAATATGGAACGCAACATGGCCATCTCGAAAGGTCTCTTCCATTCTGAAACGGTCATGCTGGCCCTTGTGGGAAAAGGGATCAGACGGGAAACAGCGTATTCCTATGTGCAGCGGAACGCAATGGAGGTCTGGAAGAAGGGCGGGGACTTCAGGCAGCGCTTAAAGACGGATCAGGACATCCGGAAGCATTTGAGCAACAAGGAGATCGACGATTGCTTTGATCTTTCCCATACGCTCAAGAAAGTCGATTTCATCTTCAAGAGAGTGTTCCAGAAAAAAAGATAAATACCAAATAACAAGCACCACCCTGCATTCGCGTTAGCGC